>JBCDAQ010000023.1:0-32277 GCA_039185285.1 Pseudomonadota bacterium
GCAAAAGGAAGCTGCTCAATCGCCGAGCCCCCGGCCCGGCGCTGATTACCACTGCGCCCACCACCCCGGCGCCGTCTGACGGTCTCGTTCATAGGAACCTCGTTTGATCAACGACCCCTAGCCTTGCGCCCCTATCGTCGCTTTGCAAAGCCGATATTACGGCAAAAGCCACCATTTTCGCGCGGAAGGTTCTAACGCGACCGCCTCCGCACCAGATCGATGGTTAGGTCTACGAATGGATATTGGCCTTCTAGCTCAGTTCCTCGTGCGAGGCGTTCCATAATCCGGGACATCCCTTCAGAGACAAAGGTTTTGCCGCCAGCGCCATTCATTCGAAAGAAGTGGAGCGCGCTCTCTTCGGGATCAATCGCGGCCACTGAACCCTTGGCACTCATATGAGCCCACTGAACCTCAACGAGCGGATAGTACAGGTCCGAACTAGTAGGAAGGTGCTCGGCAAGTTCCGGAACATGCTCGAGCTCCAGAAAGGGCGCCCTGGTGATAAAGCTCTCGCCCGGCGTCAGTTTGCGCTCTCCTTGCTCGTCGGTGTAGTAGACTTGGACAGGGACGAAACGCTGCTTGCCCGGCTGAAGATCTTCGATTGCGTCCTTCAACGTCTTCCTCACAACCTGAAAGGGTGGCATGCTGACTTGCGGTTCGATCAGTGGCCGAAAGTGGTATTCACGGCTCGTTTCAATCATCAGAGGGCCGTCGGGCAGGAGATCGACCCATCCCGCGTCGCTTGGCCCGCTCCGCTCTAACTTGTTGATCTGATCGTGGCAGGTTTCAATCCAGTCGTTGAGCGGGTCCTCCTTGAGAGCAATTTCGTAATACCCAGGCAGCCGATAGAACCGTTTGTTGCTGGCCTCGTAGTGTTCATTGGCCCTGCAGGGAGCGTATGACGCCGTCGTGTGCACGTCGTCATCCGGCAGTTCCTCAATCTTCACCGCCCGCTCCAGGCCGGTGATCCCGGCAGCCATAGCTGCCCCGTAAAACGTATCCGAAACGTAGATAAACTGGGGTCTAGAGAGATCCGTCGGCAAGGTGGGCATGGGATGGCCGCTCTCTTGCCCACACCAGAGAGTTAGCTCGCGTACGCTGCCTTCATGGCAGTAAAGCTGTGCCTCCTCCGCCCTGTCTGGCGGTGAAAGCTCTCTCTGCGGTGCCACAAACCAGTAAAGTGTCGAGCGATCTTCGAGGATCGGATTGGCTGACTTAAGGAAAATGACATAGTACCAATCGCCCTCGACCCGGATCGGATCACGACGGCCAAATTTTGCTGAGACCGGCAGGAAAAAGCATGCGCCGGTGTCGAAGCTTTCAACAAGTTCCTTGAATCGCGCGCTGACAACGGCGCCGTTAAAGGCTTGCATGAAATCATGTGGTCTTGGAACGCCATCAGGATCAAGAGGTCCGGTGACTGCTACGCTCTCCGGAAGTTTGGCATCGGATGGCAAAGCTTGAGACTTCCCCCAAAAAGCATGCTCAACGCGGATCTGGCCGAGCTTGTTCGGTCTGAAACGGTTTGGATCGTGGGAGTTCAGAAGGAGGTAAGCCATCGGGTAATCCTAGTTTGGAAATGCCTTCAGCCTAGCAGACTTGGCTAACCAGACAATCCGCGCAGGAGAGATGGCAGCTCGGCGATGGTCGTGACCACGTGGTCGGCGTGGGGGGCGAGGTCTTCGGACCTTGCGGGGCCACTCAGGACACCGATGGCGAGGCCGCCGCCTGCATTGCCGACCATTTTGAGATCGCCCACGCTGTCGCCGACCATCACGACCTCGGACGGCGGCACTGACACCGCCTCGGCGAAGGCCAGCAGCATGCCCGGCCCCGGCTTCATCCCGTGACCGCTATTGTAGCCGGCGATGAAATCGAAGGCGGATGTTGCGCCCACAGCCTCGATCTGTGTGACCGCGCTTTCGTAGGAATCATGCGTGGCGATGCCCAGCCGATACCCCTCCGCCCGCAAGGTCGTCAGAAAGCCCGGAAAGTCATCAACAGCAGGGACCAGCGCGCCGTTCAAGCTGGCGGCAATCGCGACCTCGTCCAAAATCCGCTCGATCCCTTCTACCGAGTGGTTGGGGACATGTGGTTGCCAAAGAGTTGCGATATCGTTCAGCGTCCCTGCGACCATTGGAGCACCTGTTGCAAAACTCTGTGTCTGACGATCGAAACCGCCCAACGCCGCAAGACGGTCCTGCAGGCCGCGGTCGGGTGTGATCGCCGCGAAGCTTTGCTCGGCAACTTCGGCCCAAGTACGGTCAAAGTCGAAAAGCGTGCCATCCTTGTCAAAGAGAATTGCGCTCAGGGGCATTGTCCCCTCCTGTCTCCGAGTCGTGTCGTCCCGGCCTGCTACACCTCAGGTATGCATCATGCAATCCAGACGCGAAGAAATCGCCGATTGCCCCATTTAGAGAAGCATAAGACAACAATCGAACCAATATGACGCAATCGAATTAATCCTTTGAAATCAGCGAGTTTAAATAGTGATATGCCATAATCTGCATTGCTTCTGGCATTGACACAAATGTCGTATTATCATAGCTCTGCCGATGCGGGGCACGCCAAACGATCGCGTGAGTGAGGAGCTGGGCATGAGTAGTACCAAGGAAACCAAAGCTGAGTGGACAAAACCCGTCCTGGAGAAGTCCGTGATGTCGACAGCGACACGCGGCGGCACTCTTTTTGGGACGGACGCCTGCCCTCCAGAGTTGTCCTCCATCGAGCAGTGCCAATCCTAACAAGCTTAGCCGCGTTTTCGCTGGCGGAGCCATTGGGGCTATGAGCCTGACCATGTCTACTGGGCTCATGACATTAAACCGAAGGTAAGGTTGATCCCCGATGCATCATGGGCCAATTCTGCCCATATGATCAGGGGTTACACATGATCAAACATGCCGACCTCTCTGAAATCCGTCTCACCCGTGGGACAGATCACGTTGAGACGCGCCATGGCGACCGTGTGATGGCGATGAGCATTGCGCAAGGAAAGTACTTCGCGATCGAAGGGACAGGCGCGCGGATCTGGGAGCTACTGTCGACACCCAAGTCCGAGGCTGAGCTGGTCGAAATACTCTGCGAAGACTACAACGTCACGCCAGAGCAATGCTTAGGCGATCTTCGGGCTTTCATCCAGGATCTGAAAGACCACGACCTGGTTGTAGAGGTTAGGTCATGACAAGCCACCTCGGTTGGCAAGAGGCGTCGGAGGCCGTTGCGGAGCTGACCCTCGCACGGCTCGTGACCTTGATGCCCGCGCGAATTTACACGCGGCTGTTGCAACACCAAGGCGAACCCCATCCTGCCGATGGCGCCGACCAGGCGCTTGCCATCGGACAGCTGATCGAGCGCGTCGCCCGCCACCTGCCTTTCCGCACGCTTTGTTTGCAACAGGTGATCGCGCTCCGCCGGATGTTGGGGCGTCGCGGGCTCGGCTGCACCGTTGTCTTGGGGATCGCCCCGGATCAGGTCGGTGATGCCCACGCATGGCTCAAAGTTGGGGAGACGATTGTGAGCGGAGAGGACGGGGTCGAGCGGTTCCAGGTGATTGCCGAGTTCACGTGACAACGACTGCATCTGACCTGCCTACATCTTGGCCACAAGACCTGGTGGACCTTGTAAGCCTGCTGAAAGGGTTGGCTCCCGAAGAAGCGGATCGGCTGTCCCGCGCACTCGCACTCGGTGTGACCCGCCACCGTCTGGGGCCTTACCTTGCCAACCTTCTGCGCGACCGCCAAGTCGCAGAGCGTGATCATCACCTGTTAGCCCAAGAGGGTGAGGCTGGCATCGTTGCGGCCCTTAGGCAAAAGGCGGAAACCAGACCCGCGATAGAAGCGTTGCGCGCAGCAGGGTGCACACCAGTTCTGGTCAAAGGCTGGCCTCTGGCCGAACGTCTATATGGCAGTGCCGCGATACGTCATTCGAAGGATATTGATCTGCATGTGACTGAGGATCATCTGTCCCAGGCGGTCGAGGCGTTAATGGATCTGGGTTATCTTCCGATTGCTGGTCATGCAGCACGCGTTCCACTGGCGCGGGCCGGGGACCGGCGCTTGACGGATGAGACCAATGACATTGCGTTTCTGGCACCGGACGGGCGACATGTAGAGCTGCATTGGCGGTTGACACACCTGCACGGATGGGTGGCGTTGGAGGCCATACCGGAAGCCATCATAGAGCACCCGATGGATGGCGGAGGCACGGTTGAGATCCTGTCGGACCGGGCGGCACTCATCTATCTCTCAGTCCATGGCCAGCTCCACATGTGGGGCCGTTTGAAATGGCTGTTGGACATTGCAAAGCTACTCGCAATGCAGCCTAGCGAGGTATGGCTCGAGGATTTGGCCATAGCCAATCAATTAGGCGCAGGCCGGGCCGTCCGGATCGCGGTTGGTCTGGCGCATCGCGTGCTCGGCGCTCCTTTGCCCGTAGGATGGCCTGCGCCCAACTGGCTGGAACGACGCGCGATGGACCACTTCGCGCACCTGATCGCGAGCCCCGGTGGTGCACCGGGCGCGACGAAGGCGCGGATCCACTACCATCTCTGCGTTATGGCTTATGGCGAGGGTCTGACCCAACGCCTAGCCTCCCCCCGATATGCGATTGCTCGGAACCTCAAAATCTGGCTCGCTTCACGAGGGACGGCATGAAGAAGCTGCATCGCGCGGCCAGTTTTCTACTGCGCATGGGGTTCCCGTGGCCGGGTGCGCGGCGCGATTCCTGGTCGCGAGCAGGACGCAAAGCCTTGCTGAGGCGATGGCCCGCTGCTTTGCGTCCCTTCATCTGGATTCTGTCCGCGACTGTGTGGCCCGTGTCGTCACTGATCCTTTCGCTGCGCGTCGCAAAACGCGCGAAAACGGGGCCTCGCGGGTTGTGGTGGCAATGCTGGCATGCTGCCCTGACGCGGAACATTCCCCCGAGAGAGTTTGTGCTCTATCAACTGCATCTCATCGGGGCGCTCGATAAAAACTGGACTTATGAGAGCGAGACATCGACGCTGCTCGGCCAGATAAGCCATTCTGAAACCGCAGCCTTGATCCGAGACAAACGCGCTTTCCATGACTGGTTGTCTGAACGCGGTATGCCGGTCGTGGAGATCATTGAACATCTCAACGTGCCCGCGATCATCGTCAAACCGCGAGAGGGTCGTCGAGGGGACGGCCTGGTCACCTGGACCCAGGTGGATAAAGGTCTGTGGCGGTCGCGAACAGCCTGCGAAGGCGGCGCAATTCAGACGATCAGCAGCGATGCACTATTGAGCCAGCTAAGATCCTCAGATGTCATTCAGCAGCGTGTCGTTGAGGCTGGACTGGGCCTGGATCAGCCAGCCGTCACACGGATTATCACAACCCGCACCGAGGCTGAGGCACATGTTCTGGAAGCTCTGGTGCAAATCCCTGCGGAGGGCGATCTCACCAGCCATCGTGGTCCTTTTCGACGGGTTCGGGTCGAAACGGGCGAGGTTCGCGAAGCCGGACCGGGTCAGCGCAGCCTCATGATTGGCGGCTTGCGGCCAGTCATGCCGCTTGAGGGGCAGATACTGCCCGGCTGGCACGAGATCCTAGCGCATCTGATCCGCGCCCACAAAGCACTGCCCCCACCCTGCCCGCTGATCGGCTGGGATGTTATCTGGGGATCTGAGGGACCGCTGATCCTTGAGGCAAATATCGGGATTGCCTTTACTTTGGTGCAAACCGATACGCTCGAGCCTGTCTGCCTACCGGAAGGCGTCCTATGACCGGGATTTACCACGGATACGGTCTGAATTTTGCCTCGGATTTGGCATTGTCGGGATTCGCTGAGACGTCTTCTCAACCGGACGTCACCATTCGCATCAGCGCCGAGGCCCGGGAGACTGCAGAGGCTGTTGCCGCGGATCCGATCTCCTTCACCAAACATCCCGAGCAAGGCTACCTGCTGCGCGTCGAGGCGGGTGACTATTGGATTCAGAACGCTCGGTCGGTGCTCATCACCCCCGCGCCGGAAACCGACGAAGCTTACGTCAGGCTCTATGTTACGGGTACCGTCATCGGGTTGATCCTCCATCTGCGCGGTATCCAGACGCTCCATGCCGCTACAATTGCAATTGAGGGAACAGCGATTGCCTTTGTAGGCGAGCAAGGCGCTGGGAAGTCGACCCTAGCGGCTGCGATGGCCGCTAAACATCCCATCCTCGGTGACGATGTTGTCGCGGTCGAGCCCTGTGACGACGGGGTTCTCGCCCTTCCAGGTGGGGCGGAATTCAAGCTCTGGCAAGAGACGCTTGATCACCTTGGCCTTCCACAAGGGCCGCGGATTGCGAACCGGACCGAGAAGTTCTACGTCCCAGCACCCGGAAACCATCTGACCAAATCAGTGCCTCTCGGTGCCGTCATCGTCCTTGAACGTGGTGGCTCGACGATTGGCGTCGAGCGATATCCGCTACTTGAGGCAACCGACCAGCTTGTTCAACACGCCTATCGACCGGAGCTTGTCCCCATCCTTGGTCGTCAGGCGGATCATTTCCGCCAAGCAGCACAGCTCGCCGCCCGGCTGCCAGTGTGGCGATTGAGAAGGCCCGAAGGGCTTGTGCATCTCAAAGAAACCTGCGCTTGGCTTGAGGCACATTGGCCGGAATTGACAACGTCGTACGATTGAACATTCCCAGCACACTCAGAAGGCGTTAACTCATCCACATGCTGGAACCAGATCCGCCAAAGACAGACATCGCATTTTCCTCCGACCAAACAGCGGCCTGGGAGACGATTATCGACCGCCTCGCCCTACATGGTGTCGATGTCCAAGAAAAGACGACGCAGCCCGGGTCTAGTGCTGACCGGGCGGCGGATGTGATTGCAGTGACCGGCAAGGCAGGATCAGGCAAAACGGTCTTGCTCGCTAAAGTAGCCGATGCGTTGGCTGAGTGTGGCTTGCTCGCGATCACCGCTGATTGGGAGCCGCGCAAGAACCGCTCCAAGCGCTCCTTCGCTGTGTTGGCACCAACGAACAAGGCGGCCTCGGTCCTGCGCGACAAGGGTGTTAAGGCGACCACCATTCATCGCATTGTTTACACGCCAGTCTATGACCCGGAGTTTGAAAAGGTCGCTGAATGGCTGCAAGGAGACCGCAAAACGCGACCTGAGGTGGACGGCCTGACCGTAGAGGCGCTGGAGCGAGCAAAATCGGCGTTTGACGATCATGGTTCGATCCCCGGCGCACTGGCGGGGATTGGCGTAAGAGGGGCAGACTTCATCACCGGTTGGAAAAGGCGGGAAGACCCTTTGGACATCGCTTTGGTCGACGAAGCATCCATGATCGACGACCGGCAGATGGAAGATCTGGCCGAGATCTTCTCGCTCATTATCCTCTTTGGCGATCCGGCCCAGTTGGCGCCAGTGAACTCCAAGGGCAAAATGGTTTTCGACACGTTGCCTGAGGGGCGAATCCTCAGCTTGAGCCGGATCCACAGGCAAGAGGCTGATAATCCGATCCTAGACCTCGCGCATGCACTCGCGGACCCTGAGCTGACATTCGAGGGGTTCGAGGCGATGGTGAAGGCGGCCGCCGAACGCGACGATCGCGTGAGACTGGCGGCGCGCGCGAATGCCGAGCTGATGCAAAGCTCACCCGTCTTGGTCTGGCGCAATAAAACCCGCATCCGGCTGATCCATGCTTTTCGCACAGCGCATCAGATCCCGCCGGATCAGATGGTGCCAGGCGAGCCTTTGATCTGCGATGGCCTCGAGCTGCCGCTCAAGCAGCGCAAACAACGGATCGATCTGGAGGCCCGCGGCCTTATCAAGGGCGCGCAGGCGACATATCTTGGTGTCGGCCGCCGGGCGGGGTTTGCGCGTGTCGATATCCTCGGGACCGAGGAGCCAGGTATCTCAGTTGCGGCGATCATCCAGGTTGAGAGCCCCGATGAAGAAGAGCCACGCCTGATCTCGGCCGCCCGAATGGGTGGGCTCTTCCTACATGGCGCCGCGGTGACGACCCACAAAGCGCAGGGCTCGCAATGGCCTGAGGTGCAGGTCTTCGCCCCCGATCTGTGGGCGGCGGCGCGTTCGGGCAATATGGAGGCGGGTATTCCTTTGTGGAAACGCCTTGCTTATGTCGCCATCACGCGCGCCGAGGAGCGCCTGATTTGGGTGATGCGCTACATGATCTCAAAGCCTGACGAGCCGCTTGGCACCCAGTCGTGAACGGTTTCGCTCTTGCGGAGACAAAGCCCGCTCGGCAAGGTGCAGTCGCGGTGCAACGAGCAGGATAAACCACCATGAAACGTGCCCTTATCATTGTCGGCGGGATCGCCGTCCTCCTCGCGGTCGGCTGGGGTTTTCTATGGAACGCGGGGCGTGAACAGGTAAATGCTCGACTGGATGCGGAGATTGCTTCGCTCAAGTCGCTTGGCACCGAGATCACGTTTTCAGAGCGGGCGATCGGCGGTTTCCCCTTCGCCTACGAGGTGACTGCCCGCGATGTTGTAATCGTCGAGGCCGAAGGTCAGCGGACGTACTCGCTGCCAGAGATCACAGCCAGGACCGAGCTGAGTGAGACCGAGCGTCTGGTGATCAATCTGCCAGAGACCTTTACACTGGAAGTCACGCCAAACGAGGCCGCTCGAGCCGCCCAACCCGAGTTGCTAGAGCAGTATCTCGTTGAGTTCGAGACAATCGCTGCCCAGGTCACCACGACTGGTTTGCCGGGCGCTGGCCGGCTGGTTGAGACCGAAGCGGAAAGCTTCCTCGCTGTCTATGGAGATGCCTCGACCGAGACGTCGATGGCGGTTGAGCTGGCTGGGTTCACGTCTCGGATCGAGCATCCGCCGCAGATCAACGACGCGCCAGTGACGTTAGCCGCCGACATTGGCTTGATCGACTATGTGGCGCGCGGCACTGCAGATACCGGTGCCGCAATCACATTTGAAGGCAGCGTGAATGGCGCTCAGATCAGCGGATCATCAATGTCGAGAAGCATCGGCGAGCTTCAGGCCGTACTGACCGGTGGGCTGACGAAAGGGTTTGACCTCACGGTACGCTCGAGCAGCAATGTTTCCCGCGTGCACACTGCGGGCAGCCCGAACACGCCGGCAGGGAGCTTCACCTCAAGTGGTGGTGCAAGCGCCGCACTGATTTCGATGCAAGACGGAATCCTCGATCTAAAAGGAGATGCGCGCGCTACAAGCATGGAGCTCGTCTCGGATTCGGAAGGTTCCTTCAAAGGCGGTAAGGTGGATATCGAGATCGTCGATTTTGCCTATAGCGTGCCGATCGCGCCAACACCGGATATGCAACCGTTCCTTATGAAACTTGCGATGGTCGATATTGAGATGGACGATAAGATATGGTCTTCGCTTGATCCGAATGATGCGCTCGACCGTGGCCCGGCTGCGCTGGTTCTGGATGCAGAAGGAACCATGCGAGCAACCAAACTGAGCACCGAAGTCCAGCCAGGTGAAGCGCCGCCATTCGAGGTGGGCAATGTCAGTCTGAAAGACCTCAACCTATCGATGCTCGGCATGAAGGCCAAAGCTGAAGGCGATGTCGAAGTCCTGCAGCCTTTGAATCTCCCAGTCGGCTCTGTCGATGTGACGCTGAACAATGTCGATGAAGTGTTGGAGGCGCTGTCGGCATCGGGTGTGCTTCCAGCACAGAATATGCTGATCGCACAACTCATGCTGAACAACTACACGCTGCCTGGCGCGGAAGAGGGCGAAAGAACCGCAAAAGTCGTGATGAACCCGGAGGGTTTTTTCGTGAATGGTCAACCACTGGGCGGACCGCGCTGAAATCTCGACACGGGCGGCAAACGGGTCTGGATGCGACCGCAAGAGGTCCGGACAAGCCGGACCTCTTGCGGCCCCTGACGCACGCCTGCGGCGTGCGACGGGCGCCCAGGTTCAAACCCATTTTCTGACGCAACCTCTGAGGTCAAGTTTTCCGCGGTAGGGTCGCTTTGGGCATGGGCCAGGGGGGCTCGCTTGAGTAGGGTGGCGCCATGCGCGAGTCGCTTTCATATCTGACCCGGGGTATCTGGGTTCTCTCGCTCGCGTTGCTCAGCGCCTGTGCGGATAATGACGGGCTGAATGAACCGCTGTTTCAAAAGCCCGAAACCGCGATCGAGTATGAGACCGAGATCACTGGCCTGCCGGACGAGGCGGCAACCGATATCGCCGAAAAAGCTCTCGCCACCTTCCAACGTGAAGATGACGGCGCCCAAAGCGTTGCGTTTTTGCGCCGGCGCGCAAGCTCCGACGAAGCTGTTGTACAAAAGCTGCTAAGATCACGCGGCTACTACCAGGGATCGGTCGAGATCACGGTAACGCCGATCCAACCCGAAGAAGGCACCGAAGTGACACAGGCGACCGTCCTCTTCGAGGTTGATCCGGGACCGGTTTTCACATTGGCCTCCCATGATTTCGAAATCAGCTCTCGCGGATTGTCGCCCGAGCTGACCGCCGCGGAATTTGGTGCTCCGATCGGCGAACCTGCGTCAGCGGCTGCCATTCTGGACGCGGAAAACCTGGCCGTCCTCCGCCTGCGCGAGAGCGGCTTTCCCTACGCTGCCAGAGGCAAGCGCCAGGCATTGGCTGATCTCGAGGCCAAAACCATCGAAGTTGTGACACCAATCGATGCGGGTCCTCTGGCCGTTTATGGCAATCTGACCTTCGAGGGGTTGGACGAGGTCGAGGAGGCGTATCTCCGCACCTATCTGGACTTCGATGTCGGCCAAACCTTCGCCCAGGAGGAGTTGGAGGACTATCAGGATGAGCTGTTGGCAACCGATCTCTTCGATTCGATCTCCGTGCGCGCACCCGAGGACCCGCCCGAGGGAGAAGCGCCAGTCTCGTTGCCGATCACTGTTGCAGCGACCGAACGCAAGAAGCGCACCGTAGGCGCCTCGGCCCGGTACAACACCGATGACGGGCCCTCGGTGAAGCTCGACTATGAGAACCGCAATCTCTTTGGGTCCAATGAGACTTTTACGGCCGAGGCGATCGCGGGGCTGGACCTGCAAAGCCTGACCTTTGGGTATCGTGAACCGCAATACCTCCGTGACGGGCAGGAGTTCATCACCCAGTTCAAAATATCGAACGAAGCAGATGATGCGTTCGACGCGCAGACGGCGACCCTCACAGCGGGGATCTCGCGCAAGCTCAGCGATTTCTGGACGGTCGGTGCTGGCGGGCTCTTGGAGGCGAGCTTGATTGATGACTCCCTCGAGGGCGAGTCGGAATCCTACCTGTTCGGTATCCCGCTTTCAGCAACCTATGACGGATCGGACGACCTGTTGAACCCGACAAAGGGCTCGCGCCTTCTGGCCCAGGTCACGCCCTTTGTCGGCTCATTCGACGAATCCTTCGCGAGCTTTCTCACAATCGATACGCGTGGGAGCACCTATTACGACATTACCGGGACGAAGGATTATGTGCTCGCGGCCCGTGGGCGGGCGGGTTTCATCCTGACCGATGAGCTGAGCACCGTGCCCGATACCCGGAGGCTCTATTCCGGAGGTGGCAGTTCGGTGCGCGGGTTCGAGCAACGCTCCATCGGTCCGCTTGATGCGGCGGGTGATCCCACAGGTGGCCTCTCGGTCCTAGAGCTGAATGGCGAGTTCCGGGGCACGATCTCCGGCGACCTGGGCGGTGTTGTCTTTGTCGATGCAGGCTCAGTCAGTGAGGAGATTGCGCCAAACTTCGAAGAAGGCGTACAGGTCGCGGCAGGCGTCGGGATCCGCTACTATTCCCCGGCTGGACCAATCCGGGTCGATATCGCCTTCCCACTCAACGGAAGAGGTAACGACGATACGTTCCAGTTCTACTTCTCGATTGGACAGGCGTTTTGATGAAACGGATTCTGGTAGTTTTGATGCTCTGTGCTGTGACCGTTCCGGCGGCGGCGCAGCTCTCGTTCCTCGGGTTGAAAAACCAGATGGTACAGTTCCTGCTAGACCAGCTCTCGACCGAAGGAGAGTTCGAGATCACGGCCGATGAGGTGGTCGAGCCGGAGGATGGCGTGACCGCGATCACCGGGTTGAAGATCGCGGATCGCGATGGCGTTTGGCTGACCGCCGACAACTTGAACTTTAGCTGGAACGCCAGCCGATTGCTGCGCGGCGAGGTCGAGTTCTCAAACCTCGCGCTCGTGGGTATGAAAGTCATGCGCCAGCCCGTCTCGGCGGATGCGCCGGTCGAGGGCGAGACCGAGGAGGCGCCTGCCGATTTCAAAATCGCCTGGCCCCGCGCGCCCCTAGCCGTGCGCATCGACCGGATGGCGCTGGAGGATGTGGAGATCGCCGAGCCGGTGCTGGGCCATGCACTCGCCTTCACGGCCGAGGGCAATGGCAGGGACGAGGGCGACATCCAAGCGGTCGCAATCAATATCACGCGCGACGACGCAGTCGAGGGGGTGATCAAACTCGACTATGAACAGAACTTCGCGGAGGGGACGCTCCGCCTGATACTCGATGCCAAGGAGGGGCCAAACGGCCTTATCGCAGCCCTGTCTGGCCTGCCGTCCGACGCACCTACAACAGCAGTGATCGATGCGATTGGCCCGCCTGAGGATTGGCGGATGGATCTGGATGTTCGCCTCGCTGAGACGCTGGAGATGGAAGGGAAGGCCGCGATCTCCTACGCCGGGCCGCTCAAGGTCGACGCTGAGATCAGTGCCGCACCAGGCCCGCGCCTGGATCCTGATCTCGCGGCACTGCTAGGCGAGCGGGCGAAGATTGTCGCACGGGCAGCAGAGGGTGAGGACGGCGTGCTGTTGATCGAGGCCGGAGAGCTCCGCGCACCGGATATAGATCTGGAAGCAAGCGGTACCTACACGCGGCCCACCGGGGCTGCAGATCTCGCGGTTGTCTTGGAGGCACGTAGTGGACTTGCCGCCCCAATCGATGGCGTCGATTTCGGCGGCGTGTTGTTTGATGGCGAAATCAAAGGCGCACCGGGGAGCTTCTCCGCCAAAGGCGATCTCAGCCTGACTGAGTTGGAAACCGCTGCGGTGGACGTCTCGTCGGCCAGCCTGACGGTCGATGTCCAGCAATCCCCGGTGGCTGAGAGCGAAGACACGCAGACCCGCTTCGATGTAAGCGGCGCAACTGAAGGTCTCCGGTTGGACAAGATCGAGCCTGGGATTTTGGGAGCGCCGAACCTGTCGATAAAGGGCGATCTGACGGGCTCTGAGTTAGTGCTCGAAGCCTTCTCGCTCGCCTCAGAGGTTCTGACGCTGGATGTCGCGGGCACGGCCAATCTTGAGAGCCAGGACGCGGATGTCTCGCTGTCGGTTAAAGCGCCGAATATGGCCCCCGTCGCTGCCGCGTATGGGCAAAAGGTCGAGGGCGCGATCTCGGCTGAGGCAAAAGCCTCCCATCGCAGTGGTGATATCGACCTCTCCGCAGATGCGGCGTTGGAAGGTTTGCGCCATGAACTGGCCGATGCGCAATCGATGACCCTCGCGCTTACGGCCTTGGGCAATCCAGAGGCGATGGAGATCGGCGTCGAAGGCCGCGGGCAGGAGCTGCGGCTCGATAAGATCCCACCTGAGCTTCTCGGCACCGTGCGCTTCGACGGTGGTGCAAAGATCGCGGGCGAGACACTAACGCTCGCACCCACGACGCTGATCACAAACCTGCTGGAAGCGGAGCTGGCGGGCCAAGTTAGCATGGATGGCAGTACGGGAGAGGTCGATTACACGCTCCAGACCGCCTCGCTGGGTCCGATCACCGAGCTCTACGGCATCGCTCTTGATGCGAATGCGACCATCGAGGGGCGGGCAACCCTAAACCCAGAGGCGCCTCAGGTAGTCGGAACCGCAGCGCTGAACGACGTGATGTTTGATGGTACAGCCTATGGCGATGTTGCGCTCGATCATAACGTGAGCCTTGGCACAGCACCGGCCGGGCAGCTTGATCTTGGCGTCACTGGCAGCCCTTACGGCGATGTTGCCGCCGCAACGGGTTTTCTGTTCGAGGCGCCGGCGCTGACCCTGTCGGATCTGAACGCAACAGCGCTCGGTATGGCTTTGGATGGCGGGGTTGTGCTGCAAACCGATACATCCTTGGCCGAAGGGAACATTGAGCTGAAGGCGAGCTCGCTCCGCCCGCTCTCAGCCCTGGCGGGCACACAGCTCGGAGGGGCGTTGAACGGGTCCGTTTCGCTCAGCCATGCCAACGAAAAGCAGGCGGCGAGCGCCAAGCTGACAGGCTCCAACATATCGGCGGCGACGGCTGTGCTTTCCCGGCTCGATCTAACGGCCAACTTGGGGGATCTGCTCGGCACGCCAGTTGTCGACACGGCCCTGACAATCAGCGGATTGACCGCCGAACCGCTAGAGATGGAAACGCTGAACCTGACCGCGAAAGGCCCGTTGTCAGCCATTGAGATCGAGACTGATGGGTCTGGTGAACTTGGAGGAGATCCGCTTACCCTGGACCTAGCGGCTCGAGTTGATGGCGAAGGACCGGATCTTGGCGCAAATGTCTCCCGCTTGACTGCGGCCTTGGCGGAGGAGCAGATCTCGCTCGCCGCACCGCTAGATATCCGTGCCAGCGGCGATACGATTCAGTTCTCTGAGATCGATTTGAACCTGCCCCGAAACGGGCGTCTGACGGGCAATCTACGCAAATCTGGCCAGAGTCTGATCGGAGAGTTGGCGCTCGACAATCTCGATGCAGAGCTCGCCCGGCGGTTTGGCGGCGCGCCGATCCTTGGTGGGCGTATCTCTGGCCAAGCCACCTTCAATACTGGGCGTGGACCGGCCGAGTTCAGTCTCGACGGAGAAGACATCCAGTTCGAAGGGGTCGAGGCCGCTGGTGCCCTGACCCTCGATGTCGATGGCAATTGGGACGGCCGGACGGCCAGCATCGACAGCGAAATCACCGGGCCGTTTGGCCAACCTCTCCGCGCGCGCCTCTCCGCGCCTGTGCGTCCTGGCCTGATTCCACAACTGGCCACCCGTGGGCCTGTCTCGGGCGAGATCGATTGGGAGGGGGAGATCGGCAAGCTCTGGGCGTTGGTTCCAGCACCTGGGCATATCCTCAGCGGCCAGACAGTCGTGGCCCTTGGGATAACCGGCGATATCTCCGACCCAAAACTGGCGGGCGATATCCAGATCTCAGATGGCAGCTATCAGAACCTGGACGCAGGCACGATCCTGACCGATCTGACGCTTGGCACTCAGATCACGCAAGAGGGGGATCTAACCTTCGCCCTCAGCGCCTCCGACGGTGTCCAAGGTACTCTGAAAACCGATGGGACGATCGCGCTCGACCAATCCGGGATCGAGATCCGCACTCTGATCGACAAAGCAGTCCTCGTCCGACGAGACGATGTCTCCGCGAGGATCGACGGGGATATCCTGATCAAAGGTCCGGTCGACGGGCTGAACGTGGGCGGCGAGATCATCCTCGAGACGGTGGAAGTCCGCCTGGTCTCCACCGCGTCGGCCGACATCGCCGATCTGGGTGAGGTGAAGATCAAAGGCGCGGACGAGACGCCTGCGCCAGAAGGGACGAGCGCGACGACACTCAACCTCGACATCAAGGCACCTGGACGGGTCTTCGTTCGCGGCCGCGGGCTGGACAGCCAGTGGAAGGTCGATATGCAGGTCCGCGGCACAGCCGCGAAGCCCGTCGTTACTGGAAAGGTAGAGAGCGTGCGGGGTGTTTTAGAGCTGATCGGAAAGACCTTCGATCTGGAGGATTCCGAGATCGGTTTCGACGGGCGCACACCGATCGATCCGCGTATCGACATCACGTTTGAGCGCGAGACGAGCGATTTGACGGGCCGGATCCTGGTGACCGGACGCGGCAGCGACCCGAAGCTCAGCTTCTCCTCATCGCCATCACTGCCTGAGGATGAGGTCCTGCCACAGACACTGTTCGGGAAATCCAGCCAAGCGCTGACAGGTAGCCAGGCGATCCAACTGGCGCTTGGCCTCGCGACGCTGATGGATGGCGGCGATGGAACGCTCGACAAGCTGCGCGGCGCGGTCGGGCTGGATCAGCTCCGTGTCGAACAGGACGACGATGGCAACGCGGCGCTGGCAGCAGGCAAAGAAGTCTCCGAAGGCGTCTTTGTCGGTGCGAAACAGGGTCTGACCGGAGGCGACTCCGCAGTGATCGTCGAAGTCGAAGTGTTCGACGACATCAATCTTGACGCCGAGATCGGCGCTGACAGCGAACCAACCCTTGGCGTGCGCTGGAAGCGGGACTTTTAAGGAGAGCAGATGAAACGCAAATTGCTGGTCGAGATGGGGATGGGCACCTCACTCCGCCGCCAAGACTATACCGAGGCCGCCTCGCGAGCCGTCAAAGACGCGCTTTGGCATAACTCGATCAACCTCGCGGAGCTCTTTGGCTTCCAGAAAGAGAATATGCTGATCGATGTCGAGATCGGTGTTCAGCAACCCGATCAGGTCGATGCCGGGGCTATCGCGGCAATCTTTCCCTATGGCCAGCCGACCATTCGCGTGACCCTTGGCGGGCTCGACATTCCCCGCCCCGATGGTGACGGCAATCCAACAGTGATTGCCAATGCGGCCCTCTCCGTCTCCTTCGACATGGAGGACGCATCATGAGCGATCAGCGCTTCATCATCGAGATGGGAACCGGCAACGACCTCTACGGAATGGACTACACGAAAGCCGCGGTCCGCGCCGTAGAGGACGCGATGCGTCACTCCTCCATCCCGATGTTCGAACGCCTCGGGATCTCGCATGCCGAGATGCGGGTCCAAGTGACAATTGGCGTGCAGGAGCCCGACCAGGTCGATCTGCAGGCTGTCGCCGATTACATGCCCCGCGGGCGGATCGAGGCAAAAGCCGTTGCAGGCGGTCTCAACGTCGCCAATCCTGAGACTGAGCAGACCATCGTGATCGCCACGGCCGCTGTTGAGGCCTTTCTACCCAATCAAAGCGCCGGGTGGCGCCTGTCGGAGGAGCCAAATGGCTGAGTACACGCTTTACGCCTTCAAAGAGAGCGGGAATGCTTACAAGGCCGCTCTGTTCCTGGAACTCGCAGGCTGTGACTGGCAGGCCCGTTTTGTCGATTTCTTCAACGGCGAGACCAGGAGCCCAGACTTCCGCGAAACCGTCAATGAAATGGGGGAAGCGCCGGTCCTGATCCACGGTGATGTCAAACTGACCCAATCGGGCGTGATCCTCGACTATCTGTCCCAGCAGACCGGTAAGTTCGGCGCCGCCAATGACGTGGAGCGTCGAGACATCCTCCGCTGGACGCTCTGGGATAATCACAAACTGACCAGTTACACGGCGACATATCGGTTCCTGAAGCAGTTCGTCGCGGGTACGGATCCGACCGTTTTGGAGTTCTTGCGTGGTCGTATGATCGCAGCACTCAGTGTTTTGGAGAAACACCTTACCGGCCGGGCATGGGTGGCAACGGACCAGATATCGACCGCGGACCTCTCAATCTGCGGCTATCTGTTCTTCGAGACCGAGTTCGAGGTCGATTGGGCTGACTACCCGGCGATTGCAGCATGGCGCGAGCGGATCAAAGCAATGCCGGGTTGGCAGCACCCTTATGAGCTCCTGCCGGATGGTGCGGGTTAGTCCAGCTTCGGTTCGAACCAAACGGAATGCGGCTTGCGCCGCATACACCTATTCCGGCGCCCTCTCGGGCGCATTGGCGCTCCCCAAATTCTCTCTCGAAACTCTGAGCTACGCGCCGGGCGTCCCGCCTCGCACCTCGCGAGGGCGGCGGGTTTTACCCGCCGAGGCCCTGCAAAGGGTCCGGGGCGCTTACGATGTATTTGGGCTAGGGCTCACCTTCAAAGGCCCGACAGACTTGACGAAATGTCGCACCCATCGCATCCTTTTGGAATAACTGCGAAAGGGAGGACATCCATGAATGTCATGCAGATCCTCGCGCTCAAAGGCTCCGACGAGATCCAAATGGCGTCTCCGACGCTAAGTGTGGAAGAAGCCGCGAGCGAACTCTCAGCAAAGCGGATTGGTGCGCTTTTGGTCTCCAACGATGGCGAGACCATCTCGGGCATCGTCTCAGAGCGTGATATCGTTCGAGTTTTAGGCCAGAAGGGTGCCGTGGTGCTTCGCGAGCCGATCTCAAGCCTGATGACTTCGACCGTTGTCACCTGTGCCTCGACCGACAGCGCACTCAGCGTGCTGGAGCGGATGACCCAAGGGCGGTTCCGCCACATGCCAGTTGTCGATGATGGCAAGATGGTGGGTTTTCTCTCCATTGGTGATGTCGTCAAGGCACGAATCGCCGAAATCGAAAGTGACAACGCGGCCATGGCAGAGATGCTGCACGGCTAAAAGAGGCCGCCTCCCCACTCAACCACCGAGCCTACGACCGAGGTGAAGCTCAGTGGTTGAGTGGGGAGGCGGGGTGAGAGGCGGCAGCCAACCATTCGGATCATTTTCCGATAGGTCGAGACCGATTTGACTTGACCCTGAGCGCGCAAGATTGTTGCGTGATCAAAAACAACCCAAGTCTGGGGAGACGATCATGCGCAAGGGGCTCTACCCGGGAACTTTCGACCCGGTGACCAAAGGCCATCTAGATGTCATCCGCCGGGCCGCCAAACTCGTCGATCATTTGGTCATCGGGGTCGCCATCAACCGCGATAAAGGTCCTCTTTTCTCCCTCGAAGAGCGGGTCGAGATGATTGAAAGTCATTGCAAGGAGATTGGTCAGGCAACCGGCACGATCATCGAGCCGAGACCTTTTGAGAACCTGCTCATGCATTTTGCCGAGGATGTTGGCGCAAGTGTCATCATCCGCGGCCTCCGCGCCGTCTCGGATTTTGAGTACGAGTTTCAAATGGTTGGTATGAACCGAGCGCTCAATGACGATATCGAAATGGTCTTCCTGATGGCCGAGGCGCAGCACCAAGCGATTGCCTCCAAACTGGTAAAGGAGATCGCACGGATGAAGGGAAACATCTCGGAATTCGTCACGCCAGAGATCGAGGCGGCCTTGATGGCGAAGTTCAACTAATCCGATATCAAAAACGTCATCCGACCCGCTCTGGGTTGTCATCAAACTGTTGGGTTTGCGCCATACGGTCTTCTTCGTAGCTAGATTCATCCAGCAGAGAGTCTCCCCATGTCCAGCGAACCGAAAAGCAAGGCAGCTTGTATCAACGACCCCGTTATCTGTAACAAATCAGAAGCCTATGAGGCGTTTGATGACATCCCGACAAACCCGAACCTCGGTAACACCATCGGCGATGTGATCAACCGGCGCTATGGTCGTCGGGACATGATGCGCGGCATGCTGGCGGTCTCGGCAACCACCACGCTCTTTGGCTCGACCATCCTCGGCAGCGGCGAGGCGCAAGCCGCCGAAAGCCGCTACAATTTCGAAGAACTGCCATGGGGCAATGACGAGAAGCATCATATTGCCGAAGGCTACGACGCGGATGTGCTGCTGCGCTGGGGTGATCCAATTTTTGCCGATGCGCCGGAATTCGACCCACAGAACCAGTCGGAAGCCAGCCAGTTAAAGCAGTTCGGCTACAACAACGACTATGTCGGTTTCGTGCCGCTGGGCGAGGGCCGCGGCCTGCTTTGCGTCAACCACGAATACACCAACGAGGAGGTGATGTTCCCGAAGATCGGTCGGCAGGACAAGAAGGGCTTCACCGAGATGACGCCCGAGCTGATCAAGATCGAAATGGCCGCCCATGGCGGCACTGTGGTCGAGATCAAGAAATCCGGCAGCAAGTGGGAGGCTGTCCTAGACAGTCCCTTCAACCGCCGGATCACGGCCAGCCATACGGCGATGGAGATCGACGGTCCAGCCGCTGGCAATAATCGGATGAAAACCTCGGCCGACCCAAGCGGCACCAAGGTGATCGGCACGCTCAACAACTGCGCGGGAGGGATTACGCCTTGGGGAACCTATCTGATGGCGGAGGAGAACTTCCACGGCTACTTCTGGACAGACACCCGGACCGAGAGCGGCAAAGCTGATCTGAGCAACCAATCGCACGCCGCCTCTATGAAGCGCTACGGCGTTCCTGGTGGCTGGTATGCCTGGGGCACATTGGATGAACGGTTCAACATCGACAAGGAGCCGAACGAACAGAACCGCTTTGGCTACGTGGTCGAGGTCGACCCGATGGATCCGAACTCGACCCCCGTCAAGCACACCGCCCTGGGCCGTTTCCGGCACGAAGGCTGCGAAACAGCGCTCTCGAAGGACGGCCATGTCGTGGTCTATTCAGGTGACGACAATCGCTTTGACTACGCCTACAAGTTCGTCTCGGCGGGCAAGGTCGGCCCGGACCGGCAGGCCAATAAGAAGCTCCTCTCGGACGGCACGCTTTACGTCGCGCGTTTCAACGATGATGGCACGATCGACTGGCTGCCGCTGATCCATGGCGAAGCACCGCTGACCGCGGAAAACGGCTTCAACAGCCAGGCGGATGTGGTGATCGATGCTCGGATGGCCGCCGATGCGCTCGGTGCCACACCGATGGACCGGCCAGAAGACATCCAGCCTCGCGGTGATGGCGCAGTTTACATGATGCTGACCAACAACACTCGGCGCAAGGCAGACCAGGTTAACTCGGCCAACCCCCGACCAGAGAGCTCGTTTGGCCACATCATCGAGGTCAAGGAAGATCATGGCGACCACGGCGCCACCCGCGGTACGTGGGAGATCCTGGTGAAATGCGGCGATCCGTCGATTGCCGAGGTCGGTGCCTCTTGGAACTCTGCCACCTCGGAGAGCGGTTGGTTCGGCTCGCCCGATAACTGCGCGATCGACGCCGATGGCAGGCTTTGGATCTCGACCGACCAAGGCTCGGGCTGGGGCAAAACGGGCAAGTCGGATGGACTCTACGGGCTCGAGACCGAAGGCGCACTTCGTGGCCACTCGAAGCTCTTCTTCCGCTGTCCTGTCGGCGGTGAGCTCTGCGGGCCTTACTTCGCCGAGGAAGGCACCACCCTCTTTCTTGCAGTCCAGCACCCGGGCACCGACGGCACGAAAGATTACAAAGGCTTCGAACGCGCCTCGACCTTCGAAGACCCTGCAACCCGCTGGCCGGATTTCAAAGAAGGCACCCCACCGCGCCCCTCGGTCGTCGTCGTGACCAAACAAGGCGGCGGCAAGATCGCGATCTGACGGGTGCACAAGCAATTGGGTGTCCGCATCAAACAGAGATCCGGGCACCTAACGACACCAGAAACTATGTCCTTGCTGCGGGACTTTGCGGACATCGACAAAACGACGGTCAATGTCCGCTCCCACAGTCCTAAACTTTGCAAATGGAGTTTCCACCGTCGGCGACCATGGCGCTACCAGTTACGAAAGAGGCGCCTTCCGAGAGTAAGAACATTGCGGCCCGCGCGATTTCTGACGGATCAGCCATTCGCTTGAGCGCATGGAACCCGCGCACGACCTCGTGGGAGCTGGGGTCTTCACCCGCCATCGGCGTCATCGTGCCTCCAGGAAGGAGGGCGTTTACACGGATATTCTCCGAGCCGTGTTCCGCCGCTAGAACTTGTGTCATGCCGATCAGACCTGCCTTTGAAGCAGCATAGGCTGCCATGCCGGGCAATCCTATTGTGTGCCCCACAAATGAGGACGTAAATACGATCGACCCGCCACCATTCTCGCGCAGCGCCGGTATCTGGTATTTCGCGGCGAAGAAACCACTGGTCAAGTTTACAGCCATAACATCATTCCAGTTGCTGGTTTGCATGTCGGGGACTGGGTCCATGTCTCCGGTCATACCGGCGTTATTGAACGCACCATCGAGGCCACCGAAGTTTTCCTGTGCACAATGCACAAGAGCCTCAGCATATGTCTCATCACTTACGTTTCCGGCCAGGCAAGCGGCGTTGCCGTTGCTTTGCGTGATCTGCCCAACTAGCTGATCAAGTTCAGCTTTCCTGCGGGCTCCGAGCACAACATTGACACCTTTTGAAGCTAGCAGAAGTGCGGTAGCCGCACCAATCCCGCTGCTCGCTCCGGTAACGATGATGGTTTTACCTTTGAGTTCCATTTTTTGCCTTTCGATCATTGGATATCGATCGACTAGGGCATTGCTTGGCGGTCGAGCGACCCGCTTCTTGCGCTGGTAGGAGACGACGAGGGCAATGCGCAAGAAACGGGTTAAACCTTTCCGTTAGCTTGGAAGCGGTCGTTCAAGGAGCATGCGGAAACTAATAGATTGAGCTCAAACCCGTCAAATGGTGCGCCGCAGTTTGGTGTTTGCGCTGTCGAAAGAGCGGACACGAAAAGACAGGTACCCGTGCATCACGCACTTTTGGGCTTACTCCGCCGCCATCGCCACCTGACTGCAGAAGCATGACGCTTTGATCGGGACGGTTGCGCGGGCGAGGGCTTGGTCGAGCAGGAGCTTGATATGCTTGGCCTCGACCGTCTCACCCCGCTGGGTGAGGCACTCATAGAGCCCATGCAACGCCCAGACATTGCCTGGGTGCTGGCAGGGCCGCGCGAGCGTATCGTCAAGGCCGAGATCGGCGCGGTAAACAGCTTCGGCCTCTGCGTAGTGGCCCTGCTCCATCAACAAAGCGCCCAGGGCATGCCGGGCAGGCTGCATCCAGCCCCATGGCTCGTCGTAAGGCAGCGCATCGTCCAGCTCGACCGCTTTGCGCAGATGCGCATAGGCAATGGCGTAATTCGCTTTGCGGTACTCAAGCTCACCATTCAGCATCTCCTCGGCGACGGCGAGCAGGTCGAGCACCGTATTGTTATGGACCCTGCGGCTTTCGGGCATCCGTGCTTTCGCAGACAGGAACTCGGCCTTCTTGATCTCCGCCTCGGCGACATTGCCCAGCGCTGAATGCGCAACCGCTTGAGCATAAAGCGTCATCGCGGTGACGGAGCAGTAAAGCTCCTGATCCACGGGCAATTCTTGGGCGATAATTTCCTGCCATTTGCCGAACCGCACCATGACGTGCTGTTTGTGGGTGAGATGCGCCTCGAGGAAATCGGCCATCGGCGGGCTTTCCACACGCAAAACAGCCTCGGGCACCCGATCGATCAGCTCCTGGGCATGGGCGAGCGCCTCTTCGTACTGGCCAAGGAACATCGCGCCATAGACCGCAAAGTGGAAGTTATGCATCACGTAGAGCAGGTAGATGCCTGGGTTATCCGAATAGGCGAGGAACTTTCGGTCGGCGACCAAAGCTCGTTTGTTATAGACCAAGACATCGCGGTAATTGCCGCAAAGAACGTCGATATGGGTTGGCATGTGGATCAGGTGACCGGCCTCGGGTGAGACCTCACGTAGAGCATCGCCAACGCGAAGGGCACGCTCGGGGAAAGGCGACATCTCCATAAGGTGGGTGTAGAGGTGCAACAGCCCCGGATGCTGCCAAGACGCAGGGATATTGTCGAACGCGTCCTCCAGAACAGCAATCGCCTCGTCGGTCTTCGCGTTCTCTGCCACCTCGCCGGTCTGGACGTTCCACATTTTCCAGGGCGTTTCGTTCATGATCGCCTCGACGAAGACAGTGCGGACCTCGAAGTCTTCGGGAAAGCGGTCAAAAACCTTGCGCATCTCGACGGTAAAGGCTTTGTCCCAGTCGGATTGGTCTTTGATCGCCTCGCGCTGCGGATACCGATGCGGGAGTGCGTTGATCAGGGCCCGCTCAATCTCGGTCAAACCATCAACCCGCTTCAACGCGTCCTGCATGGCATCATAGGCGGTCGACAGCGCCTTCTGCTTGCCCTTGGGATCGTAGAGATGCCAGGGCAGGTTGTAGTTGGGCCCTGATGCATAGGCGACACCCCAATGCGCCATGGCACAATCCGGGTCGTGCCCGATAGCCCGGGTGAAACAGGCGACCGCTTCGCCATGGTTGAAACAGAACATCCATTTCAGGCCCTGGTCGAACTCGGCTTTGGTGCGCTCGGAGGTTGTCGTGATAGGTCGGGAATAAGGGCCGAGATCGAAGGTGGCCATGGCGGGATCTCCTGTGAACCGAAGCGGCGGACAACGTGGAAAACATCCGGAACAGGTGAACACGCGTCGCCCAACTGAGAGGCCGACAAACCGTATCACGGTTCAGTGGCAAATCGCCATGAAGAACCGGCGACGGATCTGTCGCCTGTTCGATCCCGTTTGACGAAGCTGGGGGAAGCCGCTAGGTGTCGCGGCCAGAAAACATGTATCTGTGTTGCCGAAGGCTCTTTCAGAATAACCGCCTCGCGCATCACCATCCCCACATGGAGGCCCTTGCCGTGGACATCAAAGACCCAGAAAACACCCTGATCATCGAGCTCAAAGACGGCAAGGTGGTGATCGAGATGCTGCCCGATGTGGCGCCGAACCATGTGGAGCGGATCAAGACCCTGACCCGTCAAGGTTTCTACGACGGCATTGTCTTTCACCGTGTGATCGAAGGCTTCATGGCGCAGACCGGTGACCCAACGGGGACCGGCTCGGGCGGCTCGGAGCTGCCGGATTTGAAGAACGAGTTCTCCTCGCTGCCCTTCGACCGCGGTGTCGTGGGCATGGCCCGGACCTCGGCCCCACACTCGGCCAATTGTCAGTTCTTCATCATGTTTGCCGAGGGTCACTTCCTGAATAACCAGTACACCGTCTGGGGCCGCGTCCTCTCGGGAATGGACCAGGTCGATGCGATCAAGCGTGGAGTGGGCCAAGGTGGCTCAGTTCCCGCCCCCCAGGACGCCATGGTCTCGGTGAAGGTTGCGGCAGACGCCGAGTAAGACGTGCAGCTTTCGGATTTCGATTTCGATCTACCGGAAGAGCTGATTGCCCTGAGGCCGGTGCGTCCCCGCCCGGCCTCTCGTCTTTTGGTGGCCGATGGTGCGCAGACCGAGGAAGCTCGGGTCGCTGATCTGAACCGTTGGCTGCGCCCCGGCGATATGCTGGTCTTCAATGACACCAAAGTTCTATCCGCCCGCCTCATTGGCGAACGGCGGCGAGTCACGAATGACGGCAGCGGAATCGCCAAGATAGAAGCGACGCTGATCCAGCGGCAAAGCGGCGACCAATGGCGTGCACTGGCAAAGCCGGGCAAACGCCTCACTCTGGGTGATCGCATCCATTTCGGTGATCTGACGGCTCAAGTTGAGGCGAAGGTGGGCGGCGAAGTCCTCCTCCATTTCGATAGCAAAGGCTCCGATTTGGATGCCGCTATTGCTAAAGCCGGCGTGATGCCCCTGCCCCCCTATATCGCCGCGCGACGGCCTGCGGATGCGCAGGACGCCGAAGACTACCAGACCGTCTTTGCTGAAAAGATGGGGGCGGTCGCTGCGCCCACAGCCTCATTGCACTTCGATCAGGACCTGCTGGATCGACTCACGGCCAAAGGCGTGCTGTCGACCCGCCTCACACTTCATGTGGGCGCAGGCACCTTCCTCCCAGTGAAAGTCGACGACCCCAAGACCCATAAAATGCATGCGGAATGGGGCGAAATCCCTGAATCCTCCGCAGCTGCAATCAACGCGGCGAAAGCGGCTGGTGGGCGGATCATCCCGGTCGGCACAACCGCTCTGCGCCTGATCGAGAGCGCGGCGGACGAGGAGGGAGTTGTACAGCCCTGGGTGGGGGAGACCGAGATTTTCATCTATCCCGGCTACCGCTTTCGCGTCACCGACGGGCTGATGACCAATTTTCACCTGCCCAAATCGACCCTATTCATGCTGGTCTCTGCCCTGATGGGAACCGATCGGATGCAGTCGCTCTATGCGGAAGCGATCACGCGCCGCTTCCGGTTCTACTCCTACGGGGACAGCTCGCTACTGCTACCGCGATAGTAGATCTTCAGTTTGCAGTTTCTCCTTAGTCGGGATAGCTTGCGTTTGGGGGAGAGAGTGGATGTTCAGTCCTGAGGAAGTCTATTACGCCACCTGGGCAATCCGTGTCGGGGAGCGTGTTGCCATGTCGATCCTCGTCGTCACGGGGTGCGTGGTCTACACGGTCTTGTTCTACAAAGCTTTTCAAACCATCAGGCTGAAGGTCGGTGAGGGCGAAAACGCACTTGGGATCAGCATCGTACTATCGATGCCAATCTTTTTGCTGCTGACGCTCATTCTTTATGCCTACGTGACCTTGTCGAACCCGATCTCAATCAGCCGCGATCAGGCCGTGGGAGCTGAGGTAACCGAAACCACAGCCTCAAACGAGACCACAAGCTCGAGTTCCACTTTCTCGGCCTTTGGTGCAGCCGGACCGACAGATGCGTTGATGGAGCTCCAACTCATCGAACAGATTGAAAAGAACTTGGTGAAGGCCAACCAAGCGACGACCGTTCCTGAGCGCGCAGCTCTTCTACGCGAAGTCGCAACACTGATGTTGGTGGAGAAGCGCGCCTTGTTGAACATCGCCTACGGGTCGGATTTCGTCCTGGCTTGCGGTGAAGCTGACCCCACAACTCTGGAAGAAGACTGTCAGAAGGTGCAAGAATGGCTCAAGTTACCAGATTTCTGATCCTATTGGCCGCGCTCTTAATCTCGGCACCCAAGGCCGATGCCTACGATAGTGCGTATCTGAAAGAAGTCTTTGACCGGTACAAAAGTCATGTTCACCCAGCGATCTTGAACGCCATCAACAGCAGCGCGCGCAACAAATTGAAGAATGTCGAGCTTGTTTATATCGAGAACTACAAACTCGTAACGTTGGCAGCCACCGATGTCGACAAAGGTGAGATCTATATATCATCGGGCTTTCTGAACGGGCTCTACCAAACGGCTGACTGTCTACTGCTGGAAGGTACGTTTAAGGTTGATGACCTTTGCGACAACTACTTCGATTTCTTTTTGCCAGTTTCGATCGACCCGGACGAAACCACTCCTCCTTTTACTGTGGCTCAGATCCTGCTTAATTTCGACGACACGAAGATTACGGAGTGGACCCAGCACGAAGCAACCGACAAAGCGCGCAAAAGGATGCTGTTTGCCGCGCTGATCAATGTGATGACCCATGAGATGGGTCATCACATTGTGGGCGGGATCACACCTGGGATGACTGTGCCGCAAGTTAAGGCGATTGAAAGCAAGGCTGACGATTGGACGTACAGCACCCTGAGCCAAATTGGCCAACCACCTCTTCTGGGTGCCGCGGTCTCGCTATTCTACGTCGCGCAGTGGGAGCACTACCGCGCCAGACTAGCAGCTGAGAATGCTGGCAACCCAGATTTTCGCCAGCTGCCGTCAATCCATCCGAGACCGGGCGATCGCGCTCGCAAAGCCTTCGGCACGACCTGCGATGAGGAAAGCTCAGAACCGGCGCTGGCCCGTGCTTGCGATCTGATGCGCCGGACGATCGCTCGCATGCCCTGAGTGTTGCCAAAGGTTCATTGGCTGCGAGTACCACGACATCTTGCAGGCGACATAGAATGCCGCGAACAGACGGTCTGGATCGCCAGCCTTCTGCGCATGGTCGCGGACAAGGTCGGCTCATAGGAGGCGTCAATGATCTCTGTTCTGAAAAACACCTGGGCGCTGCTGTTTGGCATGTTTTTGCTGCAGCTCGGCAATGGGATGCAAGCAACCGCGCTGGGCTTGCGCGGCGGGATCGAGGATTTCTCCGCTGCAACAATGGGTTACGTGATGACCGGGTACTTCATCGGCTTCATGGGCGGGGCCCAGGCAACACCGTGGTTGTTGCGGCGGGTGGGCCATGTGCGGGTCTTCGCAGCACTGGCCTCGATGATCTCGGTCGCCTTCATCATCTATGCCGCCTGGGTCGATCCGGTCGGCTGGTTCGTGATGCGCGTCCTGGCCGGGTTCTGCTTTTCAGGCGTCTATGTTGTGGCCGAAAGCTGGCTCAATGACGGCGTGGATAATGAGAACCGGGGTCAGGCGCTTTCGGTCTATCTGATCATGCAAATGGGCGGCATCGTTCTGGCCCAAGCGCTGGTGAACTTCGCCGACCCGGGCGGATTCTTGCTGTTTATCTTTATGTCGGTCGCGGTCTCGATCGCGATCACACCGATCCTGCTCTCCGTCTCTCCGGTGCCAATGTTCGCGTCGACGCGGCGCATGTCCTTGGTCCAGCTTTTCAAGAGCTCTCCCTTGGGCTGTTTCGGCTGTTTCATGCTGGGGGCGATCTTCGGTGCCTTGTTCGGAATGTCTTCGGTCTACACCACCGAGATTGGGCTCAACACACAGGAAACCGCGCTTTTCATTGGGATCATCTATCTGGGTGGGCTCTTGTGCCAATATCCGCTCGGCTGGCTCTCAGACCGAATGGATCGTCGTGTCTTGATCACCGCGGTGACGGGTATCGGCGCGGTGGCGGCACTGATGGTACCGCTCCTCGGCTTTTCCTTCACTCTGCTTTTGATCTCGGGCTTCTTGATCGGCGGAATGGCCAACCCTCTCTATTCTCTGTTGATTGCCCACACGAACGACTTCCTGGAACACGAGGATATGGCCTCAGCCGCTGGTGGCTTGGTGATCCTGAACGGAACCGGCGCAATCGGGATGCCCATCCTTGTCGGCTACCTCATGGGCTGGTTCGGGCCGTCGAGCTTCCTCTGGGCGATCGCGGTGGCTATGGGGATTGTGACCGCTTATGGAATGTACCGGATGACGGTGCGCGCCTCGACTCCGGTTGCCGAAACGCTGCCGCAGGTGCCTTATGGTATGATCGCCTCAACGGTGGCCGCCGAAATGGCCTCGGAGGTTGTTGCCGAACAGGCGCAAACTGATGAAGAGTGGGAGCATGAAGAAGAACCCGCGTGACCCTGTCGAGGAGATCAGCCGCTTCTGGCTGGACGAAGTCGGCGCCGACAGCTGGTACGAGCAGAGCGATGAGATTGATCGGATCTGTACAGATCGCTTTTTGGGCGATTGGCAAATTGCCATGGCTGGGGGATATCGCAGCTGGCTGAGTAGCGCAAAAGGGGCTTTTGCCTTCTTGCTGCTTACTGACCAGCTCTCGCGCAACATGTTCCGAGGAACGCCAGCGGCATTTGCCTCGGACAATCTGGCCCTGCAGGTCGCGAAAATCGCAGCAGAGCGGGACTATGATCAGGCGACGCCCGAGCTAGAACGGCAGTTCTTTTTCCTGCCCTTCATGCATGCCGAAGTGCTGAGTGAGCAGGAACGCTGTGTCCGATTGTTTATGCTCCGCTCCCCTCTGGATGTGGGCGATAATCTGCGCCACGCAATCCTGCACCGTAATGTCATTCGCCAATTCGGCAGGTTTCCCAGCAGGAACGCAATTCTGGGCCGTACAGACAGTGCCGCAGAGATCGCCTATCGAGAAGAAGGCGGCTATATGAGCGGATGACGGGTTTTCGCGACTGACATCGAAGCTTTACAGCCCAGACATCCATCCATCACCCTTCTCCGGCAGCCTAGGTACGATTGGATCGCCAAGGGAGACCAGCCATGCGCCTCACGCCAGCCCTGTTTGCCGCCTTCGCCGTCGCGCTCACAAACCCACTTGCCGCCAAGGACACGAGCTATCTAGGACAAGTCCAGATAGTAGCGGGTGAGCGGTCAGCCGACAAAGCGCGTGGTCGGGTCTTTCTAGACGCTAACAGGAACTCGACCCTCGATGAGGGAGAAGTGGGGATTCGAGGTGTCATGGTCTCGAATGGTCGCGAGGTCGTGGTGACTGATGAGGCCGGCGCCTATGACCTGCCTGCCTATGAGGACATGAACCTCTTCGTCACCAAGAAGGCAGGATACGCCGTACCCGTCAGTAAACAGATGGTTCCGCAGTTCAACTATATCCACAAAGTTGCAGGCTCCCCGCCGCTGCGCTTTGGTGGGATCGAGCCGACCGGTTCCCTACCCTCCGAGATCAATTTCCCGATGATCGAGGACGGCTCAGACGCCACATTCGACTGCCTGGTCTTCGGCGACACTCAGACGTACTCCAACCGCGAGATCGGCTATGTTCGCGAAACGGTCGGCAAGATGCTGGCAACCCGGGATCTAAGCCAAACCGAATGCCTGATTTTCGAGGGCGATGTGATGGGCGACGACCTCACGCTCTATGATCGCTTCAAAGACATCATCGCGGTCGGCGGCGTGCCGCAATACTTCGTCGCCGGGAACCACGATCTCGATTTCGATGCCGACAGCGACCAACACAGCTTTGACACGTTCCGCCGAGAGTGGGGGCCAGAATACTATTCCTTCGATATTGGCGACGTGCATTTCGTGGTACTCGACAACGTCCGTTACCCCTGCAACGGGGTTGATGACCATGCTTTCTGCAACCCAGCCGGACGCCCGTCCTATAACGGTGTGATCCATGAGCGGCAGTTGGACTGGCTCCGCAACGATCTCGCCCACGTGCCCGAGGACAAGCTGATCGTCGTGAACGCCCACATTCCGTTCGTCACCTTCACGGACTCGACGGCCAAGAAGCATCAGACAGACAACTTGCATGAACTCTATCACATCCTCGGCGACCGCCCGGCCCTTGGCCTCTCCGGACACACCCACACAACTGAGCAGATCTTGCCGGGCGAGCACTACCACGGCTGGGAAGAAGCCACGGGGACCGGAGCGGCAAAGTTCCACCAGATCATCACGGGCGGCGTCTCAGGCTCCTGGTGGGCGGGGGACCTGAACGACCGCGGCGTGCCCCATGGCACGCAGCGGCTTGGGGCGCCTCGCGGCTACTACCAGATCAGCTTTGACGGCGCGTCCTACACCGACACCTATCACACGTTCGATTATGGCCCGTGGGAGCAGATGCATGTCTCCTTCTCGACACCCCGCTATCGGGAGTGGGCAGGTAAGATCTTTGCCTTCTCCGAGCTCTACAACGTACCCACCGATGTCACCCCGCCCGTTACGATCAACGATTTGGGCGACATGAACATGCTGACCAAGAAGGATCTCGAGGGTGGCGCTTGGGTCACCATCAATGTCTGCAATGGATCGCGCGACAGCACAGTTAGCATTTCGATCAATGAGGGCGAAGCGCTCGCCGCGACCCGGACCCAGCAGGGCGCGGGTGAGGAGGTCAAGAAAGGCGTCGAGTTTTCAGATCCGCTGGCAGTCGCCAAACAGTCGACCCAGGGCCGGGTGACCTTCCGCAGTGCCTCGGGAGGTGACGAGACGGCCGGGTTCCAGACCTGGACGGGTTATCAGTGGAAGGGCCAGGCTGGCCCGTTCCAGCGCTGGATGCTCACCGACCGATCGAGCCACCTGTGGCGCGCGGATCTGCCCGCTGACCTGCCTGTCGGCGTGCATAAACTCGAAGCGACCACGACCGATCGCTATGGTCGGACTTTCACCCACATCTCAACCTTTGAGATCGTCGATGAGCTGCCCGTCATGGATTGGCAGCAGGGCGAGTTTAAGTGACCCGAGACCGCGCCTGATCGCGCAGCGCGACCGCCCCCGGGCTGATCTGCGACACAGACGCACCGATCCAACCGCGCTTTCGCCCGTTTCTTGCTCCGGCTTTAATTGCATCCGGCGGGCAGCGCACTTACCCTCGTTGAGAGTGAACACAAGGAGCATCCGCCATGAGCCAGTTTGATGTCGTCGTGATCGGAGCAGGCCCAGGTGGCTATGTTGCTGCCATCCGTGCCGCCCAGCTCGGCCTCAAGGCCGCCATCATCGAACGCGAGCATCTCGGCGGCATCTGCCTGAACTGGGGCTGCATCCCGACCAAAGCGATGCTGCGCTCGGCTGAGGTCTTCCACCTCTTCCACCGCGCCAAGGAGTTCGGGCTGAAGGTCGAAGGCGCCGATTACGACCTGCCCGCCGTTGTCGATCGCTCCCGCAAAGTGGCGGGCCAGCTGTCCTCGGGCGTGGGGCATCTGCTCAAGAAAAACAAGGTCACGACCATCATGGGCGAGGCGACGATCACCGGCAAAGGCAAGGTGAAGGTCACCGGCGACAAACCGCAGGAGCTGACCGCCAAGAACATCATCATCGCGACCGGTGCCCGTGCCCGCGAACTGCCTGGGCTAGAGGCGGATGGCGATCTCGTCTGGACCTACAAACACGCGCTGCGCCCTGCCCGGATGCCGAAAAAACTGCTGGTAATAGGCTCCGGCGCCATCGGCATCGAATTCGCCAGCTTCTACAACCCGCTCGGCGCCGAGACGACCGTGGTCGAGGTGATGGACCGTGTGCTGCCGGTGGAAGACGAAGAGATCTCCAAATTCGCCAAGAAGGCTTTTGAAAAGCAGGGCATGAAGATCATGCAAAAGGCCATGGTCAAGCAGCTCGACCGCACGAAGGGCAAAGTCACCGCCCATATCGAAACCAGCGTCAAAGGCGAGAAGATGGAGTTCGACACCGTCATCTCCGCCGTCGGCATCGTCGGCAATACCGAGGGGCTGGGGCTGGAAGCGCTCGGCGTCAAGATCGACCGCACCC
>JBCDAQ010000024.1:0-31953 GCA_039185285.1 Pseudomonadota bacterium
CCCGAAAATGGCAGGACCAAAGTGGACAGGACCGATATACAACCGAGGTGGCACTGCGACCTTATCGGTCAGAGCTTACAATGCTGGATAGTCGTGGCGAAGGCGGCAGCATGGGTGGCGGTGGTGACTTTGGCGGCGGCTCCTTCGGCGGTGGTTCGGGCGGTGGTCAGATCGGAGGCGGTGGCTCAAGCGGCAATATGGGTGGTATGGACGACGAGATCCCGTTCTGAGCAGTAAAGACCCGGTGTTGCTGATGGGACTAGAGCCCGGGCTGCTTCTCGTTTTGTTCCTGATCTGGTTTGTGGCTGGCACAATCAAGGGCACGGTCGGTATCGGAATGCCAACTGCTGCAGTTGGTATGATGTCCCAAGTGATAGATCCGAGGGCAGCGATCGCGATGGTGGTTGTGCCTTCGATGCTAACAAATGCTTGGCAAGTATGGCGTTCTGGCGATGTCCTAGGCGCTATTCGGCGATATAAGCGTTTTCTGGTCTGCCTCGTCGCAATGATCCTGTTGGTTAGCCTTCTGGTCACGGCGCATGTGCCAACAGATACGCTGATTTTTGTTCTTGGATGTGTCGTCGTCACATTCTCGGTGATGAGTTTAGGATGGGCTCCTCCCATTATACCTCAACGCCACGACCGAATAGGCCAGGTTCTTGCAGGTGGTGTTGCGGGGGGATTGGGTGGGCTCACCGCGATCTGGGCACCGCCTATGATCGTTTATCTTACCGGAAGGCGGGTTGAGAAAGACGAGTTTGTCCGAGCGTCTGGCCTCATTATCTTCACTGGGACGCTGCCACTTCTCTTCACGTTTTCCGCGAATGGGATGATGGATCGGGAGGATATGGTTCTCGGTGCGGCGATGACGCTGCCAGCACTTCTAGGTTTTCAGGTCGGTGAACGGATCCGTGGGTTTCTAGATACTGATCGTTTCCGTACGGCTGTCTTGATCCTGTTCCTTCTGCTCGGACTGAACCTTATTCGCCGGGCGTTTCTGTGAAATCGAGGTCTGGTGGCAGTGCACAATGGAAAACACCACAAATTGCGGTTCTGCGACCCGCGTGACGCTTGCCCGAGACACTGCCTGCTCATATAAAGAACCCGTCATAAAATGGTCTTCCAGCGCCTCTGGCAGAGACCCTCTATAAATCCACGCAGGAGCAGCTCTTGAGCGACGACGACAGCACGGAAGAGCCCGAAGGCGGGGCGCTTCCCCCAGAGCGTCCCCCTTATGACGGCCCAACCATTGCTGTCGAGGAGGAGATGAAGCGCTCCTATCTTGATTATGCGATGAGCGTGATCGTTGCCCGCGCCATTCCCGACCTGCGCGACGGCTTAAAGCCGGTTCATCGTCGCATCCTCTATGCGATGAGCGAGACTGGGAATACCTTCGACAAAGCCTATCGCAAATCGGCCCGCCCGGTCGGGGATGTCATGGGTAAGTATCACCCTCATGGTGACAGCGCGATCTATGATGCCTTAGTGCGGATGGCGCAACCGTGGTCGATGTCGCTGCCGTTGCTGGACGGGCAGGGGAACTTTGGGTCCATGGACGGGGATAACCCGGCGGCGATGCGCTACACCGAAGTCAGAATGGCCAAGCCAGCGGATTATCTGCTGGAGGATATTGACCGCGACACCGTTGACTTCCAGGACAATTACGATGGCAAGGATCGGGAGCCGACTGTGCTTCCCGCCCGCTTTCCGAACCTGCTTGTAAACGGCGGGGCCGGGATTGCAGTTGGCATGGCAACCAACATCCCGCCGCATAATCTCGGCGAAGTGGTTGATGCCACGCTCGCGTTGATCGAGAACCCGGAGATGACACTTTCCGAGGTTATGGAGTTCATCCCAGGACCGGATTTCCCAACAGGTGGTTTGATCCTTGGTCAATCGGGCGCCCGTAAGGCCTATGCGACCGGCCGCGGCTCCGTGATCGTTCGCTCCAAGACCCGAGTCGAAGAAATCCGGAAGGATCGTTATGCGATCGTTGTCGATGAGATCCCTTATCAGGTGAACAAAGCGACGATGATCGAGAAGATTGCCGAGCAGGTGCGGGAGAAAAAGATCGACGGCATCGCCCATGTTCAGGACGAGTCGGATCGGTTTGGCGTGCGTGTGGTGATCGAGCTGAAGCGTGATGCAACTCCAGACGTGGTGCTGAACCAGCTCTACCGGGCGACGCAGCTCCAGACTTCATTCGGCTGCAACATGCTGGCGCTGAACCATGGCCGGCCAGAGCAGTTGGATTTGATCTCCATCCTGCGCGCCTTCATCGACTTCCGCGAAGAGGTCGTGGCCCGAAGGACCGCGCATCTGTTGATGAAAGCGCGGGAACGGGCGCATGTTTTGTGTGGTCTCGCTGTCGCGGTTTCGAATGTCGACGAGGTGGTCCAAACCATCCGTTCCTCCCCTGACCCCGCGACCGCGCGCGAACGACTGAAAGAACGTCGCTGGCCTGCTGAGCAGATCGCCGAATACATTCAACTGATCGACGATCCGAGCCACAAGATGAACGAGGACGGAACCTACAATCTGTCAGATGTTCAGGCGCGGGCGATTCTGGACCTCAGGCTCCAGCGTTTGACCGCGATGGGTGTTAAAGAAATCGGCGATGAACTTCAGGAACTTGCTGGCAAAATTACCGACTATCTCGAGATCCTGCGTTCCCGTGATCGGATTCTTAGCATCGTCTCGGCAGAGCTGAGTGAAGTGAAGGAACTCTTCGCTGTTCCGCGTCGCTCCGAGATCGTCGAGTATGAAGGCGACCTGGACGATGAAGATCTGATCGAGCGTGAGGACATGGTCGTCACGGTCACCCATCAGGGCTACATCAAACGTACACCGCTGACCGAGTTCCGCGAACAGAAGCGGGGCGGCAAAGGCCTGCAGGGAATGTCCACCAAGGACGAGGACTTTGTCACTCAGCTCTTCGTTGCAAACACGCACACCCAGCTTTTGTTCTTCACGACGGATGGAATTGTCTACAAGCTCAAGACTTGGCGGCTGCCGTTAGGGGGCCGGAACGCTAAGGGCCGGTTCCTACGTCAGGTGCTAGAGGCGATCCGCGAAGAAGCAAGCGTCGCCGCGATTATGCCTGTTGATGTTCCAGAAGAGGATTGGGGCAAGCTTCAAATCGTCTTTGCGACGTCTGATGGGGATGTACGGCGCAATGCGCTTAGCGACTTCACCAACGTTATGCGAAACGGAAAGATCGCGATGAAGCTGCCCGAGGGGGTTAGCCTCGTGAACGCGAGGATCTGTGATGAGGAGGATGACTTCCTACTGGTCACTGCGCAAGGCAAAGCGATCCGCTTCCCAACAACAGATGTTCGTGTCTTCAAAGGGCGAGACTCCACCGGTGTGCGGGGGATTCGGCTGGCTGATGGCGACCGGGTCGTCTCGATGGCGGTGATCCGGCATTTTGTAGCAAGCGCAGAAGAACGTGTGGCTTACCTCAAAATGCGCCGTGCAGTTGCTGGGGCGGTCGATGACGACGAAGCTGACGATGATGAGGCCGTGGCTGACATCGGACTTTCGCAAGAGCGTTATTCCGAGATGTCAGCAGCTGAGGATCTGATCCTGACAATCACAACCGGCGGCGCTGGCAAGATGAGCTCCAGCCATGACTATCCGGTACGGGGCAGGGGAGGGCAGGGTGTTCAAGCGATCGACAAAGCACTTCGGAGTGGGCCGCTGGTAGCTTCGTTCCCGGTGGAGATGGACGATCAAATCATGCTGGCGACGAACACTGGCCAATCGATCCGATGTCCGGTGGGCGGCATCTCCTTCCGCTCCCGAAATGCCGGAGGTGTCAGGGTCTTCAACACTGCCGAAGGTGAAGAGGTCGTTTCGGTCGCCTGGATCGCTGATCAAGGCGAAGATGAAGAAAGCTGATACGGGTGCGGCTCCGGGAGGGATGAGGGATGGCACAAAAAAACAACCCTGTCTCGGCAACGGAACCCGACTGGCGTCGTGAAAAACCGCGGAGATACTGGGATCCTTCGCGCCGCCTTTTGAACTCGATCCGAAAGTATCAAGCAGCCCGCCGCCGTGGCCCGTTCGGACGGTTATTCCAGAAGTATTGGGTTCTTCAGCATAGGTTCTGGAGCGTCGTTACCGGGGCCGATGTTCCCATCAATTCTCAGCTTGGAGGCGGGCTTGTGATGCCACACCCGAATGGCATCGTGATCCATCCCGGTTCAGAAGTTGGACCGAATTGCATGTTTTTCCAACAGGTTACGCTGGCGGGAGCGCCGGTCATTGGTGGGCATGTCGATATTGGCGCAGGAGCTAAGGTTATGGGAAAGGTGCGGATTGGAGATCACGCGCGGATAGGTGCTAATGCGGTGGTGACAAAGGACGTCCCCGCAGGCGCAACTGCAGCGGGTGTTCCTGCAAGAATCATTTCTCAGAGTAGTGAGGAAACCTAGGGTTTTAGAGGGTGGATTTGGCTGAAGACCTCGGCAGACCTCGCTCGCAAAGTCAGCCGGAGTGACGACTTGTCGTATCTTCTACAACTACTGTTGCCCAGAGCAGTCCCGACGCTGATCGAGGATTGAGCCGCGCCCAGCTATCCCACGTTGGTACCCCGTAGTTACAAGACTGAGTTGGGCCAACCAATCATTGATGGGTTGGCGTTCGACGATGTGGTCTGGGAGGGCTACTTCGTCGTAGCCGCACTGCAAGAGGTAGGTGAACTGATCAGAAATCACAGGACCTGCCGCGCGCAAACGACCCAGAAAGCCAAGAGCCCTCAGCTTTCGCCCGATCGAGAAACCCCTTCCATCTGCGAAGCCGGGAAAGTCGACGGAGATCATCGCCAGGCGACCTAAATGAGGCTGAAGCTCGCTCAGATCCAATGTGTTTGGTATCTCGACACCTAACTCTAGCTCGCAGGTCATGGCTTCGCCCAGTCGTGAAAACGGAACAAATGCGCGGCCGCTCGATGGCAGCTCATCGCCTGCCATTGGCCACAGGTCGTCGATTTCACCGGTGCGATCAAGCAGAAGCATAGAGTGCGTCCTTAAACGGTTCCATCCCAACCCTCCGAAACGCTTGTAAGAAGGTTTCGCGCGGATGCTCTCGCAGGCTGAGATATGTGTCGATGACGGTCTCAATCACTTGAGGGACTTCATCATAGCCGAAACCAGGCCCGGTTCGGGCTCCTAACGCCGCTGACTCAGTCGCATCCCCACCCAGGGTGATCTGATAGCTCTCAACCCCGGCCTTATCGAGACCAAGGATTCCTATATGACCGACATGATGATGCCCGCACGCATTGATGCAGCCTGAAATCTTGATCTGGAGCGGGCCAATCTCGGCCTGGCGTGAGGTGTCTGCAAACCTCTCGGCGATGCGTTGCGCGACCGGGATAGACCTCGCCGTTGCCAAGGCGCAGTAATCAAGGCCGGGGCATGCGATGATATCCGTAACCAGTCCCTTGTTTGGAGCGTCGAGGCCAATCGCCGCCAACCCAGAATACACCTTATAGAGGTCTTCGATCGCAACGTGGGGCAGAACAATATTCTGCTCATGGGTCACACGCATCTCGTCGCGACTAAAGCTTTCAGCGATATCAGCGATCGCGCGCATTTGCTCGGCTGTTGCATCACCAGGCGCGCCACCGATCGGTTTCAGAGAGACCGTTGCCGCGACATAGCCCTGGACTTTGTGAGCAAAGGTGTTGCGGTCCAGCCACCTGGCGAAATCTGGACTGGCGGACTTCATCTGGTCGATGAACGGGCTTACTGAAGGTCGTTCAGCCAAAACAGGCGGCATGAAGTACGCGCGGATCCGCTCAACCTCTTCGCTGGGGGCCGAGACCGCGGCCCGATCCATTGTCGCAAACTCGGCTTCGACCTGATCGCGGTAAGTGTCGATGCCGAGCTCATGAACGAGGATCTTGATCCTCGCCTTGTACTTGTTGTCCCGGCGCCCATGCAGGTTGTAGACTCGAAGGGCTGCTTCGAGATAGGGGAGCAAGTCCTCTCGTGGCAAGAAGCCGCGAAGCTCTTTTGCGATCATCGGCGTCCGCCCCATACCGCCGCCTACCAGAACCCTGTAGCCGACTTCTCCGCTACGCTCGACAATCTGAATGCCAATGTCGTGGAGCTTTAGAGCGGTCCTGTCTTCGGCTGAGCCCGTGACTGCAATCTTGAACTTTCGTCCAAGGAACGTGAATTCTGGATGCAGGCTCGACCATTGGCGGATCAGTTCCGCTGTAAGACGTGGGTCTTCGATCTCCTCCGCAGCGACCGCAGAGTAGGGATCCGAAGTCGTATTGCGAATGCAGTTTCCCGAGGTTTGAATGGCATGCATCTCAACCTCGGCCAGTGCGTCAATGATGTCCGGAACATCTTTTAATTTCGGCCAGTTGAACTGAATGTTCTGTCGAGTCGTGAAATGGCCGTAACCACGGTCCCACTTCTCAGCGATCATCGCGAGCTGTCGCATTTGGCGGCTGCTCAACGTGCCATAGGGGATTGCGATCCTCAGCATATAGGCATGGAGTTGCAGATAGAGTCCGTTCATCAGCCGCAACGGCTTGAACTCGGCTTCAGTTAGATGACCCGCGAGCCTGCGGCGGACTTGATCACGAAATTCAGCCGAGCGTTCGGCCACGAATTTGTGGTCGAATTCATCGTAGCGATACATCGCAAATCTCCTGGCTATTAACGCTAGGCGGCCTGGCCATAGGCAAAGGTCGGAGCGCCTGCTGCCCTAATCTGCTCGCGCCTTAGCAATGGCACAGGAGCGCCTGAGTCTAGAGAAACAGAGATCAAATAGGGCTCGACGACTTCGTTGTTCTTGACGTGGCGTTGGCCCAATGCCTCGAACTCCTCAGCTTGCTCGGGCGTCAAGGCGATCATGGCGTTCGATATATCACCACTCCAGCCCTCAGACCCTAGGAAAACGGCGGTTCCTTCTACCAAGTCATTGGCGGTGACAATCGAGGGTTTGAACTGCTTGGCCATGGTTTTTCCTACCGTGTTGATGCGAGGTAACGACCTTCCATGGTGGGATATAGGGTAGAATCTTGTGGAACACAATAAATAACAAAAATTCATAACAAAAAAAATAAATCACAAAAATAATTTGTTTAATATGTGTTTTTGGTTGCCGCAGTTCCTTCAGTCACGCTATTGCGCGACTATGAACGATCGCGTTTACTTGAGGGCGATCCCCGCTCAAACGGGGCGCTTGGGATCCTTGCCTTTGGCAGGTGGACCAATCGGGTTTTCGGAAGTTGCGGTGCATCGCCGTGGCGCCGAGGTGGAGGTTCTGCCTGTGGACGCCATCGAATCGCTTTTTGGTGAGGATCGACTGGTGAGGCTCACCGCCGCGCGCCAAAGGTTTTCTGGTTTATCAATGAGCCGCCCAAATGTTATGGCCGTGATCAATGTGACCCCCGACAGCTTCTCAGACGGGGGAGTGAACCGAGAGGTATCGACTGCGATTTCACATGGAATGTCACAGCTCGAGGCAGGGGCAGACCTGCTAGACATTGGCGGTGAGTCGACGCGGCCTGGGGCTGAGCCTGTTTCGGCTGAGGAAGAACTCGATCGGGTCCTTCCGGTTATCGAAGGTCTTATCGCGGCGGGATGCTCTGCACCGATCTCGATCGACACACGCAAATCGACAGTCGCGTCCGCTGCTCTGGCGGCAGGGGCCGTGCTCTTCAACGATGTGTCAGCACTCACGTATGATCCTGCAAGTATTTCGATCTCCGCGCCTGCGTATTGCCTTATGCATGCACAGGGCGATCCACGAACAATGCAGAAGAACCCGGTCTATGAAGACGTGCTCTTAGATATCTATGATTTTCTTGAAGCACGCGTTGTAGCCGCCGAGGCAGCTGGAATCCACCGATCATGCCTCTCGATCGACCCTGGCATTGGATTCGGCAAAACGCTAGACCACAACCTCGCTCTCATCAAAGGGCTTGGATTGTTCCATGATTTAGGATGTCCGCTCCTGTTGGGCGCTTCGCGTAAACGCTTCATCGGCACATTATCAGAAGTCTCAGAGGCATCTAAGCGCGGCCCGGGTTCTATTGCAGTCGCTCTCTGGGGTGCTGCTCAGGGCGCTCATATTTTGCGTGTTCATGATGTTGCGGAAACGGTACAGGCGCTGCGCGTATGGCGGGCACTGCAGGAGGGCTGATGAACCGAAAACTCTTCGGAACTGACGGTATTCGCGGACGGGCGAACACGCATCCGATGACGTCGGATGTGGCCTTGGCGCTGGGCCGCGCTGCGGGTCGGTACTTCATGACAGGCGACGATCGACACACAGTGGTGATTGGAAAGGATACCCGTCGCTCCGGCTACATGTTGGAACACGCCCTATCTTCGGGGTTCCTCTCAGTCGGAGTGGATGTCGTTCTTCTCGGGCCTGTTCCTACGCCCGCGGTGGGGATGCTCACCCAATCCGTTCGGGCAGACTTGGGTGTTATGATCTCTGCAAGCCACAATCCGTTCGAGGATAACGGGATCAAGCTCTTTGGCCCCGACGGTTACAAACTCTCTGATGAGGTTGAGGAAGAGATTGAACGTCTGATGAATGAGACGTCGGAGCTAGCGGCGCCGGGGCGGATTGGTCGCGCGACAAAAATGGAAGATGGGCGCGGGCGCTATATCGAATTCGCCAAAAGCACTTTTCCTCGAAGGCGTGGTCTGGCTGGTTTGAAGATTGTTATCGATTGCGCAAATGGCGCTGCTTATCGAACCGCTCCTGAAGTGCTTTGGGAACTTGGAGCTGAGATAATCCCTCTCGGGGATCGGCCCGACGGCGAGAACATCAACGTGGCGCGGGGGTCTACAGATCCCGCAGCAGCTCAAGCGTCGGTGCTCGAGAACGAGGCTGATCTTGGGATTGCTTTAGATGGAGACGCGGACCGGGTACATTTGATCGATGAAAAGGGGCGCTTGATCGATGGCGATCAAATAATGGCTCTCATTGCAACCCGTTGGGCGAAGAAAGGGCGGCTTACCGGGAACACTCTGGTTGCAACTGTTATGTCGAACCTGGGACTTGAGAAGCGGTTAATCTCCGATGGCCTGACCTTGCAGCGAACTCAGGTAGGTGACCGCTATGTGGTCGAAGCGATGCGCGCGGGCGGCTATGTGCTCGGAGGTGAGCAGTCGGGCCATATTGTTTTGGGAGAGCACGTCACCACCGGAGACGGGTTGCTTGCGGCCCTTCAAGTGCTCGAAGCGCTTGTGGCTACGGGCAAGCGAGCGTCGGAACTTTGTAACATGTTTGAGCCTTATCCACAGCTCTTAAAGAATGTGCGATTTAACGGGGCCACTCGCCCGCTGGATGACGCTAAGGTTCAAGCCGCAATCAAAGCTGGAGAAGCCCGGCTTTCAAATACGGGTCGTCTCGTGATCCGGCCATCAGGAACGGAGCCTTTGATCCGGGTTATGGGGGAAGCCGAGGATCCAGATCTGCTCGCGGATGTGGTCGATGGGATCTGCGCGACAGTTGCTGTTGCGTGCTCATAGATCTGCATGTTCGTCCGGTCTCAGGCCGACTGCCTTCTTAAGGTTAACCTTTTGCGTGTCCCCCTCGGCGCAGCCCAACTAATCCCTGACTGATCGCCAGACCAGTGAAAATGAGGATCAGCGCGTATCCGAGATTTGCCGCAGGTCGTTCCGCCAAGAAGACTATCCCAAAGATTACCGCCCAAATTGGAACTTGATAGTTCACCAAGCTGAAAAAACCGGGCCCGGCAGATGCAATTACTGCGAGCAGCATAACGGTCGCCAGCCCAGTGGGAATGAGGCCGAGGTAGAGCATCGCTAATGCGCCCTCGAAGGAAGGTAGAGAGGGTGGCCCCTCGATCAACAGAGCGATTGGCGTCATCAACACGGTCGCGAGGATCAGTGAAGCGGTGCCGAACCGAACCAAGCCAAGTTGGGGTGCGCGTTTTGCGATGATCGATCCAGAAGCGTAACCCAAAGCAACCCCGACACAGGCAAGATGCGCCAGGGTCGTTAAAGTATCACCACCCAATGAAGACAGGCTATCTGTACCCATCAAGACAATAATCCCGACGAACCCGAGCACAAACCCAACGACCTTGCGCCAGGTCATGCTTTCCCCGGGAACAAAGAAGTAAGCCATAGGAAGGATGAACAGGGGGACACTCGCAACCGCAACGCCAGCAAAGGAACTTTCGATATGGCGCTGTGCCCAACTAAGCAATGTGAACGGCAAAGCGTAGGCTGTGATCGCTTCGCCAAGGGCGAAGAGCCAAAAGACGCGGTTCTCACCTTTGCTGAAATTTGGAAGGCTTTCCCCACGCCATCTAAGCACGGCTATCAGAGCGGCCGTACCGATCAAAAGCCTCGCCGCTGTTAGAGTAAATGTCTCGAAGTCCTTCGTGGCGACTGTGGTTGCCATGAAGGCACAGCCCCAAATCAGCCCGAGACTCGAGAGCAGGAACCAGTCGCGCGGGGTGGCTTTCATTGTGATCTCGCTGGGCAGGAATGAGTGACGGTCCTGCCATGAATGTCACGTCGGCGCAACTGATGGGAAGCTCTGCGGCGTGTTTGGGAAACGTCGTTTCCCATCAGCGCAGAGAAACGACGAATATGTGGTCAAAGACGACTTCTTTGAGGTTGACCGCTCTCTAGTAGCTCCGTATTTCAGCGGTGGGTTTGTCGCCGGGTATGGGCGAGCGGTGGCAGGCTCAGCGAACTCGCCCTGACGATGGAGCGCGTCCATGACGTTCCCTGAAAAGCCACAGGTTCGGCCTGTGCAACCCTCATTCTCATCCGGGCCTTGCCCTAAACATCCCAACTGGTCGATCGACCGTGTTGCTGCAAAGGCCTGGTTAGGTCGATCGCACCGCGCAGTCGGACCTAAAGCGCAGCTGAAAGAAGCGATCGATCGAACGGCGACCCTGCTGGGTGTGCCTGACGGTTACCGGGTCGGTATTGTGCCAGCTTCTGACACTGGCGCTTTTGAAATGGCCATGTGGTCGATGCTGGGCGCCCGCCCCGTTGATATGCTGGTTTGGGAGAGTTTTGGCGCGGGTTGGGCTTCCGATGCGGTCAAACAGCTAAAGTTGGACGATTGCAGGCTCATTGAAGCGGACTACGGTGAATTGCCTGATCTAAACTCCGTCCGCGGGAATGCGGATATTTGCTTCACCTGGAATGGTACGACTTCTGGTGCTCGAGTGCCGAATGCAGACTGGATTCCAGCCGATCGTGAAGGTTTGACGTTTTGCGATGCGACCTCGGCGGCCTTTGCTCAGAACCTGGAGTGGTCCAAACTCGATATCACCACCTTCTCATGGCAAAAGGTTATGGGAGGTGAGGCGGCCCATGGGGTTTTGGTCCTCAGCCCCAGAGCCGTCGAGCGTCTTGAAACCTACATCCCCGAACGCCCCTTGCCGAAGATTTTTCGTCTCACGAAAGGGGGAGAGTTGATCGATGGCGTCTTTTCTGGAGCAACGATCAACACGCCATCTATGCTAGCGGTTGCCGACTATATTGACGCCCTCGACTGGGCCGATGAAGTTGGCGGTCGCGATGCGCTCATCGCCAGGGCTGATGCAAACTTTTCTGCTTTGCAGGACTGGGTCGATCACAGCGATGGAATCGAGAACTTGGTTACCCAAAGCAGTTTTCGATCGAACACTTCCGTCTGTCTGAGGTTCACGGACCCGCAAATGGATGCAGTGGCAATCAAAAAGCTAACAAAGCTGCTGGAGAGCGAAGGCGTCGCCTTTGACATCAATGGATACCGCGATGCACCGCCGGGCCTTCGGATCTGGTGCGGGGCGACTGTTGAGACAAAGGATGTGATCGCACTGACCGCTTGGATCGACTGGGCTGTCTCCGCCATCCGTGCCGAAAAGGCTGTCGCCTGAGCAATCTGAACAAGGATCGGCAAAGCCTGTGCCTCCCTGATCTTAACTACCTGTAGGGGCTGCATTGTCGGAGAAAAGAGGAGGCAGAAATGCCTAAAGTACTGATATCTGATAAACTTTCTGAACAAGCCGTGCAGATCTTCCGCGACCAAGGCATCGAGGTCGATTTTGAACCGGATCTTGGCAAAGACCCGGAAGCTCTCGCCGCCAGGATTGGGCAGTATGACGGTTTAGCCGTGCGCTCGGCAACGAAAGCAACTGCTGAGATCCTAGCCAGCGCATCAAATCTCAAGGTGATCGGAAGGGCTGGAATTGGGGTCGACAACATCGACATCTCAGCTGCGTCGTCCAAGGGGATCGTCGTGATGAATACGCCCTTTGGCAACTCGATCACCACGGCTGAACATGCGATTGCGATGATGTTCGCAGTTGCGCGCCAAATCCCAGAGGCAAACGCTTCGACCCACGGCGGCAAATGGGAGAAGTCGAAGTTTATGGGCGTTGAGATCACGGGCAAGACATTGGGGGTTATTGGTTGCGGCAATATCGGCTCGGTCGTCGCGCAGCGGGCGATAGGTCTGAGGATGAAGGTAGTCGCATTTGATCCCTTCCTGAGTGAAGATCGGGCGCGCGAACTGGGAGTCGAGAAGATCGAGGCTGTTGAAGACCTGTTGGCCCGGGCTGACTTTGTAACGCTCCACTTGCCCAAAACGGATAAGACAGCGGGCCTTTTGAATACCGACAGGATCGCGTTGATGAAGCCAGGCGCGCGCCTGATCAATTGCGCGAGGGGTGGACTGGTCGATGAGCAGGCATTGGCAGAGGCGTTGACGGCGGGCCGGATAGCGGGTGCTGCTTTCGACGTTTTTGATACGGAACCTGCACGTGAGAACCCGCTATTTGGTCTCTCCAACGTCGTTGTCACGCCCCATCTTGGCGCTGCCACAACCGAAGCGCAGGAGAACGTCGCCCTCCAGGTTGCCGAACAAATGTCTGACTATCTGAACAACGGAGCCATCTCGAACGCGATCAACGCGCCATCGATCACGGCAGAAGAGGCACCTTTGCTGAAGCCTTGGATCCGTGTCGCTGAAGTTCTCGGTGGGTTCGCTGGGCAACTAACTGAGGAGGCGATAGAAGAACTCGATATAGAATATGTCGGCCAGGTCGCAGACCTGAACCTCAAGCCGCTAACGGCCGCCCTGACTGCGAGCTTGCTGATCCCTCAGCTGGGAGAGGGAAGCGTTAATATGGTCTCCGCGCCGGTAATGGCCAAAGAGCGCGGAGTTGCAATCGCTGAGACACGCAAAGATGCTCAAGGTGCCTACGGGTCCTATATCCGATTGGTCGTGCGATCCCGGGGCAAGACGCGGTCCGTTGCCGGTACTGTGTTCTCCGACGGTCGTCCTCGCTTCATCCAGATAAAAGGAATTGGCATGGAGGCAGAACCGCTGCCTAACATGCTCTACACCGTCAACACGGATGAGCCTGGTTACATCGGAGCTTTGGGTATGAAGACTGGCGACCTGGGCATCAACATTTCAACCTTCAACCTTGGCAGAGCAAAGAAGGGTGGAGAGGCCATAACGCTGATGGGGGTTGATGATCCTCTCAGCCCGGAAACCCTGGCGGAGATTGCGGCGCTTCCCCAGGTTCAAGAGGCCAAGGCGCTGGTTTTCTAGGCGATTCTTGATGAGATCAGAAGCGTTCGAGCTGTCGCAAGCTCAAGCGCGGCTCTTCGATCAAAGTCATCTGCTTAGGGCCCTTTCGCGGCCATGTTTGCTCGTCTATAACCCCACCCGTTTGGCTGGAGGGATAAATGGCAAATGTGGTAGTGGTCGGCGCCCAGTGGGGTGACGAGGGCAAGGGCAAGATTGTTGACTGGTTGAGTGAGCGGGCCGATCTGATCGCCCGTTTTCAAGGCGGTCACAACGCCGGACATACCTTGGTCATCGATGGCGCCGTCTATAAGCTGTCGTTGCTGCCGTCAGGCATAGTTCGCGAAGGCAAGCTCTCCGTCATCGGAAACGGTGTAGTTCTCGATCCATGGGCTCTTGTGGCCGAGATAGAGAAGTTGAGCGCTCAAGGGGTTAAGATCAGCCCCGAGTCTCTCCAGATCGCTGAAAATACGCCCCTCATTCTGCCAGTCCATGGCGACCTGGACAAACTCAGAGAAGAAGCGGCCGGCAAAGCCAAGATTGGTACAACTGGCCGGGGGATCGGTCCGGCTTATGAAGACAAAGTGGGCCGCCGCACCGTTCGGATGGCTGATCTGGCGGACGCGGCCACGCTCGAGGCGCGGTTGGACAGGCTTCTCTCCCACCACGATCCACTTCGCAAAGGCTTGGGGGCGGAACCAATTGATCGTGAGGCTCTCACGAAATCGCTCCATGAGATTGCGCCGAAGGTCCTTCCCTACGCACAACCGGTATGGCGAACCCTGTCAGAAGCGCGTGCCGGTGGTCGAAGAATCCTGTTTGAAGGCGCGCAGGGAGCGCTGCTGGACATTGATTTTGGGACTTATCCTTATGTCACGTCGTCAAACACAATGGCTGGGATGGCGGCGACTGGCACAGGGATGGGCCCAGATGCCATCGATTTCACCCTTGGCATTGTCAAAGCGTACACGACCCGCGTGGGTGAAGGGCCGTTCCCGACCGAGCTGAGTGATGAGATCGGCCAGCATCTGGGCGAGAAAGGACACGAGTTCGGAACAGTGACAGGGCGCCAGCGTCGTTGCGGATGGTTCGATGCTGCATTGGTTCGCCAGACATGCCGGGTTGGCGGTGTCTCCGGGATTGCATTGACTAAGCTAGATGTCCTCGATGGCATGCTCGAGCTGAAGATCTGCACGGGATATCGGCTCGATGGTCAGGTCATCGATTACTTGCCGACTGCTGCTGCACAGCAAGCCCGCGTTGAGCCGGTTTACGAGACCATGCCTGGGTGGTCAGAGAGCACATTTGGCGCGCGTCGCTGGTTGGACTTGCCCGCCGAGGCGATCAAATACATCAAGCGGGTGGAAGAGATCATCGAATGCCCGGTCGCGATCCTTTCCACCAGCCCAGAGAGAGATGACACGATTCTCGTGACAGACCCATTCCGTGACTAGGAAATCACCCGACGTGGCCAACTCGAGCAGCGCTCAAATAGCGTCGGTCATCCTGAAGCTCTGTGAGGAGCGAGGAACGGGCAAAACGATCTGTCCTTCCGAGGTGGCAAGAGCACTTACTGCCAGTGAGGACGTTTGGCGAAAACTCCTTCCGACAGTTCGGGCGGTTGCTGCGGACTTAGCACGAGAAGGAAGAGTTGAGATCTATCGCAAGGGCCGCGTGATCGATCCCGATCTGATGAAGGGCGTCATCCGGTTGGGTCTTGCGCCGCGGTCCGAGTGACGGATTGGCGGTTACCCGAAGAGTTGCGGCCCCAGGTATCCCCGAGGCCGCGACTGGTCATCAAGCGATTTCGAACCGGTCGAGGTTCATCACTTTCGTAAACGCTGCAACGAAGTCCGCGATGAAGCTCTCGGCCGAGTCGCTGCATGCATAGACTTCTGCCAACGACCGAAGCTGCGAGTTTGAGCCAAAGACCAGGTCGACCTCGGTCGCAGTCCACTTCAGATCACCTGTCGTCCGATCGGTGCCATCAAAGCTGCCGTCGCCTTTTGGTGTCCACTTCGTGCTCATATCGAGGAGGTTCTCGAAGAAGTCGGTCGAGAGCGCGCCAGGCGATTTGGTGAACACACCATGTTGCGAGCCGCCGACATTCGCGCCCAGAACCCGAAGTCCACCAATCAGCACGGTCATCTCGGGTGCAGTGAGGGTGAGCAGATTCGCTCGGTCAACCAAAAGCTCGGCTGCAGGGCGCATATGGCCTTCCAGCATGAAGTTCCGGAAACCGTCCGCCGTTGGCTCAAGAACCGCGAAGCTGTCCGCATCGGTTTGCTCATCCGTCGCATCAGTTCGGCCCGGTGTGAACGGCACTTCGACCACGTGACCTGCGGCCTTCGCACCGGCTTCCACGCCAACGCATCCGGCAAGAACGATCAGATCGGCAAGCGAGACTTTCTTGCTACTCTGCGCGCCGTTGAACTCGGCTTGGATGCCTTCCAGAGAAGACAGTACCATCGCCAGTTCAGCAGGCTGGTTGACCTCCCAGTCCTTTTGGGGTGCAAGTCTGATCCGGGCGCCATTCGCCCCGCCACGCATATCCGAACCCCGGAAAGTTGAGGCGGAAGCCCAAGCGGTGCTCACCAGTTGCGATACCGAGAGCCCGGTGGCCGCGATCTTGGCTTTCAGATCTGCGACATCGCCAGCATCGACCAACTCGTGATCAACAGCTGGGACCGGGTCCTGCCAGATCAGCGTCTCCTCCGGCACTTCTTTGCCAAGGTAGCGAACTTTCGGCCCCATATCCCGGTGGGTCAACTTGTACCAGGCGCGTGCGAAAGCATCAGCGAACTCATCGGGGTTCTCGTAGAACCGGCGCGAGATTTTCCCGTATTCCGGATCCATGCGCATCGCCATGTCGGCCGTGGTCATCATGACGGTGACTTTTTCGTCTGAGCCGTCAACTTGGGGTGCGTGGTGTTCGTCGGCCAGGTCCTTCGGATGCCATTGCCATGCGCCAGCCGGGCTTTTGACCAGTTCCCAGTCGTAGCCGAACAGGACATCGAAGTAACCATTGTCCCACTGGATCGGATTGGGGGTCCAAGGACCTTCGATGCCCGAGGTGATGGTGTCTTTGCCTTTGCCCGAAGCGTAGGAAGACAGCCAGCCGAGGCCCATGGCTTCGGTCGGCGCACCCTCTGGCTCAGAGCCGACATGGTCTTCGGCACCCGCTCCATGCGACTTGCCGAACGTGTGCCCGCCCGCGACCAATGCGACTGTCTCATAGTCGTTCATAGCCATTCTGGCGAAGGTTACACGGATGTCCTGGGCTGAGCCCAGCGGGTCAGGCACCGCATCCGGGCCTTGCGGGTTCACATAGATCAAACCCATCATTACCGCGCCCAGTGGATTGGCGAGGTTGTTTGCATCCGCATCCGAGGTCTTCACGTCGCGGGTGCCGCCATAGCGGCTGTTCTCGTTGTCGGACGTGACCAGCCATTCGGTCTCTGGTCCCCAGTAGATGTCCTCTTCTGGCTCCCAGATATCGGCCCGGCCGCCGCCAAACCCAAAGGTTTTACCGCCCATGGATTCGATCGCGCAGTTGCCCGCTAAGATCATCAGATCCGCCCAGGAGATCTTGCGGCCATACTTTTGCTTAATCGGCCAAAGCAGACGGCGCGCTTTGTCAAGATTGCCGTTATCTGGCCAACTGTTGAGCGGTGCAAAGCGCTGCGCGCCCGTCCCGCCGCCGCCACGCCCATCATGGATGCGGTAGGTGCCAGCCGCGTGCCAAGCCATGCGAATGAAGAAGCCGCCATAGTGACCATAATCTGCCGGCCACCACTCTTGGCTATCGGTCATCAGATCATAGAGATCCTGTTTGAGCGCATCCAGATCGAGGCTCTTGAACTCCTCGGCATAGTTGAAACCATCACCCATCGGGTCGGTTAGGTCGGAGTTCTGATGCAGGATCTTGAGGTTCAGCTGATTTGGCCACCACTTGTGGTTCGCAAGGCTGCCGGTCGTTTGCTTGTGCGCGCCGCCCAGCACAGGGCATCTGCTTTCGCCGTCCATCATCTATGAGCTCCCTTCGAGGCTTCTCGGTTGCTGTTTGCTTTAGGACCGCGATGTTCGAATCCCAAACCATATTTGTAATCATTCTAAGTTAGGCGGGCCAGTCGATTAGGTGAAGTGATTTTTTCTGATCAAAGCGATAATCATTGATTATAGACGAGTGCTCCTGAAAGAAGTTCGAACCTATCGAGCACACCTGATCTCGCAGCGTTAAATCGAGCTAGATCGCTCTTTCATAACCTGCTGGAAGCGAAGCCGAGATGGCAATCATTTAGACGCTGATCTGGAGCAGTTCTGCAGTGTGATGATCCTGATCATCGCAAAGCGCGGCGACGACAAAGAGGCTCTGCCTCGACAGCTTCCCGTTGAACCAGTTTCAGATGACCAATTGCGGACCGAAAGGTCTGATGCGAGGTCTTTCGCTCTAAGAAATCCATGATGCGAAGAAGGTTGATCGGCTGCGTCGTGACCAAGACTTTGATGCGGTCGACTGCTTCATAATGCTCGTAGCTGTCAATCATGTGGCAGGCGGCTTGCGTCGGTGTCAGAATGAAAAAGTCATTTGGGCCACGATCTATGTACCGTGTTGCATCGAATGGTGACGCACCGAGAGCATGTATCTTCGGCAAGAGCATCCGGACATTCTCGGTCTTATGCGAGATGACGGTGCCAGACACCTGTTTGAACCCGAGCGGGGCGATACGGTCAATTACCCGCCGACGCATCGGACCTGAGAGCAGATCCATATCAGCACGGTCATATTTGAGATCATCGAAAACCGAGATTACGCGCAGCTCAGGATCTGCGAGGGATAAGTATGGATCTTGGTCGAGAACCCGGAGATCCTCGATAAGATCAGGTACCGTGGTCGGCTTGAGATTGTTCTCCTGATCGGGGGCAAACTGGTGTCCGAGAAGCGAAGCGATCGTCCGGAGCATCATGTTCATTCCTTCTGATCTTGGTTCTTAAGACAGTACAGCTCCGGAGAACAAACCCCAGGCATTGCCTTGCGAGTACCCTCTTTAGTCTACACGTTTTCCGAACAAGGAATCCGATTGACGTCCAGAGTCGAAATTAAACCTTCCGAGCCTGTTCTCTACGTTATAAAGCAAATCGCAAAGCTTCTCATGGGTTGATCTATGCTGCAGGATAAACGCGATGATCTCGAGTCGGAAAAACAGAAAAAACTGTTGACCCGGCTTGTTAATGAGTTGAGCAGCTCTACGCCCGACCTCTATTATCAGCCTACCAGCGAGATCGCACGATTTTTGAAGCAGTACATTGATGGAAGAGCTCGTCTGTCCGTTGATGAGAAGGCGATGCTTGCGGGTCTCAGCCTGCGAGACATCGAAGTTCTTCTGAGCCTGCACTGACTCAATCCCAGCTCGAGCCGTCCCGCAATTCTGGGGCGAACAGATACGGTCCCGCATTCGTCTGACGAAGCAGCCGTCTCGCAATCTTAAACTACGTTTCCCGCGAGCAGCCTTGGCGTCATGAGCTCGGCATTCAATGAACTCGAAGCTCCGAACATGATCAAGATGCTCCTGCAGAATGCGGATAAACTGACCCTCCCCGTCGCTTAAGGCTGCTTCGATCTGGAGCTTTCCGGTTAGCTTTCAGTGTTGTGCGGCAGTGTGGATACCGCAAAGGTCTCACGCGCTGCCGCTGTGTTTTTCATTAGGAATTCCGTTGGGGAAATGTACCCGAGCGCCGAATGTGGGCGCTTGGTTTTGTTGTGAATTCACGACCGGTCGATCTCCTCGTGGGCGTGGTGCAAGGAACGGAACCAATGCAATTTCAAGCACTCGTCCCGGAGCTTGCCGTTGAATCTCTCCACAAAGGGGCGTCTCGCGTCGGCTTGCCTGGCTCGATGAAGCGCAGGTACACACCGGTTTGCTCAGACCGGTCTAACACGGCCTTGCTGGTGCCTTCTGGCCAGTTTTTGAAGATGATCTCTTCCGGTAGCCCAATCCGGAACATCAGGTCATCGAGGAACCGCGCTACGCGTGCCCCTGGGATGGAGACATCGACAAGCTGACCCGGACAGAACCGGCTGTCGTCATCCAGAATGTTCAGCACGGTCCCTTCCTACTCAATGAAGCACTTCCTCTTCTTGGGCTATCCTCCTTCATCCATTCAAAGGCGGAGAATTCCAGGTCGCAATGGTTCTGAAACCGGGGAGAAGGTCACTCGGTCAGGCCAGCCTGCCGCCCTGTGCCGCCCCGTCGCCCATGAACGAATACGAACGATGCATGTGCCGGACATGTTTGCGGTAGGACGCAACATTGGTCGCCGAGTGCATCGTTGCTCGGTTATCCCAAACCAATAGGTCACCCGGCCGCCATGAATGCGAATAGACTCGATCCGGAGTTGTCGCGAAGTGGACTAAGTCCATCGAATAGTCTTGCGATGTCTGCTCATCCCAATCGTCAATCTGCTTCACCAGGTTGTGGCTGAGATAATAGAGCTTGCGGCCCGTGATCGGATGGATCTGGACCAGCGAAGTCCAGTGGTCGGGATGAAGCGCCCGCTGTTCCGGTGTCAGCGGCGTGCCCTTAGAGACGGCCATAACCTTGTCATTATGGAAATTCCAGCTGTGCAACACCTTGCGTCCCTGCATGTCCACCTTGCGTTCAACGGGCAGATCGTCCCAAGCGGTGTACATGCAACAGAGCATGGTCTCACCTCCCACGGGCGGGCTTTGAATGCAGTAGAGGAAGGTCGCGCCGTCAAGGTTCTGATAGCCTGCGCTGTCGGAATGCCATTCCTCCCCCATCTCGTTGAAAAACGCAGTTGGTGTGCCGTCAGGGCTCATCAGGTTCCCCAGCACCGAAACTTCGGGATGGTCTGGTAGATTGAATTGGCGCCGGGGCGGGATCGAAGGGATGCCGAACCGCTGGCCCAACGCAACCTGCGCTGCCGGCTGCAAGTCCTGATCCCGGAACAGAAGGGCGCCGTGTGAATAGAATGCATGCAGAATTTGCTCAAAAGTTGCGTCATCTAGCACTGATAGATCGACGCCAGTGACCTTGACGCCGAAGTCCCGGTGAAGCGGCGTTGTCTCAATCGGCATTGCTGGTCTCCATGTCGGAAAGCGAGGTCCTTTGGGTTCAGGCAATCGGCTGATCTTCGCGTAGAGTGGTGCGATACATTCGGCGGCGGTAGGCTGACGAGTCAAAGGGCGTTCCGGCGTGAAGGACCCGGCGATTATCCCATAGCACCGCGTCCCCAGGCTCCCAAACATGGGAGTACCGATGCTCGTGTTTTGTGGCCAACGCCTCCAGATCGCGCAGATAGACCTGCGCCTGGGCGCGATCCCAACCCTCGATACCGATCGTGACTTTCGACCCGAAATACAGCGATCTGCGTCCAGTCATTGGATGATGGCGTACCAGTGGCCACATCACAACCAGACACTCCGCACTATCATAAGCACCTTCGGCGGCCCCCGCCTCGCCTTTCTCTCTCAAAAAGGACTGCAGGCCGCTGACTGAGTGCAAGGCTGTAAGGCCCTCCGCCACTGATTGCTGTTCCGGGCTCAACGCGTCGAAGGCATGGTACATGCAGGCAAAGACTGTCTCACCACCGACCGGTGGCGTCTCGACACAATATAGCATCGAGGCGCGGGCAGGTCGCTCCAGGTGCATATGATCGGCGTGCCATTCAAGATCGCCCGACCCGTCGGCAGAGGCGAACGAGACCATTCGCTGACCCGTATTGCCGACCACGAAGATCTCGGGATGCCCGTCCAACCGCGCATCGATCCGAGCGGTAAGTTCCAGTTCGGCAAGGGCTCGCGACCAGGCGATCTGCTGCGCGGGATCAATGGTTTGGCCGCGAAAGATCAAAACCCCATGGCGCTCCAACGCGCTCTCGATAAGGTCACGGGCACCATCACTGGGCACTTCGGACAGCGCGATGCCGCGAACCTCGGCACCGATCACCCTCTCCGTCGGCACGATCTCGATCATCGTTAAGGTTTCTCCTATCATCTTCGAAGTCCGGTCATCTCTCTTACTGTCGATGCCGAGACGCTATCGGCCGGCCATCAAGGGCACGCCCGGGGTATCAAGGGGTGGGGTATTGGCTCGATTCGTGCGTCGGCCCGTCAGCCTGCGCTCATACGAACGCAGGCCAGCTGCGATCATCTCGTTCAGCGCCCAGTAGAGCAGGGCGATCATGATAAATGCCTCGAACGGTCTAAAGGTCACCCCCTGCACCCTCAACGCGGTCATCGTCATCTCCTGCACCGTGATGGTCGACAGAATTGCCGATTCCTTGACCAGCGATAGCGTTTGATTGCCCAGAGGTGGCAGAACAATCGTCAGCGTCTGAGGTAGAACGACCAGCCTCATCACCTGCCAATTGGAGAGGCCCAACGCGTATGCTGAATCGAATTGACCTTCTGGAATCGCATTGATGCCGGCTCGGATGACTTCGGCGTAATAGGCGCTGCCAAAGGCTGCCAGGGCGAGAACGCCAACCATATCGGCGGGTAGGCGCAGGCCATAAAACGGAAGAACATAGTAAATCAAGAACACTTGGATCATGAAGGGTGTGTTGCGGAACAACTCTATAAACGCGACCGCCGGCCAACGCAGGACCCATTGTTCTGACCGCCGCGCGAAGGCAAGCACCACACCCAGCGGAAGCCCGATAATCAATGCGCCCAGGACGATCTTTATGGTCAGCCAGAAGCCGGACAGGATGGTAGGGCCGTGATCGACGAATATCGAGAAGTCCAACCCCATCGCTCAGGCGCGCCTTGGCTCGTAGCGTCGCTCTAGGAAGACCGAAGCGCGGCTGACGGTGAAACACATCAGGAAGTACAGCGTGAACGCTCCAAGCAGCACCTCGACCGGATGATAGTTGCGGCTGAAGATCTGTTGACTGACGCGCATCAGTTCAACGACGGTGATCGTGGCCAGCAGGGGGGTTGACTTTAGAACCTGTGTGAATTCGTTCACCAGAGGTGGGATCGAGGTGATGAAGACCTGCGGCAGGATCACCTTTCGCCATTGTGCAAACGTGGAGAGGCCCAGAGCGCGAGCGGCTTCGAGCTGCCCCTGTGGCACCGCGGCAAGCCCGCCACGCAGGATCTCCAAAACGAAGGCGCATGAGTTCAGGGTGATTGCCAGTATACCTGCGGTCAAAGGGCCGATATCGATTCCGACCACAGGCAGGACGTAATAGATCAGGAAGATCTGCACTAGCAGCGGTGTGCCCCGGATGAAGCTCACAAACAGTCCAAGCCCGCATTCGAGAAACAGCGAAGGCCGGGCGTTGCGAAGTACTGTTAGACATGTTGCCAATGTCACGCTGAGACAAAAGCCGATCAGTGCGACCTGCAAGGTTACAAGCGCTCCCTCGAGCAACCGAGGGAGCGCATCGATTGTGTACGAGACGTCGAACTTCACCGCTCAATCGCGCCACCGGGGTGGCAATAGGGGCGCCCATCCGCCATCGTCTCAGATCGCACCTTCCGGCAGGTACCCAGCGTCCGGAATCTCCATCCGGAACCCGAACCACTTGTCCTGGAGCTCATACAGCTTGCCGCTGTCACGCATCTCTAGGATCTTCGAACTGAGGTAGTCACGCAGGTCAGTGTCTTCCGGCCGTGTCACCCAAGACATGTAGCTGAGATCGCCGATCGGGCCGACAAGATCGAATGTCCCAGGCTGTTCCTTGGCAACGACCGCCAGGTTCGGCAGCGTCTGAACGACTATGTCGATCTCACCGTTCGCCAGCGCAAGGTAGGTTTCTGGATAAGACGTATACAGCTTGAGTTCTTTGTACCCGCCTTTACCCTCGGATTGCAGCTTTGCCTCGAACTCCTTGGCAGCGGCCTCGCCGCCTGATGAAAGCTGCGTTCCCACAACTTTGCCTGAAAGATCATCGACAGTTTTAATCGCATCGTCGCCCATGCGCTTCATCGTCCAGTTGGTTCCTTCGGCGATGGGCACTGTGAAGGCATATTTCGTCACCCGCTCAGGGCGAACGGACACCGATGTCGCAACGAAATCGAACTTGCCTGCAAGAACTCCGGGAAGGATACCCTGCCAGGGCAGGTCAAGCTGGTTCAATTCGACGTCCAGATCAGCCACGACAAAGTCAAGGATGTCCTTGCCGTATCCAACAATCTTTCCATCCTCGACGAACTCGAATGGTGGGAACGCAGCCTCTGTGCCGACCGTAACCTTTCCAGTGGATTTGATGCTCTCCAAGGTGGACTCGGCCTGCGCAGACATCGTCAAGAGGAGGCTGAGCACAGCGGCGGCAGAGAGTATGCTGGATACAGATGTTTCTAACGGTCTTAGCATCAGAGAGTTCCCCATATGGCAAATCACCCAAGTAGAATGCTAACCTCATGGGCATAATAGCTGGCAAGCCTAAAATTTCACCAATTCTAATAGACTGAAAAAATTATATAATTCTGTTTAGTGGATAAAAATGTAATGAAAACTCACCCAACGAATCGGTCCTGTGAGTGATTTGAATATTTATTAGGCGTTTATCGGGCAACTTGACCGATCAGCGGTCGATAACAGGGGTTACCTCGAAGGCTCCTGACGCCAAAAGCGCATCAAAGACCTTTTCCGGCAGAAGGTAATAGCCGTTTGCGGCCGCCGCAGTTGCCCTGACTACAGCGGCGATCTGATACTTAACGTCATCACTTGCGGTCAGCCCGCGCCGCGCCAGAGCATATGTGATCGTGTGGCGGCTGCATTTGCGGCCCATAGACATCTGCGCACGGTTGCCAACCAATGCGGGAGGAAACGTTAGGGCGGCGTCGAGGGTGCCCATAGCGGCGCAGAGCCCGAAAGCTTCCTGAATCTCTTCGGTCTCTGGGATTGCGAACGCGGCCCGCCCAGTGACTGGCTTGTTGGCCGGCAGGTCGAGACCGGCTGCATCGGCGACGATCTGGGCAAGCTCGGTCAACCCTTTCAATCTCAATCCTGAACTCGTGCCAAGGTGCATTTCTAATGCCACGGCGACTTCGTCTAGCGCGGGTTGCCCTGCAAACTCACCCCAGCCATTGACACAGGTATGAACGATGTCCGCTCCCGCTCTAACGGCGGCCAGGGCATTCGCGACACCCATGCCCGTATGGTTATGGCAATGCACCTGCAGCGGATGTTGGGTCCAGCCACGCACCTTTTTGACGAGCCGTTCGAAGCCCCATGGCGACGCGACGCCCATCGAGTCGCAGATCACGAACTCGTCAACCAGATCTTCGCAGGCCAAAACGAAGCGATACACGTCCTCTTCTGCCGCCCTCGATGAGTCCATCGCCATTAACGAGGTGTGCAGGCCCAAGCCGCGTGCCCGGCGAGCCATCTGGCAGGCTTCCTCGATGACTGCATCGATGTCGCGACCCGGCGGAAAGAAACGGGCGTTGACGCCGATCAGAATGATCGTACCTTCCAGCCCGATCTGCGCGGTTAAATCGATCTCGCCGGATGTCTTCACGAAACTGGACAGGCGTGCATTGAGTCCGAGATTGGCGATCGCACGGGCACTCGCAATCTCAGCTTCGGTCGGTCGCGGGGAATTGCCCAGCACCGACAGCCGTGGAACGCCCATCGCATCCAGATGCCTTGCGATCTCCAGTCGCGCGTTCGCTCCCAAGAACATGCCAGCCATTTCCTCGCAGTCGCCCTCGAGTGTCAGATCGTGGATCTCGATCCGCCGTGCCGCCAGATCCGCCGCGTCGGGCAGAGCCGCCAGGTTATGAGGGCTTCCCGCACTGATCAAAGGGTTCATCGGACTGGTACCATCAGGGTATCGGCATCAGTGATCTCGACATGAAGCTCCGTCGCCAGGTCGACCACTTCTGTCCAAGAGTCCGAAACAACCGCCGCGATCTCGTGCCTGGGAATGGAATTACTTAGGAGAAGTAAGTCAGCCGTCGGACCACCGACGGAAAAGCAATCCCCTCTGCAGCAGGCACCTGGCTCCGGGTTCACGCCCACTTTGCGATCGATCAGGATCTTCCGCGCGACGTAGGGCCTGAATCTAAGCATCTGCGCCGGAACGGCCCTCGGCTCCATCATATTTACCTGTCCGCCGCTGCGAAACTGCATCGTAAACTGATGCTCTATTAACGATACCATGGTTTTGTTATGGCGCACCGCTTGGGATGGACTGGAAGCTTGCCGTGATTGAAACTGATCTAGAAGCTGGCTCTCGAGGTCGTCAGAACGGTTCCACATTCTTTGGTAATCATCGTCCATCCCGTTCATCGCCATTGGTCACCGGCTGGCTAAGGGTGCCCGCCACCCGCCGTGAGGATGCGGGCGCGCCTCTCCGATCCGCAACCCACGGACCTCGCCCTGTAATAGGATGGGCTCACTACAGACATTCGCTGCAATGAGAATCCATGACGGCAGTCGGCCCAGTCCGACATTTGGGCGGGAGCCAGTCTTCGCGGTCGCGGAATGCCAATCGCGTCGTTTGCCACAACTGGTCAGTCCACGTCTGAACAATCGCGGGCCGTTCACCGAGGGCTCTAGCGGAAGTCTTTACAGGCTGACGTGATCAATCTCCGCAGCCATTGGTGCCCAGCGTCCTTCGTAAATCGCTCGTGCCAAATCCGAGAGACAATGAAGAACGATGTTTGCAGTTCTTCCGGCAGCGGCATGAACTAAGATCGTCGGTCATTACTTGTTTGGCCAAAGCTTCAGGGACCGTGATGATCAGGTCCGTCGGCGCGATCACGGCGCTAAATGTCATGAATGTTTGATTCTGAGCGCGATCTTTCTTGTAAGGTCATGCTCATTCAAAACGTCGTCTATCCGACCGCCGCAACGTCCAGTAATGCTGAGCTCGTTTTGCCTTGTTTCAGTGGACGGTTTCCGAAGATCCAGCTGACTGCTCTTCGAAGTCGGCTGGACTGATGTTGCCACTATATCCAAGGTGACGTCTTCGATTGTAGAACCCTTCAACGTACTCGAATAGGTCTGCCCGAGCCTCGTCCAGGGTTCTGTAGCGGACACGGTTCACCCTCTCACGCTTAAAAGGTCTCGAACACCGCATTGTCATAGCAGTTCGCAGAGCGGCTCATGCTGCATTCGATGCCGCGAAGGGCGAGCTCATCGTGGAACTCTTCGCTGGGTATTGAGCGCCGCGGTTGGAGTGATGGATGAGCGGGATCTCCGGTGAACGTGCGTAGGTTGTCATTTGCAAGGCGCCAACGATCAAATGTCGGCCTGCCCGATAGCTCATCGACCAGCCGACGATACGTCGGGAGCACAGATCCATAACGACCGCCAGGTAGAGCTAACCCTGCTTGTTTGAGCTCTAGGTGATGTCGGACGCCCACCTTTGGTTCGGTGCATTGGCCTTGAAGTCTTGCTTGAGCAAGTTCTTCGCAACGGGATGTGCGGAGTTACGCTGCATGGTGACCCGGAAGCGGCGCTTCGGGCATCCTCTGAGCCGTTCCAGACTCATCAAACGAGCAATTCTGGTGCGCCCAACTTGGATGCCTTTCGCCGACAGTTCCGCATGAACGCGCAGGCTACCTTAGACGCCTTTGCTGTCTTCAAAGATCTGCCGGATCTTCGGCATCAGTTCTCAGTCTTGTTGGGCGCGCGGTCTCTCCGAGCTTGTCCGCCACGCATAGAAGCCGCTGGTCGAGACATTCAAAGGCGACATATCAGGCGGACTGGATAACGATTGCGCCGGCGATCAATGCAGGCGTCCTTCACTTCGACACCTCCCAGCGTTCGTTGCGCCTATGCTAGCTGTACACCAAGTTCAGGCAAAACCACCGCTGATCGCCCAGACTTCTTGAGTTAAAAGGAACCGAAACCGTTACTCTGAGGGGGATCGCCGCCGCCCACTGGACAAAATCGTGGCCTAGCGATCCAAGATCGAAAAGGCCGCTCCGATTTAATCGTGTCGGAGCGGCCTGGATTTCTGCGCAGTAGTCGATGGCTGACCTGGTTGACCTGCTTTCTGATCGTCTATTCGATCATTGCGATGTGGTTGTGAAGGCCATTTTCTTGCAAGTTGAACGTCATCGCGCTCGGCGTGATCAAAATCGACCGTGGCAAGCCTTGGTTGTCGGGCCCCTGCGCGTCAGGCAACTTGACCTGGTAGATGTTCAGATCTGCATTCACGGGTACGATGTCGGCACGCTGGAGATCTTGCTGGGTGAGGTTATCGGACCGGAGCAGGTTCTTCATGAGCTCCATTTCCTGTGATTTGTTCAACGCCCCGTCCGGGAACTTTGCGACGAAATTGTTGAATTCGCCCGAGGGGCGATTGTCGTTTGTCATCAACCAGTCGCTCGGTTGCTCCCGCCCGATGTTGAAGATCTGTTGATGGGCCGAGATGACCTCATTGCGAATGTCCTTCTGCCAATCAACCTGCGCTTCATCGAGGCGACCGGAAACCGCATTCCAGCTCAACTGCTCTCGGTTGTTGTCAACGAGGTTGTCGTCGATGCTAAAGCCAACGTTTGATTGCAGATTATCCCGAAGCGGTTTGATCACTCCTTGGGGGGTGTTCTGCTCCTTGATGAGATCAAGAGTCTTGTCAAATTCAGCGCGTACTTTCATTTCGAACTTGTCGCGCATTTCGCTGGGCATGTCTTCATTATTATGTGTTTTCTTGTACTCAGCTTCGAGCGCGATCATGTAATCCTTCGTGGCGACATCAATTTTTCCAGGCCATTTTCCAAGCGTAGTGTCTGAGAAGTTCACACCTGATTGGACTGCTTGCGACGTCTGCACCATCGTGTCCATCAGACCTTTATCCTGACTTGATACTGCATTCGTCCGGGAGGCGAGAGCAAAAGTTGAGTTGGTGTCGCGAAGGAAAAGCGAGTCCAGCATGTAGTCCTTGCCCGCATCACGACCTAAACTAACTTGGTTGGGATGATCCGGATGGGGCGGCGTGGCGAACTTGTCCTGCACCATGTTCGAGACCGCTTTTAGGTTGTCTGAGACGTTGCAATCCTTGAGCCGATCGTAACACGCCTTCGTCGACTCAAGCAGAACTTCTGGATGAACTACGCCATTTCGCTTGGTGCCCCGTAGAACTGGGAGGGTAAGATTCTCTGCATCAGCATCCCAATCGATGTTCTCGGGTTTATAGGCGTCGTCATCTAGGAACTTGCTCATCGTCTGAGCTGTGAGGTCGACCATCTCTTGCCCAAGTTGCTTGCCGAATTCATCTTCTCCGAACCGCTCGATCAACGCTCCCAGAACAAATGGCGTAACATCCGTGCTATCCCGGAAGAGCGACCCTGCATCGATCTGACGAGCGACCTCTCGTTTCATGATCTCGTTCGCGAATTCGACGACTTCCTGGTCAGATTTGTTCGGGTCTGTAACCATCTCCCTTACCGCTGACTTCAACACTGCGTTCCAGTGCGTAACGATAAGGGTATCGTGTTTTGTGTTGCTCGGCGCTTTTAACTCTGAGGTTGCTGCATCGATCACGTCTTCGCGCAATGTTTCACTCGACACACCCATCTTGTTCAAGGCGCTTTTGATCGCATCGGCGTCCGGTGCGGTATTGCGGAGCAGTTTCTTCAGTTCCGCATAGCCTTCAACAGCTTTTTGCATGTCCCTTTTCGCATCTGGATCCCAACCGACGATGTCATCAATAACGCTGTCGATCTCGCCCTGATCATGGTTCCCGGTGAAGAGTGCCTTGAAACTTGAGATATCTTCGTCGAGCTGGTCGTGTTTGTCGAAGAGCTGCTGGACTACGCCGTTCACAAGCCCCATGTCGTCGATTGCGCCCATGCGTTGCTGGAAACGAACGTCGAGCGCCTCTCTGATCGAATCGTGACCCTGCACAATCCCAAGGTCATTCAGTGCGTCAGTGAATTGTTGGTCATTTTGACTGAAGCCCTTCTTTGCTGCATCGATGATCGCTGCTTGAGTACCAAGTGCCTTTAGAACATCCACGCGTGCGTACCGATTGTCGCCCAGAACCGTATTCAGAAGATCGTTTTCTTCCTGGCCCCATTGAACCTTGTCCTTGAGCGCACTGAGTTCGTCCAGCTGCGCATCATCGATATTGTACTTCCGCAACACGTCCGCGACCAACTTCTTCGTAAAATCGATGGCGTCGAGGTTTCGGTTCTGTTCGTTGACCATGAAGGTTCTCGAGTGACTGCCAGCAACTTGACTATCAAGTTTGTCATTCTCGGGAACCATGACTAGCTTCATGAGCGTGTCCGGATCGTTGGTCAGATTGCCGATCATTTTGTTCTGCAATGCGTGCAGGATCGATCGATTAGTACGCACATCCTGGCGGACATCATCCGATGTATCCTCGTTGTCGATCAGCTCCTGCAGTCCTTTCTCAAAACCCTCGAGCCCTTTCTTGTTCAGGAGCATTTTGGATAGCTCGTTAAGGTCTTCTGGATCGGCGTCAGTGAACAACTCGGTCAGTTGATCTCCGTCGAGTTTCAACAGCTGCTCCGAAATCCGTGCTTTGATGGCAATGGTGTCGGCGTCGTCCATACCGTTGCCGTGACTGACCACATCGTTCAGGAACGGCATTGTGAAGCTTGCTTTGTCCATGTCGATTCCGGTGTTCGAAGTTGGCGAATAGCTGAATGCATCTAGAGCCATCTTCGTGATTACCTGCTTGGCACCTGTGCCTCCGTCGCCTCGCACGGCTTCCTTCACAGCAGCCTTGATGCCAGCATCGCCATCAGGAGATCGATCGACTACACTCTGCATCAGCTCTGCGCTTTTCTTAACAGCGTCATCTGATGCGGGATCTTGATTTGCGATTGCGAGGGCAAGTGCGGCAGCGTCCTTGGTGTTGCCCGCTTTAGCCAGTTCCAACGCCGTTTGGCGAATGGCATTTTCAAACATGGTCTTGCCGCGCTCCGCAGTCCCATCAACTACGCGGGTACTAAACATGTCACCAATGCCCGACAGCATGTTGCTGCGACCCTCTGGTGTCGCAAGCCCGGCTTTGATGCCATCGCGGATATTGGCTTCAATAATGTCAGATTGCTTTGTTTTGCCGACGCCACCGGTAACGTCGATGTGGTCCTCTATTCCCGCTCCGGCGGCGCGGTATTTGTCAATGAGCTCGACCGTCGAGGCGAATTCCCCTGTGTTCCGGTCCAACGCAGTTCTGTTCCGCAAGGCCTCGTTCTGGGCCACCGTTGCGTTGTCCGCGAGTTGGCCTAACTTGGAGAGTTGAAAGGGGGTATCGAACTTTCCAACTTTTCCGCTGGCCATGTTCGAGATCATCTTGTCGGTCAGTTTGTTATGCGCCAATTCGGCATGGCGCAGATCCCGGACAGCGGTAAGCCGCATAGATGAATGGTGGCTGTTGGGGTTCATGTGCTTCTTGAAGCCATGCTTGATACTGCTGGCCATACGCTTGATCCCAAGCCCCATCTTGCCCAGACGCGTATCCTTTCGGTTACGGGTGACGTTCGTTCCAGTCCGGATCTTGACGTCGTTGCCTCCACAAAATGCCTTAAACTTTTGCCAAGCAGTCTTCGGCTTGCCGACCTGCGGCGTCGGGCGTGCACCATCATTACTCGCCTCGAATTCATGCGAGCGCTGGCTAATGTTCTGCTGGGCAAAATCCTGGTAGTTGCCCTGCAGGCCGCCGACATTGTTGAACGTGGTCATATCAAGATCCCTTCAGTTTTAGCAGCTGGATCAAACGGAGATCATACCGCTGCCGGGAGGCTCCGGCGCGGGATCTTCGTCTGCCGCGGTTGCATGGTCGTCGTCTTCATTGAATTCAAAATCGCCTGAGCCAATCTGGCCCTTCTGCAGCCTTTCGCGCCACATGGTGAGCGCCGCGAAGAAACGGGAAACCTCGACGGCAAAGACTTCGAAGTCCGTATTTTCACCAGCTATGTGGCGGGAGAGGATTACTTCTCCCAGCACGGTATCGATGCAAAGCGCGGCACCACCCGTGGCCAGGCCTTGATAGTTGGCTTCGAGCATCTCGGAGTAAACCGCTTCGCGGTTATCCGTTGGGATCGCTCCGACGAGTGCGGTGATATTGATGCCCGGCCATTCTCCCGAAGCGGAGATATCGATCTGGATATCGTCGCCGAAGGCAAGCTGAGCACCGCCATCCTCCTCAAGGCGAATGTCGCCAAGACCCAATTCTGCGGCCAAGTCTCGCATAAGATTTTCAAGCGGCATCTCGATCCCCTTCTGGCTCCACGTCTGTGGTTAAAGATGCTACTCTACTATCAATGATGGCATTTGGTAACCGGACGAAACTCGGACATGTCCATTTGAGCCACAGCCGTTTCCGCTAGGTTTGAGATAGTAGCTCGGCTGGTCTCGAGCACCAAGGCCGGTGCTGTCAGACTAATTCGAACCAGTCTCTGCTTGCCCCGGCTTGCGGGAACCTAGGCGGAACAAAGCTGCC
>JBCDAQ010000025.1:0-31652 GCA_039185285.1 Pseudomonadota bacterium
CGAGGGTGTCGTCAAGAACGTCACCGACTATGGCGCTTTCGTGGATCTGGGCGGTGTAGATGGCCTGCTCCACGTGACCGACATGGCTTGGCGCCGGGTCAACCACCCCTCAGAGATCGTCCAGATTGGCGAGACGGTGAAGGTCCAGGTCGTCAAGGTCAACAAGGACACCCAACGCATCTCGCTCGGCATGAAGCAGATGATGGACGACCCTTGGAACACCGTCTCGATCAACTACCCACTGGGCGCGACCTTCACCGGCAGAGTCACGAACATCACCGACTATGGTGCGTTTGTCGAACTGGAGCCGGGCGTCGAAGGTCTTGTCCACGTGTCTGAGATGAGCTGGACCAAGAAAAACGTCCATCCGGGCAAGATCGTCTCAACTTCACAAGAGGTCGAGGTCATGGTGCTGGATGTCGATGGCTCCAAACGCCGTGTGTCTCTTGGCATCAAACAGTGCATCTCCAATCCTTGGGATAGCTTTGCAGAAAGCGCTCCTCCGGGGACCGAGATCGAGGGTGAAGTTAAGAACATCACCGAGTTTGGCCTCTTCGTTGGTCTCGAAGGAGATATCGACGGGATGGTTCACCTTTCTGTTCTCGATTGGGACCGTTCGGGTGAAGACGCGATCCAGGATTACCAAAAAGGTGACAGCGTTCGTGCCGTGGTCCTAGATATCGACGCCGAGAAAGAGCGGATCTCTCTCGGGATCAAACAGCTGGGCGGCGACAAGTTTGCTGAAGCGACCCAAGGTGTCCGCAAAGGTGCCGTCATTACTGTCGTAGTTTCTGCGATCGAAGACGGCGGTATCGAAGTGGAGTATGAAGGAGCAAAATCCTTCATTCGCCGCTCCGACCTGAGCCGCGATCGTGGCGAACAACGTCCGGACAGGTTCCAAGTGGGCGACCGGATCGACGCCAAGATCACCAACATTGACTCGAAATCGCGCCGTCTTTCGCTGTCAATCAAGGCGCTTCAGATCGCCGAGGAGAAAGAAGCAGTCCAACAATACGGCTCTTCCGACGCCGGTGCGTCGCTGGGTGATATCCTCGGCGCTGCACTGAAGAATCGCGACGACGAATAAGTCAAAGCCATCGCGATCAACCATAAGGCGACCGGCGCTCGGCAGAGTGCCGGTCGTTCCTATTTAGGACAAACCAGAGCGATTATCGCAACCGTTTGACGCAAAACATCTTCTCTGACGTCAAGCCATGATTGACGCGAGCCTATGCGACATGACAGCTTTGTGAGAAGACAGCCTAGAACGACTCAAAGAAAAAGATCACAGGGGGAGAGATGATCAAGTCGGAGCTTATCCAGCAGATCGCGGAGGAGAACCCACATCTCTTCCAGCGTGACGTCGAGCGAATTGTGTCTACATTGTTCGAAGAGATCACCTCGGCACTTGCACGCGGTGATCGTGTTGAATTGCGCGGCTTTGGCGCCTTTTCAGTCAAGAAGCGGGATGCTCGAATGGGGCGAAACCCGCGGACCGGCGAATCGGTGCCCGTGCCCGAAAAAAGCGTGCCCTTCTTCAAGGCCGGGAAGGAGCTGCGTGAGCGGATGAACGGCCAATAGGGCTGAAAGGATACCAGTATGGGCTTTCTCAAATCAGTTGTCTTGTTGCTCATTGCTGTTGCGCTAATAGTGCTTGGTATGGGCAACATGGCTCCGGTGGATTTACATCTGGTTCCTGAGAAAGTCGCCGGTTCAGAGCTTGCGCTGAAACAAATCCCGCTTGCTCTTGTTATCGCCGCTGCCTTCCTTGCAGGCCTCGTCGTGGGCGAGATCCTTGAATGGGCTCGCGAGACCAAACATCGCCGCGCCGCGAATGATCGCGGCCGGGAGGTCAACCAGCTCAGAACTGAATTGAACAAGGTGAAGGAACAAGTCGCCGATCCAGATGACGACCTTCCCAAAATCCCGGTCCGCTGAGGTCTCATGCGTGTCAAGATCTGTGGATTGACCCGTCCTGATGGCGTGCAGGCGGCAATAGAAGGCCAAGCGGCCTATATCGGCTTCATGTTCTTCCCACCATCACCCAGGTCCCTATCGATCGGGGCGGCAGGCGCTTTGATGACCAAAGTTCCGCAACGAATTAAGAAGGTCGCAGTCACCGTTGACCCAGATGATGCACTGATTGAACAGATCACCTCTTTGCCAGTCGACATGCTCCAGCTGCATGGCCAGGAAACGCGGGAACGGATTAGCGAACTTCGCGCCAAAACTGGACTGCCAATTATCAAAGCCATAGGGATCCGTGACGCAAAAGACCTCGTCGAGATTGATCACTATGGAAGGGTCGCCGATCAGCTCTTGATCGATGCAAAACCGCCAAAGGGCGCTAGTCGTCCGGGCGGGAATGCCATCACTTTCGATTGGTCCCTTCTCGCGAACCAAAAATGGCCCGTTCCCTGGCTTCTTGCGGGCGGATTAACACCCGACAATGTAGCCGAGGCCGTGAGGGCAAGCGGTGCGACACAACTCGATGTCTCTTCCTCGGTAGAATCGGCCCCCGGAATTAAAGATCCGGCGAAGATTCGTGCATTCATGGAGGCCGCCGAAAGCCTGGCCCCAGCGGCATGAAGTTGCGCGAGGCAACTGTTGCCGATGTACAGCAAATAACCCAACTGCTGGCGGATGATGAACTTGGCCAATCTCGAGAAAGGCCCGGAGACCCCGTTTACTTCGCAGCCTTCGCTAGAATGGCAGAACAACCCGGCAACGTCATCCTGGTGGCCGAAGAAGTCGCAACCGTGATCGGATGCTTGCAGTACACGCTGATCCACGGGCTTTCCCGGAAGGGAGGATCTCGCGCCCAGATTGAAGGAGTAAGGGTCCACGCGGCCCATCGAGGCAAGCGGATCGGTGAGAAACTCGTCCAAGCTGCGATCGACCGCGCTCAAGGCGATGGCGCGAAGCTGGTGCAGCTGACCACCGATGTCAGCCGGGAGGAGGCGAAGCGCTTTTATGAGCGATTAGGGTTCGAGCCGACCCATTGGGGCATGAAGCTCAGCCTTTAGGACAATGTCATGGCTCGGGGCAGATGGGCACCAAGACAAGCTGACCGGTGTTGATTAACCAAGCATCGCAAAGTCCGGCGCCTGCAGACAACGCATGAGCAAGAATGTCGTTCATCTCCTCGCGTCTATGATCCAGCGGGGCAGTGTTCGTCGGTCGGAGATATGCAAAATAGGTCCGCTCCGGCAGGGCAATAAGCTGACCACGATCCCGCAACTCTTTGCTCAGCGCCGGGTGGCTCTTAGCATAGTCAGAGCGCCTTAACGCCACGCCCGCTATGCCGATCACAACGCCTGGATCTGTTTGCCAACCCGGCGCGATCTCCGCTCCAATCACCTGATGGAGCCCAATCGGAAAGCATAGGTTGCGCGCTCCGAGGCCATCGTCTTCTGGCAGGGGGAAGCGATCCAAAACATGCTCGCGATCGCCGGCTGAGATTACCCGGGCTGATGCCAGCATATCAAATTGGGGTACCGTCACTTTCTGCAACCGAGTATTCGCCGGACCCGCGCTAATCTCATCGGAAAGCGGCTTTGGTGCGGGACAGTTCGGCGCTTCCTCGGCTTTGGCCGCGCTCAAACCTAAAATCATCGCAGCTGCGATCACACGAAACATTGTAGAAACCTCCTGATCGTTGATATCAGAGCTAATCCGCGACATTTGGAAACAAAGCGCGATGCCGCTTCTGTGAAGCTGACCATTGGCTGCTCGCTTCTCAGGCTGTAGAAGCATCCCAAATGAGAGGTCTGATATGAACGAAGCCACACCAAACAGTTTTCGCACGGGTCCCGACGAACGCGGCCGATTTGGTCAATTCGGCGGGCGCTTCGTCTCTGAAACACTTATGCCCCTGATCCTTGATCTCGAAGCCGAGTACGAGAAAGCGAAGACCGACGAAAGCTTCTGGGCTGAGATGGAAGATCTGTGGAAGCACTATGTCGGCCGCCCCAGCCCGCTCTACTTTGCCGAACGGCTGACCGAACAGTTCGGTGGCGCCAAGATCTACCTCAAACGCGATGAACTCAACCATACCGGCGCGCATAAGATCAACAACGTCCTAGGCCAGATCCTTCTGGCCCGCCGAATGGGGAAGAAGCGGATCATCGCCGAAACGGGCGCTGGCCAGCACGGAGTTGCAACAGCAACCGTCTGCGCGCGCTTCGGTCTTGAATGTATTGTCTTCATGGGCGCGACAGATGTCGAACGGCAGAAGCCGAATGTGTTTCGCATGAAGCTTCTGGGGGCCCAGGTCGTTCCGGTAACGTCCGGCAGGGCAACGCTGAAAGACGCGATGAATGAAGCACTCCGCGATTGGGTGACCAATGTGGATTCGACCTTCTATTGCATCGGTACGGTTGCAGGGCCGCATCCCTACCCGGCCATGGTCCGCGACTTCCAATCGATCATCGGCAAAGAAACCAAAGCTCAGATGCAAGAGCGTGAAGGCCGCCTCCCCGATAGCCTTGTTGCTTGTATTGGAGGGGGCTCGAACGCGATGGGCCTGTTCCACCCATTCCTTGACGACCCGTCGGTTCGGATCATTGGGGTTGAGGCCGGCGGGCATGGTGTCGACGACCGGATGGAACATGCAGCAAGCCTGACTGGAGGTCGGCCAGGGGTGCTCCACGGAAATCGGACATACCTCTTACAAGATGATGCGGGCCAGATCCTCGAAGGTCATTCGATCTCTGCTGGCTTGGACTATCCCGGCATCGGACCCGAACATAGCTGGCTTCACGATATGGGGCGAGTTGAATACGTCTCGGTGACAGATAGAGAAGCACTCGAGGCCTTCCAGCTTTGCTGCCGAACCGAGGGCATCATTCCGGCGCTGGAGCCTTCCCACGCCTTGGCCCATGTCGCAAAACTAGCGCCCGAACTACCGCCAGAGCACTTGCTAGTGATGAATATGTGCGGCAGAGGCGACAAAGACATTTTCACGGTTGCCGATGCGCTCGGCGAGGAGATGTGAGGATCCGCGCGATGTTTCTACCCGGGATGGTCGTGACGAGCCAAAGATGGTCAGGATTCCGCTGGACGTAGGGCATCGCAACCATCATAAGGCCAGCCACAAGAACGAGCTTAAACCACCGGCGCAAGGAACAGCATCGTGGCAAAATTCTATATCGGGGACCTCGTGGTTCTGAAATCTGGCTCCATGCGGATGTGCGTCGAAGACATGGACGATGCGGCAGATACAATTTCGACCGTCTGGTGCAACGAAGGCGTGATTGGGCGCGACACTTTCAACACCGCACTTTTGAACAAGTGGGAGCACCGCGAAGACAACCGCTCAGGCGGCCGTCACCACGGGGGCGATCGCGACGGCGGAAAGAGCTTCCGTGGCGGGCAAGATCGTGGCGGGCGCGGCAATGACAGAGGCAACGATCGCGGCTGGGATAAAGGCGGTGACGATGGCGGCTGGGGTCATGACAAACCGCGGCGGCAAGGCTGGGATGGCAAGCCACGTGATAAGAAGCACTATCGCAACGACGACTGAACAGACCCTGATCGAACACAATGACCTCAAGGATCGAGAAGACCTTCGCGCGGTTGAAAGCAAGTAACCAAGCCGCTTTCGTCAGCTTTACCATGGCTGGCGACCCAGATCCCGCAACCGCGCAGGAAGTCCTCAACGGGCTTCCGCAGTCGGGTGTGGACATAATCGAACTTGGGATGCCTTTCACCGACCCGATGGCGGATGGCCCCTCTATCCAAAGAGCCGGTCAAAGAGCGCTAACCGCGGGGATGACACTCGACGCAACGCTTCAGATGGTCGAAACTTTTCGGGAGAGGGATCAGGAAACGCCGATCATTTTGATGGGCTACTACAATCCGATTTTTTCAATGGGTGTATCTGCGTTCTTATCAGCCGCAAAAACCGCCGGCGTCGATGGTCTGATCGTCGTGGATCTGCCACCAGAGGAAGATACCGAGCTTTGCTTGCCGGTAAACGAGGCTGGTCTGAGCTTCATTCGGCTCGCGACACCGACAACGGATGCTCGCCGGCTGCCAGCGGTTCTCGAGAACACCTCTGGCTTTGTGTATTATGTGTCGATTACCGGAATAACGGGTGCCGCAAGCGCGCAGGCTGAACAAGTTGCCCCAGAGGTCGCCAGGATAAGAGACGCCGCGGGACTGCCAATCTGCGTCGGTTTCGGCGTCAAAACCCCCGAAAACGCGGCAGAGATCGCCCGCGTCGCTGATGGTGTCGTGGTCGGCTCGGCGATCGTCGATCGGATCGGCCGTGGCGAACCTCCCTCAGAGGTTCTCGATTTCGTTCGATCTCTCGCCGAAGGCACTCACAGCGCCCGCTAAAGAAGCAGCGGCGCCGCGGCGAAACGGCCTAACTCCCTTGCGGGAGCAAGTCGGGTAGCCACCCGACATGCGCGTCCAAAGACGCGCTACGGCCGCCGACGCTCCGCCCAACCTTTAGCGCGGGCGATCGGACAAAACACTGCAGGCTTGCCTGCGGTGATTTCCCCGATCGCTGAAAGACGTGTGGGCGCAAGTCCACTCCTTTTAATTCAGATTGGCAGGAATCCATTGCGTGAGCGTCATCTACCGCTAGGCTTCAAGCCAGCTCAGCCGGCAAAGGAGCGTTCATGGCACATCTAAGTCTCGGAGAAGGCAACTCCCTTTTTTACCACCATACTGCGCCGAACCGCCCGTCGGCACCTACCTTTGTTTTCGTGAATGCCTTAACCGGCAGCACGGAACACTGGGAATCCAGCATCGCACCAGCCTTGCGCAAAAACGGCTTTGGTACTTTGAGCTACAACTTTCGCGGGCAGGCTGAAAGTTCATTCGCCGAAGGTCTGGAGCTCACGGATCGTCTCATCATCTCCGACTTACAGCACCTGATTGCCGCGCTTAATCCTCAATCGCCAGTTCTGGTGGGCCTCTCTGTCGGTGGTCTTTATGCAGCACGGGCAGTCTTAAACGGCACGAGCGCGAAAGGTCTTGTCTTTCTGAACACGTTGCGCGTGATTGGCCCACGGATCGCTTGGGTGAATGACGCGTTGCCCATTATTACGTCCCATGGTGGAGTTGGCCTTCTGATGGATGCGGTCTTTCCGATGCTGGTCGGCCCTGCCTACCTGGAGAAGATGCGGGGCAACTTCTTGACCGGCAGCTACACCCCAACGGATCCATCCGGTGGTCACGCAAATCTGATGCGTAATTCACCTGAAACCGACTGGGCACCAGAATGGAGCGCGCTGAAACTCCCCGTCCTCAACATACAAGGGCTGGCAGATCGGGTATTCTATGACGCAGATATCGTCGCCAATCTCCTGTCGCAAATGCCGGATACGCGGCTTGAAGAATGGTCTGAGCATGGACACCTCTTGCCACTCGAAGCCCCAGAAGAGCTTACCGAAAGCCTCGCGCGATTTGGAACAGAACTCGAAACCCGTTAGCAGGAGGCCCTGATGGAGCTTCATTCGAAATCAAAGACGATCACGGCAAACCCAGACTACTTCACGGGTCATGTGACCCAAGAAGTAATCATTCGCGCCCCGGATCCAGCCACCTACCTGGCGCTACGGGTGACCTTCCAACCGGGTGGCCGGACGAACTGGCACACCCATCCCGTGGGACAAACTCTCTACGTCCTCTCCGGCTATGGCAGGTATCAAACCGATGGCGAAACCCCGGTTGATCTACGCCCAGGCGATACAGTTTGGATTCCACCGGGTGAGAAGCACTGGCACGGCGCCCATCCCGAACACGCGATGTGCCACATTGCGATCCAGCAAAAGGATGAAAGCGGCGAACACATCGCCTGGCTGGAACCTGTGGATGATGCTGACTATATGGCAGTTCCTTCGTGAGGGACATCGATCTCGCCGATTGCATCTACTCCGAAGGCCAAGGCAGTTTTGGATGCAAGGACAAGAATGAATAGATCGCGATGCGCAGCTGCGAAAAAACTATCTCACGGGTACCAATGCTTAAGTTCCGAAACCGTCGACTTCGAGCGGTCAAACAGTATCGGCATGACTACCGCTTGATAGAGATGATCGACGGGTCTATCTAGCCGTCACCGCGGCAAGGAAAGTAAGATGAACTGGATCACCGACTACGTCCCACCGAAGATCAAGAACTTCTTTCAGCGGCGCGACACGCCCGAAAACCTCTGGACCAAATGCGATAGCTGCGGGCAGATGATTTTCCACCGCGAATTGGCGGAGAACCTGATGGTCTGCCCTGGATGCGGTCACCATATGGTGATCCGACCACGTGACCGCTTCAAGTCTCTGTTCGACGGTGGGGTGTTCACAGATATCGAGGTGCCCGAGGCAATCGCAGATCCACTCAACTTTCGCGATTCCAAGCGCTACACTGATCGAATGCGCGACGCCCGCCGCTCAACGGGCGAAGATGAGGCCATGCTCGTCGCTCAGGGAGACTTGCACGGCGTGCGAACGGTCAGCGCGGCGCAAGACTTCTCGTTCATGGGTGGATCGATGGGGATGGCGGTTGGCAACGCTCTTCTCACCGCAGCCGAACACGCCATTAAGGTAGGAGCTCCACTGGTGGTTTTCTCAGCTGCAGGGGGCGCGCGCATGCAGGAGGGAATGCTCTCTCTGATGCAAATGCCACGGACGACAGTGGCGGTCGATATGATGGAAGAGGCAAAGCTGCCCTTCATTGTCGTCCTCACGCATCCAACGACAGGCGGGGTCACTGCGAGCTATGCGATGCTTGGCGACATTCATCTTGCCGAACCGGATGCTCTGATCTGTTTCGCGGGTCCCCGCGTTATCGAACAAACGATCCGGGAGAAGTTGCCCGAGGGTTTTCAACGTTCTGAGTATCTTCTCGACCATGGGATGATTGATCGCGTGGTGCACCGCAAAGAGATGCGCGACGAACTCGGCACAATTCTACGGATGTTGATGGGTTTCCCACCATTGGTCCGTGGCGACCTGCCTGCTCCTGAACCAGAAACTGCCCCAACGGATGAGCCAAGTGATCCAAAATAGCGACGTCATTTTGGACCGCCTGCTCGAGCTGCATCCGAAAATTATCGATCTCACCTTAGACCGCATGTGGCGGCTCCTGAGCGCAGTTGGCGACCCGCAGGATACCCTGCCCAACACAATCCATGTCGCAGGCACAAACGGCAAAGGCTCTACCCTCGCGATGATCCGTGCTGGTCTGGAAGGTGCAGGCGCGAGCACCAACGTCTACACATCTCCCCATCTCGTCCGCTTTCACGAACGCATCCGTCTGCACGGCACCCTGATCGCGGAAGAAGACCTCACTACTCTGCTTGCGGAGTGCGAGGCGGCGAACGGGTCCGATGCGATCACCTTTTTTGAGATCACGACCGTCGCTGCCCTTTTGGCAATGGCCCGGCAGCCTGCGGATTATACATTGCTCGAAGTCGGCCTAGGTGGCCGTTTAGATGCAACGAACGTCATGACGCCGAGGATCACCGCGATCACACCGATCTCAATCGATCATCAACAGTACCTCGGAGAGACAATAGCCGAGATCGCCGCCGAGAAGGCAGGTATCCTAAAACCGGGAGTTCCGTGTATCGTCGCACCGCAAACCGATGCGGCGCGCGATGTGATCGAAACAAAAGCGGCCGAAATCGGTGCACCTCTCCTAATCGGCGGTCAGGACTGGCAGTCCCGAGAAGAACGAGGAAGGCTGGTCTTCGAGGACGAAAACGGCCTTCTCGATTTACCCCTTCCCCGCCTGATGGGCTCCCATCAAGTCGTGAATGCGGGATCGGCCGTCGCGGTTCTGCGTGCGTTGGATCATGGTGATGCCGAGGCTGCCGCGACAAAGGCCGACTGGCCAGCGCGGATGCAGCGCCTTCGTGCGGGGCCGATGGTCGATCAACTTCCCGAAGGCGCTGAGTTATGGCTTGATGGCGGACACAACGCCGCTGCTGGTCAAGCTCTCGCGGACTTGCTTGCTCAGGTAGAAGCCAAAGCACCCGCTCCGCTTTGGCTGATTGCTGGGATGCTAGAAACAAAATCCGCCATCGATTATCTGCGCCCTTTCGCCAAGATGGCAGACGGGCTTCGATGCGTCGCTATTCCTGATGCACCAGCCAGTTTCACAGCCAACGACCTTGCGTCAGCGGCGCGTGAAGCGGGGCACGAAGCTAGAGCCGCCGAAAGCATCGGTGCCGCTTTCACAGAGATTCTGATGAAAGCTGAGCGCCCTCGGATTGTTATCTGCGGATCGCTCTACCTAGCGGGCGTGATACTTCGCGATCACGGCTAATCTCTCGCGGCTACTTAGTAAAACGCCAAACGGCCCCATCAGGGGCCGCTTCGATCAAGTTTGTCGCGTCGGCGAACTCCGCTTGGTTCGCCGCCGACAGCCGTCAGATCGCGCTTGAGATCCAGCTCGATATCCCGGTTTTGCTATCCGCGCCTACCTTTTTGTCCGCAACCTCGCCGTTCTTGAACAACAGGAGCGTCGGTATACCCCTCACACCGTATTGCGATGGCGCATTTGGGTTATCGTCAATATTGACCTTGGCAATCTTAACCTGCTCGCCCATCTCAGCCGCAATCTCTTCGAGCGCGGGCCCAATCTGTTTGCACGGGCCGCACCATTCCGCCCAGAAATCCACAACAACCGGTGTATCGGATTTCAGAACATCTTCATCAAAACTTGCATCGGTAACTGCTACAGTTGCCATGGGATCCGCCTCATCAGGTTCTATTGGAAAATGAACCTAGGAGGCAGCTGTCCTCAAATCAATCCCTGCTAGCGCCCGTGTGAAAGCTGTGTCTACGGCTTTATCATCAATCCTCATCAAGCGAGGCACACGGGTCCAAAGAAGTGCCGTTTGCACCACCTTTTGAGAGTAGATCTCTGAAACCGCAGATTGATAGGCCCCAAGTTGCGAAAGATAAGCGTCTGAAACTTCCGACGGACGATCAGGCACCAACTGATCGCTCTTAAAATCGACAATCGTGACTTGGCTTTTCGTTACGATCAGTCGATCGATCCTTCCTTGCATCGATGGTGTTTGTGAAAGGTCTAGGGGCAGGCTGATCCCGACCTCACCAACCGAACCTGGCCCAAAAACCCAAGAAAGATCGGCCGAACCCAATACCGCGAATGCCTCAGCAATCGCTTCGTCTCGAAGCTTCGTCGCCAAACCAGGAACCTCTTGTTCGAGCAGCAGAGGTGCCAGGTGAGACCAAGCCTCAGGGGCCGCATCAGGCAAACGTTCAAGAAGCAGGTGCACGGCATCTCCTCGTTGCCGCGCCGCAGCCGGATCAAGCACCCCTAACGTCTCCGGCGCCAATGCACCCGCACTCAAATGAGACGGCGTGAGCCTGCGCGGCCTCGCTTCGCGTCTCGCCATCGCGAACCACGAGGGCGCACCGGAAGGGCTTTCAGATGGTCGCTCCGGGGCGCTGGTTGATCCACGGGGCCAAGCGCCCTCCTCGATGCGGCGGATCTCTGCTCCAAGATGCAGACTTTGCTGGCGCTGATCAGAACCGATCCGATCAAACGCAGCTTCCAGAATGCCATACCAGCGTCCCGACGAGGAAGCCGCCTGTCCCGCGCCGCACAGGATCAGCCAGTCTTCCGCGCGGGTAAGTCCAACATAGAGGAGCCGTTTTGCCTCTGCCGCTTCCCGCTCGGCGACCTCCGCTCGCCCAGCAGCGGCGATCCGATCATCCTCTGCCGCGGGTCCGGGCCAAAGTATCAGGCGATCTTCGGAACCTCGCGGTGTGGGAAGGATCGTCTGCCGCCCCCCACGCCGTTCAGACATCGTGTCTGGAAGGATGACAATCGGCGCTTCCAACCCTTTGGCGCCGTGTATTGTCATGATCCGAACCTCACCTGCTCCCTTATCCATCTCCCGCTTCAACGCGATGTCACCTGCCTCTATCCAGGCGAGAAATCCGTGCAGGCTTGGCGTCTCGCGCCCTTCATAGGCGATCGCTTGAGCCAAAATTTCATCGATTGGATCCTCAGCTTCGACACCCAGGCGTGCAATTAGTCTGCGTCGCCCATCATGGTGAGTAAGGAGGCGCTCCAGAAACTCGTAAGGTGGCAAGAAACCGGCCCGGTTCGCCAGGTCGCTGAGCATCGCGGCTTCGTGCGCATGGTCTTCGCTCACCATCACCTCGTGCCAGAGCTTTCCCTTGCGCGAGTGCGCAAGATCAAAAAGCGCCTGTTCGCTCACCCCGCACAGGGGTGAGCGCAGAACTTCGGCAAGCGCCAACTCATCATCACGGTTCAAAACGGCTCGGATCAGCGAGAGGATGTCTTTTACAGCCAACTCCTCCGCAAGGGTCAGTCGGTCCGCGCCCGCAACCGGAACACCTAGCGCCTTGAGGTTTTCAATAAGGCCCTTCGCAAGGTCATCGCGCTTTCGCACCAAAACGAGGATATCGCCTGGGCGAACCGGGCGATCTCGCACGCTCCCACGCTTAGGAAGGCGCTCTTCTCTCACCATTCGAGCAATCTCTTGCGCCAGCAAGCGTGCTAATCTCCGCTTTGGATCGTCCGGTGATGGTGTATCAACTGGGTTTGTCCAATGCGGGCGCTCAGGTGCCGGTTCAGGCTCGACAATCGGCCATAGATCTACCCGTGACGGATCGCCTGACCGGTAAGCGCGATGCGTGATTGCTTCGCTTGAAAAAGTAACCCCTTTGGCTGCTTCTCCTGCAAAAACCGCATCTACAAAGCTGAGAATGCCGGGTGCAGATCTAAACGAGGTGATCAGACCCGGCCGTTCAAGTCGACCTTTGATGTTGGCGATCCGCGTCTCATAACGCGTCCGCATCTCTCCAAATGACCAAGGCTCCGCTCCTTGGAAAGAGTAGATTGACTGCTTCTCATCCCCAACAACGAAGACTGAACGAGCTAGGCCATCGGTCGTCTCCCTTCCCGCATCACCTGCATGAAAGTCGTCGGTGATTGCCGCAATCACATCCCATTGTGCGGGCGCTGTGTCCTGAGCCTCGTCGACCAAAACATGATCAATACCCCGGTCGAGTTTATAGAGCACCCAGGCCCGCATCTCTGAACGGTTCAGCAACGCTCTGACCCGACGGATCAAATCGTCGAAATCGAGCAGGGAACGCTTTTCCTTCGCTGATGCATATGCGTCGAGAAGGCGTTTGGCGAAGATGTGGAGATCTCTGGTCCGCTCAGCTAGGCGTTGGCGTGCCAATGCGTCTTTGATCGTCATAGCCGCTTCGGCCAGCACCAGGAACCGATCCTCAATTCCTGGATTGGCTTGGCGGACCGATTTCGTCGGCTTTTTATCAAGAGGCAACCCACGGCGCGGTCCGGTTTTCACCAGCACAGCAGCCATCATTTTCTCTGCCCCCGATACGGGATCGACTTGGAGCTGCTCCAGCGCGCCAGCAACTGCTCTGCCCGTCTTTTGATCGCTGGTTGAACCAGATGAGAAAACTCTCGCTACAACTTGAGCTTCAGCGATCAATTGCTCGAGATGTTCACGGATCAGATCTACTGCAGATGATCTTGTGCACTCGCCAAGATGCCTACGGATCAAAGCCTCTGCGTCCTGGATACTGAACTCAGAACGCCGAGACAGAACAGCCTGGATCAACTCGTCGATCGCTGCCTCATTCAAGCGCGCTGCAACCAAGTCGAACGCATAGTCGCTGCCACCTTCAGCGGCCTGAGCCAACTGATCGCGGATCTGACCAAGCAAGAGCGCAGACTGACGGTCATCAATCACCTCGAAGCTTGGTGCCACGCCGGCCTCCAACGGAAAGCGCCGCAACAATGCATCGCAAAAGGCATGGATCGTCTGGATCTTCAGACCGCCCGGGGTCTCGAGCGCACGAGCGAAAAGCCGACGGGCTACAGCAAGGCGTTCCGGCTGGTCCACAGGCGGCTCGCCGGAAAGATCGCCAAGCATCTTTGCCAGCGTTTCATCGGGCTGCATCGACCATTCGCCAAGCAGATCGAATAGCCTGCTCTGCATTTCGGCCGCCGCGGCCTTTGTGTATGTCAAACAGAGGATGCGACCAGGATCGGCGCCCGCGAGCAACAGTCTCGCGACCCGCTGCGTCAAAACCCGTGTTTTGCCCGAACCTGCATTCGCCCCAACCCAAGCCGAAACAAGAGGGTCTGATGCCAGCCGTTGGGGCGCTGTGGCAGCCTCATCAGACATCGCTCCCCCCCCATTCGCCAAAGCGTGAGAGGTGATCATAAGCGCCGCCGTCGCTGCGTTTTTCCATGCCCGTGCGTGGCAAGTATGGCGTTTCGGTCGAGATGTAGGCGCTCAGCAGCTGCGTGACTTGGCCGAGATGTTTATCCAACTCCCCCGAAAGGTTGGTGATGACAGTTTGTCTGCCGCCTTCGCCTGAACCGGTCAAACCGATATAGGCACCGATATCGGCCGGAAGCGCAGGCAACCCCTCGAAGCCACCAACAGCCAGAATTGCCGCCTGTAAATGCAATTGCTGATTGAAGCCGCGGTCAATCTGCTTCTCGCTCGGTGGCTCACCTGCTTTGTAGTCGTAGACTGCAGCTAAACCCGAGTGGAGATGATCGATCCGATCCGCAATCGCGGTGATCTGATGGTCAGGAAGCCCAGGCAGGTCCATCCGACCAGAAACTTCGGTTGCGATTGGGCGTCCCTCCGCCCGTCGACGCACTTCCTCCGCGATGAACCAGCGGCCAAACCGGGCGATCCGCGCCCGCCAGGTACGGCGCAATGCGGGTGAGGCCACTTCCTGGCTCAGAACCTCATCAGCGATCTTCTCCAGCAACGCGTGTGGATCAACGGGCAAGCCGGTGAGCGTTTGCTCACTGAAGGCCTCGAGAACCGCATGAATAACCTGACCTCTGTCCCGGTAATCCGGCCCATCGCCCAAAGGGTCCATTGGCTCCAGACGCAATATCCGACGTGCGTAGACAGCGTAAGGATCTCGCACCAACCGCTCAACCGTCGTCACCGATAACCGCCTCGGCCGGCTCGCCACTGGTGGGCGCGGCTCCGGCCGTACCGCCCGCGGCAGCATCTCCGATAAGGCTTGGTCCGGTCGATGTGGCCAAATAAGGTGCTTCAGTAGGGCGTCTCCCCGTCCCCGCAAGCCAGCGATGGTTTTGGGCTCCTCTGCGCGATATCGATCCAAACCATCGATCAGAATCTCCAAACGCGTGAGCCAACGCGATGGGATTGTGGGCGCTCCATCCTGTTTCGTTGCACGCGACAGAATCACTTCTGGCGCCATCGCCGCCTGCAAAAAGTCATGCGCCGCCAAACCAACAACGCGTTCTTGCGGTACGAGACCAAGCTTTGCCCGCATCGGGCGGCTCAACCAAGGGTCCGCACTAGGCAGCTGAGGCCATGTTCCTTCGTTCAGACCAGCCAGGATGACAAGATCAGCGCTTGCCACCCGGCTCTCCCTCGGGCTCATAATGGTGACGCGCGGATGCGGGGATTGTCCGGGCTGACGCAGCTCCTCGTTGCGCATCAAGCCCAAGAACAGCCTCGCGTAATCCACCACGGGATCGGCGCCAAACGCATCTGCTGCAACCAGCAATCGCTGCATTAGCCGCGCGGCCAAAGCTCCAGCATCCGCAGTCCAGACCGCTGGTTCGCCGCCAACGTCACCGCTTAGACGCTCAGCCGCAGCAATATGTGCCGCCGCGACGCGATCAAGAGAGAGCCCTCCTCGAAGCGCAGATGTTAAAGGCTGTAGCGCATCCACGATCGACTGAAACCAAACTGCCTCGTCCGGATCAGCTTCTGGCCAAGGCGCCAGGCCGACCCCGCTGGCCACACCACGACGGCGCAGAACTGCTGCCTCATAAGCCTTCACGTGACTAAGATGCGCCTGGCGATGCTCTCCCTGATTGATCAGCGGATGCGCTAGAAGAGCCGCGATCTCCACCGGACCCGCTGGCCCTGCCGCAACATCTGCAATCAGACGTAAGAAGACTGCGGGAGGCGATTGGGAAAGAGGTCGGCCCAGTGAATCGTCCGGCTCAATTCCATAACGATCAAGCTCTGCAATAACCCGCCTTGCCAAAGCGGCGTCTTGGCTGAGGATCAAGACCCGCTTCTGAGACACTTCAATGGCCTGACGCACAGCGATCGCAATCACCCCGGCCTCGTGTCGAGGCGATGGGGCCTCGAGCAGCGTTACATCAGCTACTGCCGCCTTCAACCGTTGGTTCAGTTGATCGGCCTCCGAGTACCATGCATCGGTTACCGGTGCTGGGCGCAGAGCCTGGCGTAAAAGCGTCTGACGCGCTGGCAAAGGTCGATCCGAGCCCCATTGGCGAACATCAGAGGGCTGCAAGCCCAACTTGCCGAGCAACGTCGAAAAAGGCGCCTGCGGATGCTCTGGCGCCACACTCTCCGACACCGGCCCCCAGACATCTTGCGGGAGCTCCCGATCAAAGCCTGGAAGGACCACGAAACCATTGGGCATTTTCGCGACCATTGCCATCAGCATGGCCGTCGTCTCGACCGAACCGGTCGAGCCTGCAATGACAACAGGATGCTCGGGCGGCTGGTTACCCCACTGCTCGACCAACCGCTCAATCACAGCCCGTTGCCGCGCCTTTGGGCCGAGCGCTCCGGCCTCTTCCTCCATGGCAATCTGTGGCCAAAAGGTTCGGATCACCTCGAAGAAGCTAAGCGTCCTACCCCAATGCTCGGCATGCTCGCCCTCGGTCGCTCGATCCAGGGTTTCCAGACCAATCCCCGCCTCGTCGCACTCGTCGAGCAAATTTGCAAGGCTTCGAGCCAGATCAGGGGCCGCCGATAGCGGAGCCATCCGATCGCTACCTTCACGGCGCAAAAAAGCCTCTACCAACCGCGTGAGGCGCAACTCCCGGCGCATTGGATCGATCGATGGCGGCAAGTCAGAGGCAAGCAGGGGATCTGACCCCAACTCAGCGACCACTCTAAGCCGAGGCATGAGGCGGGCCTGCCCAGCCGCACCCGCCAAAGCATCGGTGATCACCCGCAATGCGCGCTGATTGTTGACCAAGACCAGAATGTCCGCAATCTCATGCGGTGGCAGGCCGCCAAACCGTTCCCAAAACCCAATCGCGAAGGTTTCGGCAAAACGAACCCCCGGCGGTAGACCGAAAAGGGTCATGCGCCCTCCGCGACCAACTCATTGGCCAGAGAGAGACCTTTCGGTGTGCCGACATCCACCCAATCGCCCTCGTAGACGACAGCAAACAGCCGACCGTTGGCGATTAGCTGATCCCATATAATGTTCGTCGAGAAAGGCCCCGGAGGCGCGTCAGAGAACGCGTCGGCGCGAAACACCTGAGCACCTGTGAAAACGAAAGGCGCGGTAGCAGCCGCCCCTCGTCGGACCGGCCGACCCGCATCGAGGAAGAAGTCCCCAGCTCGCGTGTAACCAATCGCGCGATCTTTAGGCACCAAGAGCATTAACGCATCGGCCTCTATCCCATCCCAGGACGCCAAGAGTGGCAACAAGGGATTTGGCCCATGCCATACCGCATCCGAATTGATGGTGACAAAACATCTGCCCAAATGGGGGAGTGCTTTGACAATCCCACCCCCTGTGTCCAGCAGCAACTCAGTCTCATCCGAGATCACGATCTCAGGTCTCGTACGCCCCGCCAGATGGTGCCGGATCATCCCACCAAGGTAGTGGATGTTGACGATGGCACGCGAAATGCCCGCATCGATGACATGGTTCAAACTGCGATCAAGCATACTCTCGCCCCCGACCTGCAACAAGGGTTTGGGGCAGTGATCGGTCAGGGGCCGCATTCGCGTACCCATCCCAGCGGAGAGGATCATCGCGGCTTCAGGCTTCATGCGGTCCAACCGACCGGGCGCTTAGCCGCCAGACGCAGTTTGTCGAGCGCACTGGCGTCGGGTTCTGGCAAATGCTCAGCGACAAAGTCACGAAGCGTTCGCAGAGCTGGATGCGCAAGATCCCGCTGCAGATGCGCCCAGACCCGTGGGATCAAAGCCGGGTAGTGACCTTTGCCATCCCGCATTGCAAGCCGGGCAAAGATGCCAATGATCTTCAGATTGCGCTGAGCACCGAGGCAGGCATAGTCCAAACGAAATGCCGCTGGATCAGCACTAGCTTGGTCGGTATAGCGCGACAACATCGCCTCTCTCAGCGCCTCGGACGTATCCCGGCGTGCATCCTCCAAGAGAGAGACCAGGTCATAAGCGGGATGCCCGCCAAGCGCGTCTTGGTAGTCGAGCAATCCGACCCGGCCGTTGCTCGTTCGCTCAGGTAACCAGATGAGGTTTTCAGCATGATAATCGCGTAGAACCACCACTTGGCGCGTATCCGCTACGGGGATCATCGCACTCGCGATCACTTCATTGAACGCGTCGATCAAATCCAGCGAGACTTGATCGCCCAGAACCCCGGCGCGATACCAATCAATCGCCAAGCGCGCCTCTCGTAGAAGGACAGTCTCGTCGTAGGAAGCGAGAGCAAGGTGCTCGGCACCCAAAGGAAGGGCCTGAGGAACGGGAACCCGACCTATTGCTGCAAGCACGTCAATCGCTTGGGAGTAAAGATGCTCCTCATCAGAGGGCGTTTTGGCACAAACATCCCGGTAGAGACGATCACCCAGATCTTCGAGCAATAGAAAGCCGTGTTCCAGATCTTCAGAATCGATCCTAGGAGCACTGAACCCATGCTCACGAAGCCAATTAGTGACAGCAACGAACGGACGCACATCCTCGCCCCGTTCCGGTGGTGCATCCATGAGGATTTGCTGCGTATCTGCAATCCTTAGATAGCGACGGTTGGAAGCATCACCGGCAAGGGGTGTCGCGCGATCAGGCCGGATTCCGGCCGCAAGCAAAAACTGGCTTCTGGTTTCATCACGCGTCAAACCAGCCCCTCCAAGTCCCAATCTCCATAAGCCGCCAGTCGCAAAAAGCGCCCCTGATCACCTTCAAACCCAAGGGTGATCTCAAGCCGGCGATCCGGGATTGCCCGGTCAAGCCGTTCCGGCCATTCGACCAAAACAATCCGATCCGCGAGATCATCCAGCAGACCAAGCTCGTGCGCTTCCTCGGGCTCGCCCAGCCGATAAAGATCGGCATGCCAGATCTGTGGTTCGCCATCGTAGACATTTACCAGGGTGTAACTCGGTGATGGAACCTCAACTGATTGACCCAAACGACCTTGGACCAAGCTCCTGGCCAAGGCTGTTTTTCCGACGCCCAAGGGGCCAATGAGGGAGATCCAGTCGCCAGCACGCAGGAATTGGCCAAGGGACCGGCCGAAACGCGCTGTCTCCACCTCTGAGGACAGAGACAGAGCTCGGAAATCATCGTCTGGCAAGACAGCGCTGCGCATGTCTGCTCTTACCAAGATCCGAGCGGAGTTGTCAGCCGGTCTCCAACTGTTTCTCGGCTACATTCGGTAGATAATCAGGCAGATGGCAAATCGCGCGCATACCCGTGCCGCTATCGAGCGCTCTCATCGAGACCGTCGCGCCCGCGTCAAGCGCCAAGCGCCGCGCGAGAGGCAGGACCGGGCTTGTCCGCTGAACTGTTTGTGGATCGGGGCCCTCCCCATCCAGCGCTGTCTCTTCGACAAAGAGTTCCGCCGCACCGGCGTCATTGACCTCGATCCCAAGAGTAATCCGATACCCGGGTTTCGCGCGTTGGATCGCGTCAGCGGCAAGATAGAAAAGGAGTTGGCGCAACGGCAGCGTTGCACCCGGAATTTGACCCGCGACCTCGTCTATTCTCGTGGTCAGTTTTACCTCAGCAGCGCTTGTTCGGGCAGCCAAGATCTGTTCCGTGACGCCGACCATCGCACCAAAGGTGATCTGTTCCCGAGCGGGATCGGGGTTTCCAACCTCAAAGGAGGCGAGGTCGCTCACGTCCGTGACACTTTCCAACAGGTTCCGAGCGGCTTCGAGAATCCCCTCAGCAAGCCGGTCTTGCTCTGGGCTGTTACTCTTCTCCGACGTCTCTCGGAGAAGCTGCGCCAGCCCGAAGATAGAATTCAAAGGTGTCCTGAGCTTTTGTGAGATGCCGTCAAGCACCGCGCCGCGCATGGCCTCGGCCGCCTCCAGCGCTTTGCTTCTGTCACGCAAGGCCCGAGCCGCATTCTCGCTGTCCGAGATATCGGTGAAAACGACCAAAGTCGAAGCACCGGGAAGCGGTGCAAAACGTAGTCTGACCGAGCGGTCGTCGGCTAACGTTACCTCCCAAGTGCGGACGCTACGTTCGCTTGCTCCGGTGGTGAACTCGACAGCCTCTTGCCAGGGGTCTGCCTCAATGCTCAGCCTGGCGCATAGTCCAAAGACATCTCGCGCATGGCGTCCCGGCCCAACAAGTTCCTCATCTGTGCCGAAAATCTCATGAAAGGCGGAGTTTACGTACCGCAACAGCCCATCCGCGCCAAAAACGATCAACCCTTCGTCTAGTCGCTCAAGAGCTCTTGTGAGCAGATCGTCCATGTGCCGATACCGCGTCTCGAGTTGGACCTGTTCGGTCACATCATCAAAGACAAATGCCAAAGCACCATGGGGATGCGGGCGGGCCATAACCCGGTAGCGGACGCCGCTCGCCAGATCCCAGCTTTCCTCGTAGTTCACTGCGTCTGGGTCGGCAAACAAACCGAGAAGCTTGTCTCGCCACGCGTGATAATCGCCTCTCTCCGGCAGTCGGCGATTGGATCTCAGGCGGTCCAAAATCTCACGCAACTGCGGACGTCGAGCCAGCCAAACCGCATCAATGCCCCACATTTCGGCAACAGCTGGATTAAAAAGAACCAGCCGATGGTTCTGGTCAAAGATCGCCAAACCCACAGTCAAGTGAGCAAAGGTTTCCGTCATGGTTTGGATGAACCGCGTGAGCGTTCTCTCAACGCTGGCCGCAACAGAGGCATCGACAGCGAAACCCGAGATGAAATCTCCCGGCCCATCAATTTCTACAGCATGAAGCGATGTCGGCTCATCATCGCCAAACTCCAGCCGGGTTCGGCGCACCGGATCCGCAATCTCTCCATCGAACTGGCTCCGCGCAACGACCATGTCGACCACTTGTGCGGGCATTAAGACCGTGCTCTCCGATGAGACCTGCCCACTCGCCCATTCGAGCTTACCATCCGTGCGCCTGCTCCAAGCGATGAGCGGCGCCCCTTCTAGCAATCGATCGATTGTTGCGACGGGGAACCCGCCCGTTTGCCCCTCGAGATCAGCGCCACTCAGCATGGTATCGTCGAGTTTCTCCGGCGCCTCAGTCTCCTTCAACATCAGGTGAAGTTGTCCGCCGACCGGCTCACCGATCATTTCAATACCGCGATCATGGCGATCACGAACGACCAAACGCATTTGCGTGCCCATGGCCTGCAATAGACGAAACGCACGCAGTGCTGGTCCCGCGCCAGTACCGAGCATGTCTCGCAAGAATTCCTCGGGCCGGATCCCGATCTCAGCGCCAAAGGTCAAGCGTGCAGGTGCGGATGCATCAACCACCCTACCCGATTGAATCACAACGACCGCGCCTTGAGTTTCAGAAGGCGCAGCAATTGGGAAAGGCCGTCTGTAGACGACAAACAAGACCAGAACGGTCAGCATTGCCGCGACCGCCACAGTTCCACCTATAAGCCCCCAGGCCATCAACTCTTGTCCAAACAACGCGCACTCTCTTTTGCAACAGCGACGTGAAGATTAATCGAAAAACTCAACTAAAAGAAGATTTATTTGGAACGCCATCATCGGCGGCTAAACTGAGTCCTCGAGGTTGATCAAATCTCGTATTCGGCCCTAATGCTCCTCGGGCCGTTTCCTTATCAAAAACGAGCAGTTCAATCGGCCAAACAATCTCGATCACCGCTCCAGGCGGTTGCATCGTTTCGGGCGCCCTATTAACACGCCTCCGACGTGCTCGGGCGTCGGCACCATTCGCAAAAGTAAGCTTGGCCCCTGTCCTTTCCAAAAGCGTGCGGGCAATAAAGATCCCAAGGCCCATTCCTTCATATTCTTCTTGAATCTCACGCCCCTCCCGATTCCGGCTGGAGACATAAGGCTCCCCCAAACGAGGGAGAATGTCCGAACGAAACCCTTTGCCATCATCGCCAATCGCAATCCGAAGGACGTCGTCGCTCTGATGGATGTCGATCCACACAGTTTCGTTGGCGAAATCGACCGCGTTCTGGATCACGTTACGCAAGCCATGGATCAATTCCGGATTGGGCGACACAATAGGCTGGTCTTCGATCGCCTCTTCGATCAGCACGTCGCCAAACCGAACAATCATCCGCTTGCCGCGCGAGATGTGAGGTTTGGCCGCCTCCTCGATCACAGCGCCGATCGGAAGGCGCTTCACTTGGCGGTCGTCCCGACCGCCTTGGCTCAAATCCGCAAGAATATCACGGCACCTGTTCGCTTCAGCTCTGAGGAGGCGGACATCTTCCAAAATTTCATCTGGCAGGTCGTTACGATCGTCCAGCTCCCGCATCAGTTCGCCGGCGACCAGTTTTATCGTGGCCAGAGGTGTCCCAAGCTCATGGGCGGTGGCCGCCGCGATCCCACCAATCGCCGCCAATCTTTGCTCTCGGCTAAGCGCAATCTGTGTCGCGTTGAGCGCCTGAGACATGCGATACGCCTCCAGGGTAACGCGCCGCACATAGATCGAGAGAAAGGTTATCCCAACGGCCAGGGCCACACTTGATCCAAGCTGATAGATTAAGGGCACTTGCAGAACCGATCCATCGGGACCAACGAGCGGCACATAGACAAACCCCATGACCGGAACAATCAAGATTGCTCCAAGTCCCAAGATCAATGTCGACTGCAACCGCAAAGCCGTCGCTGAGATCGTAACAGGACCGACCAGTAGAATGACAAACGGATTGTTCAGCCCACCCGTCAGCATCAAGAGCCCTGCAACCTGAGCCAGATCGAAGCAAAGCGAACCAAGTGTTCGCTGCTCGCTCAACCGTGTCTCAGCGGGATAAATCAGATAGAAGGCGAGATTGACCGTCACGGAGGCCATTATCAGCAAGACGCACTCGGCCAGGGGCACCTGGAATCCCATCGGCCCAGCAGCCACCAACAACGCGACGGACTGCCCGGCAATTGCGGTCCACCGGAGGAACAAGAGCGTCCGCATCCGCACCCAATCGCCTCTGGCATGCAAATCGAAGAGCAGATTTGTCTTTTCACCCTGCGCCATGCGTCTGAATGTCCCGATCGATGCGTCCTCGCGGTGATTTGAAGTCTTCCTGTGCCTGAAGACAAGGATAGACGCGATCAAGCCCTTGATTTCGAAGCGTCAGAAGGCTTCTTCACAAACAAGAATGATTGAGGAGACACAGATGCGCAGAATCGTTTTGGCCATGACCGGTGCAGCCTGCCTCCTCATCATAGGTGGCGCCGTCTTTCTGATGACCCAGAACAACGCAGAACGACCCGCTCCAGCAGCGGCTCTAAACGTGGCTGGGGCAGATATTGGCGGTCCTTTTACCTTAGTCGATCATACGGGCACCGAGCGGACGAGCGCTGAGGTCATCCAGGGGCCGACGCTGATCTATTTCGGCTATACATATTGCCCTGATGTTTGCCCGATCGACACGCAAGTGATGGTGGATATTGTCGATGTACTTGATGAGAAGGGAATCGATGCAAAACCCGTCTTCATCACCGTCGACCCGGCCCGCGACGACGTTGAAAGCATGGCCATCTACGCCGAGATCATGCACCCAAAGATGATCGCGATGACCGGTAGCGACGAGCAAATCTCTACCGCTGCCAAGGCTTACAAAGCCTACTATCAGAAGGTCGAGACCGAGAACGAAGCGGATTATCTGATGAACCACTCGGCCTATCTCTATTTGGTAGATACGGACGGTTTGCAGGCGATTTACCGGCGCGGCTTTGCCCCTAACGAAATCGCGACCGACATCGCATGGGTACTCGATCGCTAATCAGACGGTGAAGCAGTAGACGTGAAGCCCGCGCCCCTCGGTGCGCAGCCAACGCCGATGCTTCTCATACTCTGGCATTAAGCGTGAAAGAACCGCCCAGTAGCGGTCGGAGTGGTTCATTTCGACCAGATGAGCAACCTCATGAGCGGCGACATAGTCTTGGATCTCCACCGGCGCCAACGCCAGGCGCCAAGACAAGTTAATCCTCCGCGTGGTTGAGCACGAACCCCACCGTGACCGGGTGTCCTTGAGAGAGATCCCTGCGACACTGCGCCCGACCTGAGACGCATAGTCATGTACCCTTGGCGCCATCCGAGCTCGCGCGCGTTCTTTGAGCCAAGCCGCTACCCTGGGGGCGACCGGCGTTCGCCCTTGGACCAGCAAGCTGTCGCCTTCAATCGCAGGCGCGCGCCGTACCCCCTCTAAATGGCGCACCCGAAGCGGTCGGCCATCGACTGGCAAAAGCGTGCCGTCCGTGACAACGATCATCTGCGGCTGTTTCTCCAACGCTCTGACCAGCCAGTCGCGATGCCGCATCAGGAACATGCGAACTTCAGTCATCGGGATGCCAGGCGGTAGGGTTAGAACCGCCCCCTCCCCCGGCCCTGCCAAGCGCAAGGTGAAGCGCCGCGCACGCCTGTTCTCATTCAGGCGCACACAGACTTCTGGATCATCAAGGTGAAGGACCCGGCTCATATCCGGGTAGTAGAGCAAAAAGGGATCCGATTGAACCAATCAGATGCGATGACTTTGCTTGAGCAACAGAACCCTGACCGAACGTCTTTTCCTGACCCTTTCAACCCGAAACGGCCTCCGGTCGGCGCACCAGGCGCCTCCAATCACGCCTCAACCGTCAATCGGCGAGATCGGATGAAGTCCCGGATCTTCGGCTGTATATGCTTGCGGAACCGTGAGCCATTGAACACGCCGTAATGACCAACATCGGCCTGCACATAGTGCACCCGGTCAACCGAGGGAATGTTCAAGCAAAGGCCTTGTGCTGCCTCCGTCTGCCCGCGACCGGTGATGTCGTCATTCTCACCTTCAATGGTCATCAGTCCGATATCGGTGATCTTCTTTGGATCCACCTGTCGGTCGCCATGCATGTAGCAGCCCAGTGGGAAATGGTGCTTCTGAAAGACCCGCTCAATCGTTTGCAGGTAGAATTCTGCCGTTAGATCCATCACCGCCATATACTCATCATAGAACTTACGATGGGCATCGGCGGAGTCGCCATCCCCTTTGACCAGATTGTTAAACTGATCGATATGCGCATCCATATGCCGGTCGAGGTTCATCGACATGAAACCGGAAAGCTGCAGGAACCCCGGATAAACCCGGCGTAAAAATCCCGGGTTTGGCCAGGGAACGGTCGCTACCACGTTTTTCTCGAACCAACTAAGCGGGCGAGAGGCAGCGAGTTTGCAGGGCTCGGTCATATTCACCCGCGTATCGATCGGGCTTCCCATCAGGATCAAAGCGCTCGGCCGGGCTGGATCATTATCCTCTGACATTAGGGTCGCAGCCGCGAGGCAAGGCACGCCAGGCTGGCAAACAGCCATCACTGCCGGGCGTTCGCCACTCGACGCGATTTCTTGAACAAACTCCATAATATAGTCGGCATAGTCTTCCAGATCGAAGCCGCCGCTTGCCACCGGAATGTCCCGGGCATCGCGCCAATCTGTGATGTAGACATCATGCTCCGGCAACATCGCCTTCACAGTGCCACGTAACAGAGTAGCAAAGTGCCCCGACATCGGTGCAACAATCAAAACCTTGGGATCATTGCGATCTTCCGCGCCTAAACGGCGAAACTGGACTAAATCCCCAAACGGTTTCTCAAGCACCGTTTCCTCAACGACACCGCAGACCTGATTGCCGACGCGAACCTCGTCGATCCCGAAATCCGGTTTGCCGTAGCGCTTGGTCGCCGATACGAACATCTCGAAAGCCGCGGCTGTTGCACGAGCCCCGAGGCTGCCCGAGAGCGGATTAAACGGGCTCTGCAACGCATCTCGTCCCATCCGGGCCGCCTGGCGCATCGGGCTGATCGCTGCATGCGTAAATTCATATGCGTGATAGAGCACTTTATTTTCCCATTTCCCCTTGTAAAAAAACCTTAACGGCCCATAAGGATCTCGACAAGGCTTCTTTTGCAGCTGCGAAGACGGTTGCTACATAAAACCATCATAATTCTCGGCACAATCCTGATCTCTGTGCTCAAGCAGATCACGGGATCATCCCGAATCCGCTGAAACTAGACCAAAAAATGGATTTCAGCCCGGTTTAGAGTGAAACGGTTTTGGTTTTGTAGTTTGGACGAAGTATGGTCATTTTACGTTTTGACAAAGGCCTGGGGTTTATGGCATTGCCGCGCATCCTCGAATGTCTGGAATTGACGGGTTAAACTAATGGGAAAACCTGAATGGGGTGTGAAACGGACTTGCCTGACTTGTGCGGCTCGTTTCTATGACCTTGGAAAATCACCGATCATCTGCCCTGACTGCGGTGCAGAGGTCAATATCGCAGCAGCCGTAGCCGCTCCGCGGAGCCGCGGAGCCAAAGCGAAACCCGCTGCAGGTGCTGCTGTGGTCGCCGAAGAGGCGAGCGAAGATGAAGCGCTCGTCGATGACGACGACACTGGCGACGACGATGAATCCCCGGATGAACTCGGCGATGATGAAGACGCGATCGCGTCTGCAGAAGATAGCGACGATGACAGTGATGACGAAGATTCTGATGACGAGGAAGAGATGGAAGAGTTCGAAGACGATCTTCTTCTCGACGACGATAACGAAGACGATTCAGAAATCGACGAGCTCAGCGACGTCGCCTCAGAAGACCAAGAGGAACGTTGAGCTTTAACCCTTGCGTCAACGCCGATGGGCGAGTAGACGCTACGGGCAAGGGGCCATAGCTCAGTTGGGAGAGCGCTTGAATGGCATTCAAGAGGTCAGGGGTTCGACTCCCCTTGGCTCCACCAAAACTAAAAAGCCCTGAATTCTCTGCAACTTTCTAGAAATAAGGGATTTCTCTTTGAAAATTCCTACGCTTCACCGCTACGATCAAGGATGGCTCGTAGTAGGGATATGCGGAATTTCATCCAGCGTGGAGACACTTGGAGTTTCCGTGGATAAGTGCCGAAAGATCTGATTCCGGTTGTTGGCAAACGAGAGGTTCATCACTCCCTAAAGACAACCCAGGATGCTTACGCCGTGCATCCTCGCGAACAATGGCCGAGCCAAACCAACGGTTGTCACTTGTCTTCCGGCCGCATCGACGCCACCAAAGGGCTCCTGATCACATCCCGCACCAACGAAGATGGTGTGACCTTGTCGACGGTATCGAGCTGACCTCCTACAATTCGACTGGGGTCGGCGGGTCGGCGTCTACATTTCCAACCAAAAACTGAACTAGGAGGCTCCTGAACGAAACCAGCCAGCGCCTTCCGTCAGAGAAAAATTGCGGGCATCCAAGCCAAGACCAGGACAGTCAGAACTCGGCTTCAATGCACATATCTCTGCGCTCGGTCACCTGCATGCTTTCAGCCAATCCACCAGAGCAACGATATCGGGATTGCTCATCGCGTCGGGAGGAATGGCGATATGATAGCCGTAATCCTGCAGCTCAACCTCGGAGACACGGCAGAGTTTTTCATCGTCGATCTCCTGCTGAACAAGACGGTCGTTGATCGCGATCCCTTGCCCGTCCAACACAGCTTGAACGCGAACATTCGGATCGGGAATTGTAAGTGTGCTCTGATGCGCGATTTGGGGAAGCCCGGCTTGCGCCAACCACTCTGCCCAGGCCGTGCTGTCGTCGCGATCATCCAACAGAGTGGCGTTCTCGATGACCTCTTCCAGGCCCTGTTTCGCAACCCGATCGCCGATCTCAAAAGCCGCCGTTGGAAAAGCCGGACATGGGAAGAGCAGCTCGGTTTTCATGTCCGTCCAATCCCCCTTGCCCCAGCGGATCGCGATATCGATCCCTTCGCGGTCGAGATCAAACAAGCTCACCATCGGCTGGATCCTCAGGCGCACCTCCGGATGCGCTTCGATGAAGACCATAAGCCGTGGCGACAACCAGCGCGAAGCGAAGTAGGTCGACGTCCCCAAAGTAACCGTTCGCCGCCTCTCTTCCCGCAAAGCCAAGATCTGGCGATCAACAGAATCGAACGCAGATCGGGCCACATGGAGGAGCTGCTGGCCCTTCTGAGTCGGCCGAACGCCTCGTGCCTCTCGATGAAACAGATCAAACCCCAGCTCAGCTTCCAGAACTTTAATCTGATAACTCACTGCGCCTTTGGTCAGATTAAGTTCCTCAGAAGCCGCAGAAATTTGGCCATGGCGTGCGACGACGCAAAACGTCCGCAATCCTTCATAGTGTTTAAAGCGCATGCCTTGAGTCTAATTTTTTTGAACTCCACTTCCAAGGCTTTTCGTTGGTAAAGCTGGGGTTTCTTCACGATCCTCAGCGCATGCCTCGTCTTGAACCAACAGCATTCCAAGCCGGAGCGCTCTCCCGCGGCAAGGCCCGCCGGCAGAGCGCTCGCCGCAAGGGAAGTGGTCTGGATGCCTGCCGGGTCCACCGGTTCGGAGGTGGCTCGTTCCAACGCGGTATTCGCGCGTTCGAGCTGCTCGATGACACCGCCCTGTCTGCGATCGAGACTCAAGCAGATTGGATCCTGAGCGAAATTGGGATCGAATTCCGAGGCGACACCACAGCCTTGACACTCTTTGAGCAAGCCGGGGCACGTGTCGATGGCGCGCGGGTACGTTTTGAACCCGGCCAAGCCCGTCAGATATGCGCGACGGCGCCCGCTGAGTTTACCCTTCACGGGCGTGACCCAGCCTATGATGTCATCCTGGGAGGTGCGCATGTGGTTCTGATGCCCGGCTACGGCTCTCCCTTCGTGACGGATCTCGATCGCGGCAGACGCTACGCCACGCTGGCCGACTTTCAAAACTTCGTCCGGCTGAGCATGACCTCCCCTTGGCTGCATCATTCCGGTGGAACCGTTTGTGAGCCCGTTGATCGTCCGGTGAACAAACGCCACTTAGACATGGTACACGCGCATCTGACACTGTCCGCTAAGCCCTTCATGGGAGGCGTCACCTCGCCTGAGCGGGCCGAGGACTCTCTTCAAATGGCTCGCATCGTCCATGGCGATGCAGCCTTGGAACAAAGGGCCATCCTCCAGGCCAATATCAATGTCAATTCGCCACTTGTCTTTGACGACACCATGTCGGGCGCGCTTCGGGTCTATGCGGCAGCAAACCAATGCGTTGCGGTATCACCAGCCATCTTTGGCGGCGCGATGGGACCGCTCAGCCCAGCAGCGGTGGCGGCTCAAACCCTCGCTGAGGGGATAGTCGGCATCGCCTTGGCGCAACTGGTCAGACCCGGTTGCCCCTGCGTCTTTGGCAGCTTTCATTCGACCATGAACCTGAAATCCGGCGCTCTGACCTTTGGCTCGCCGGAGGCGAACTTGATCACCTTCGCGCTGGCTCAACTCGGCCGTCGCCTTGGCGTGCCTGTTCGGTCGGGCGGCGGTCAGATTACCGCCGCTAATTCAGCCGATGGTCAAGCGATGCAGGACTCGACCAGCGCCATGTGGTCCACGCTGATGTCCGGGGCTAACCAGGTCTGGCATGCCGCGGGCTGGCTTGAAGGCGGGCTGACCATGTCATACGAGAAGTTCGTGATGGACCTCAATCACTGCGGCGCGATGCTGAAGATGTTGCAGGGCTTCCCGACCGACCCCGAAGCCATGGGCCGCGACGCCTATCTCGAAACCGGGCCGGGGGAGAACTTCCTCTCGACGGCCCATACGCTGCGCCATTTCCGAGACGCTAACTTCCAATCCGACCTACCTGAAGCCGGGGCTTATGAGAACTGGATTGAGGCTGGTGCCAAAACCGCTGAGCAACGTGCCAACACCTGTTGGAAAGCCATGCTCGAGGCTTATGAGCAACCGCCAATGGATCAAGGCATCAGGGAAGCTCTCGATGACTTCGTCACCCGGCGAAAGTCGGAAATGGAAGACGCCTGGTATTGATATCAAGGGAGACCAGAATGACCGAAGAACTCAGCCGCACCTCTGCACTTGCCGACCGTCACCGCGCCCTGGGATCGGGCCTCGAGGATTGGAACGGCATGGGGACCGCATGGACCTATAACAGCGATCCAAACGCCGAACATGACGCTGTTCGCGAAGCTGCTGGAATGTTCGATATGTCGCCCCTGAAGAAAGTCTTCGTCCAGGGTCCGGATGCCGCCGCCGTCTTGGACCATCTCACCACACGCGACATGCGCCGGATTGCACCCGGTCAAGCAGCATACCTTTCGGTCCTAACCGATGCCGGAACCATGGCTGACGATGCAATCGTGTCGAACAACGGTTCCAGTGAGTGGATGATCGTGCACGGCTCTGGCGACACAATGGCGTTGCTCGAAGCCTCTGCCGAAGGAAAGGACGCAACAATCACCTTCACCGACGATCTTCATGACCTCTCGGTACAGGGACCCAAGGCACTGAGCCTTCTGAGCCCGCATTGCTCGATCGATCTCGCAGCAATGGCCTACTTCCATCATGCCTCGGCGGAACTTTACGGCCTACCCTGCCGGATCTCGCGGACCGGCTACTCCGGCGAGCGCGGCTATGAGATCTTCGCCGATGCCGCCCATATCACCACCCTCTGGGACAACCTCGCCGAAACTGGCGTCATGCCCTGCTCATTCACCGCGCTCGACAAAGTGCGGATCGAGGCGGGGCTCCTCTTTTACGGCTACGACATGACCACCGATCACACACCATGGGAAGTCGGCCTCGGTTTCACCGTCAGCCGCTCAAAGGGTGAGTTCCGAGGTAAAGCCGCCCTCATGGCCGCCGAGGGGCAGGAGAAGATCCGCAATGTCGGTCTAGATATCGCCCATGACGACATGGTTGCTGGTGGCGAGACGCTCTCGCTGGACGGCGCCGATGTCGGCCGCATCAACAGCCCCGCCTATTCGCACCGTCTGGGCAAATCGCTGGCGCTGGCGCATATCGATCCAAAAATCGCCGAAGGCACTACGCTGACGGTCACAGGCGACGGGATCTCGACCACGGCAACGGTTGTCCAGATGCCGATCTACGACCCGCAAAAAGCACGCACCCATGCAACCTGAGGGTTAGACCGGAACCGGCTCCAGTGCCAGATAGTCCTTCAGGGGCTGGGTGCTCGCCGCATCGCCAGCGACCTCGCGGTTCAGGAAGTCGATGGCGGCGGCTTCATGCTCGGTCAACAACTTGAGCGCCGGGAGATCCTCCGCCGGCGCCATCGCCTCCAGCCCGTGGAAGTCGTCCATGTAGTCGGGGAAGCGTTTGTGCATGTAGCCAATCAGCGCGTCCCAATCCTGATGCGCGGTCTTCACATAGTCTCGCCCCATCGCTTGCAACTCACCCACGGAGCGCGGCGTAAGATCGTATTTCTCCACCAGAGGGCGGACCAGCTTCGCCGCATGGCGCTCGACATCGGCGAGCAGGGTCATCTTTTCCTTGCGATCCGGCGCATCGAACAGCTCGGCAAAGCCTCGGAATTCCGCGTCCCCCATGATCTCCTCTTCATAGTAGAGGAGCAGTGTCTCCAGGTATTTCTTCTGCGGATCCGTCGTCTCCACCTTCTCCGGTTTTGGCCCCAGATCGACCCGCTCATGGCGCACGGGATCGTCGATATTGACCGTCTCCTC
>JBCDAQ010000026.1:0-30526 GCA_039185285.1 Pseudomonadota bacterium
CCGGGCTGTATTTCAGAGCTGGTTCCTGGAGTGATTTGACGGCTGCTTTTAGGTGCTCACCTTGCGGTTTTGCATGCGTCATCGACCACGCCTTACCAACACCGGCGCCGGCGAGCGTGCCGAAGGCAAGACCGCTCCCTCCCATGACGCCTGCCGCCGCACCTGCGATTGCTCCAGGGATCGCTCCAAATCCGCCAGCCAGTGAGCCGACTATGGGCCCCACGACAAAGCCGACAAGACCGGCGACCACGCCCGCGCCGTATATTTTACCTTCTCCCAGGTGCCACGCTTGTCCTGAACCTGATCGCCGACCTCAAGGTCCTCAGTTTTCTCGAGATCGACCCTGGAATACTGACGGTCTTGGTTTTTAACACCACTGGGCGATGCTGCCCCGGTCAGCTTATCCATCACTTTGATTGCGGCGGACTTGATGTCGTCCATCAAGTCATAGCCAACGTTCTCATCACCGAACTCGTCGGAGTCGTCGAATACCTTTTTCTTACTGGACTCATTTTCATTGGGTTTCGAAGGTGTCTACTTGAAGTATTTATCCTCAAGGATCTGAAAATCCTCATCATCATCCAACAATGACGAGTCTTCCATCAACTCATTATCTTGGTTGATCTGGTCATTTACGACCACGCTGCCATTCTGAGATTGATTGGGTTTTATCACCTCGATCATCGCATCCAAAGAAGCCCGGTTCTCATTGGCTTTTGGCATGCTCTCGTTTGGACCCCCTGAGTCGAAGACGTCTTTCTTCCGGCTGTAATTAGAGGCGTCTTCAAAACTATTAGGGCTCTTGAAGTAATGAATGGTCGGCTTGTAGTTCTTGTCGACCATGACTTCGTTGTTGTTCGGGTCATGGACCACGATGCCTTTGGGTTTGACAACACTCTGCTCGTTGCTGACATTGCCTTGGCTGTTATCGAAGTTCGTGATGTCGATGCTGCCTCTGGCGCTTTGGATATCGGTCATCGGTAGGTGCCTTGTGTGGATGGCTCCTGCAAAGCAAGACGTTTTTGATTTGAGCGGCATTTTGTCAGAAGCGGTCTTGTGTCCGGCCTGTTTGTGCGGCGCATCTGACCGCTGGCCCTGATGGTTTCCGCGGCCCAAGTCCCCATCCTCGCAAGCGGACAGATGGCGTCCTGGACAAAGCGCGGGGTGTCTTGAGATTGCGGCTGACGCATGTGCCACCCCTTCATTGGTCTTGCTATCTTGGTCTTTTCGTCTGCTCCTTAGGTGGTTCTAGCGCTGTAAGGCTCATTGCGTGTCAGCACGGCCCAGATAATCCGCGCGGTTTTGTTCGCCATTGCGACCGAGGCAAGCTTTGCAGGTTTTCGCTCCAAGATCTCGGAGAACCATGGGTCATATCGGTCCGGAGCAGTTTTGATCTGTTTCATACGCGAGGTCATGCCAATGACCATCAGGCGCCGGATATAGCGGTCGCCCATCTTCGATATGCGTCCTGGAGCAAAACCGGATCTGACTGAAGCAGTCAGGTCCTAGGATTTTGCTCAAGCATATGAGTCTGGACCAAAGTTCTCTTTCAACCTGATTCAGGTTGAAACGATTTTGATCTAACCGCTCTTTGCCTCCCGTTGATCGGTTGATCGGTGTAAGCCCTAGCCAGGCCGAGAAGTCCCGCCCGCAGCGGAACTGTCCGGCGCTGCCGATCGTCGCGACAATAGCCGACGCCGTGATCGGACCGATGCAAGGGTGTGTCTGGAGCAAGGCGATCCGAGGCTCTGACTTCGACGCTTGTGTCAGCTTGCGACCATACCAGAGAACCCGCGCATGCAGGGTCAAGAGCTGCTCGCTCAGGTCCGTGACGGTGTCGAGTGCAAGTGGCGTAATCTCTGGAACCTGCCTCTTGGTGGTTTGTCGCGCAAATCGCACGGCATGGCCGACACCCTGGGCAAAAATGATCCCAGACTCGGCCAGCAAGCAGCGCAGCATGTTGATCATCTGGGTTCTTTGCCGGACCACAAGATCCCGTGCGCGATGCAGTGACAGAATGGCCTGCTGCTCAGGCGACTTCACCTCGACGAACCGCATTGTCGGGCGTGTGACTGCCTCGCAAATGGCCTCTGCATCTGCTGCATCTGATTTGCCGCGCTTAACGTAGGGCTTCACGTAGATAGGCGCGATTAAGCGAACGTTATGGCCGAGCCGGGTCAACTCCCGCGCCCAATAGTGGCTGGTACCGCAGGCCTCCATGCCAATCAGGCAAGGCTCCAAGCGTTCAAAGAACGACCGCATTTGGCGACGCCGAAGGGATCGGCTGAAGGCCACCGAGCCATCGACCGCGATGCCGTGAAGATGAAAGACGTTCTTAGCCAAATCAAGGCCGACTGTTGTAACTTGCATTGGGTGGCTCCCATCGTAGCAGTTCTCGACAACTGCATTATGGCGCATTGCGACGCCGATGGAGCAGGAGCCATCCACCCCATCTCGCAAAGCCGTCATCATGCCATACAATTCGAGCGTGAGTTTTCCGGCGCAAACAACGGCTTGATCTGGTTCTCCAGCCTCAACTCATCCAGCGGCCTCAGTGGAAGATCGCTAGGCGGACCAGTTGGGCGCTTGGTATTTCGACCAGGCCTGTGTAGAGCATGGTCCCGAGCATGAGGAGCGCAACCGATAGAGCCGTGCACCACATAGCCATACCGTCTCGCGCCATCGCGACCACGGAGCCCCCACTGAAGCCTGCAGACTGATTGCCGCGGTTGGACCATTTTTGTTTTGCTAAGCGCCAGAGGCAGTAGACCTTCACGCCCGCGTTGATGAGCTGGTTGAAGTACAAGATCCAGGGAAAGCTCAGATCCACCCGTCGCGAATACTGGTAGAGGAACAGCGACAGCAGCATCCGGCTGATCGCGATGAAGATCGCATAGGCGGCCAGATACTCGAACCCGTGCACGATTGACGCACAGAGAGCAAGCGTTGGGGAGACCAGCATCGTCCACATCGAGAGCCGCTGATCGACAAGGCACCACCAGATAAAGAACGGCATCCGCTTCGGACCCAGCATCATCGCTCGCATCCCATTCCGCAGCATGTTGCCCGACCAGCGCTTGAAATTCTGTACCATACGCGGCAGGCCCGTGCCTTCGATCACTTCGATTGTGAAGCCGAGCGCATCAGGCACATAGATCATCCGCGCATTCTGGCTGAGCAGATAGTACCAGGTGGATTTGTCGTCGCCGGAGAGAAACCGAAACTTTCCCCATAGCCAGTGCTCAAGATGATCCGCCTCGAGCAAGCGAATGAACTCGCGCTTCAATAGATGGTTGGCACGGAACACCGACATGCGCCCTGTCAGCGTAAGGACCCGGCCCGAAAGCGCATGGCTCTGCATCGCGAGACGTCGTTGAGCAAACCGCATTGTTAGCCATGACCGAACCCATTTTGGGCCGAGGCATATGACCTCTTCATCCGTCGTGCAGGCCTGCAGGTCTGGGTAGAGGCCGAAGAGAGGAAGGCACTTGCGGATCGCTCCGGGCGCCAGCACGAAATCGCCGTCCATGAAGACCACGAGGTCGTCCTTTCGCACATTCGCCCGGGACATCGCGCGTAGAACGATGCCAATCGCAGCACGCTTTCCGGGGACGTTTTGACGGATGATCCGCAGGGTAATGTCATGATCCCCTGCTCGACGGCGCAAGATGTCCGAGATGATATCCTCGTCGGATCGGTCGGAGGAGCCGAGCCAGATCGTCCCAGGCACGGCGCTTGTCTGGATCTCGCGGATGATCGAGCCGACCACACGCTCGGTGATCTCACGGTGTTCCTTGTAAGTCGTCATCATGAAGTGGAGGTGGCGGGGGCGCCAACCGTCCTCCCAAGCCTTTTCCCCGGCATCGCGCAGGGTGGGGTAGGCGAAACGGCCAAAGAGGAAGGCACGGACTGCGTGGACGAACCACCAACCATAGCGCCATATACCAAGGATCCCCATGACGAAGGTGATTTCCTTCAGGTCGGGATCGTAGAGCGGGTTCGGCACCGTCAAGAGCAGCGCAAAGCAAATCCCGAAATAGATCCATAGCTTGAGAAGAACCAGAGGCGACCACTTCTCGACCCGAGAAGGAGCATCCGCCATCTGCCGATCGATCTCCGCAACATCGACCTCATCAGACATCGGATCCGTCCGGTTGGACGCTGATCACCGACTTCTCAAGAACCGTCGCATCACGGCGCGTGAAGAGCGTGACAGCCGGCAGACCGGCAGGCAGTCGATCGAGCCCAGATGTCGCCGGATCGATCGCGAGGACCACTCGGGCTGATCGATCATCCGGCCCGCGCCAAGTGTATTGCGAGCGTTGCTCATCGACGAAACCCGAGGTTCGGTCGATCCGAATGACCCGTGCCGCTATTTTACGATCCAGCGAGGGCAGGAAGATCAACGCCTCGTCGCCATAGCCGATTTCGAGGATCTCTTCCTGAGTCAGGAAGGCCTCGACGACCGGCAGCGTGTCCTTCTCCAACGCGATAAGCGGATCGCCGCGGAGCAAGCGCGCGCCCTCCTGATGCATGATATCGACGACGCGGCCTTTCCAAGGCGCCCGGATTTCCTGTTCGGAGCGCGCATCGAGCAGGACGCCCAGACGGGCTGCCATGCTATCGCGCACCGAGTGCGCCTCGGCGATTTCCAACCGGAGGAGATCGAGATCGACGATGAACTCGCGGCCATTGTGGTGACGGACTTCTGATGCATTAAACAGGGCCTCACTTCGCTCACGCATCAGTCTTGCCGAGTGCAATCGCGCTTGCGCGAGAGCCAGAGCGGCGGCTGCTTCCTCCACCGCCTTGTCGGAAAAATGTCCTTTGGAGACTAGAATAGTTGCCCGTTCATGCGCCCTACGCAGGGTCTCAACCTCCTCGGCATGTGCAGTAACATCGGCGCCCGCCATGTCCCATTCGGTCCGTGAGATCAGGCGATACTCTGCCAGACGCGCATTCTCGATTTCGAACCGTCTTTGGAGCCGTTCCAAGGCCTCATCTGCGTCACTCAGAGCGATGCGTGCCTGATCAATCTTCTGAGCAAGCTCAGGGTCATGAAGCCGCATGATAAGGGCTCCGGCACCGACCTCGGAGCCGGGACTCGCCGCCATCTGAACCAGAAGCCCGTCGATCGGCATCTCAATCACTTCGATCGGTCGCGAGATGACGGCAGTCTGGACCTCCATCCGGATGAAATTGCCGTAGATCAACAAACCAATGTAACCGGCAACCACGACCCCGGCCGCGACATAGAAGCCGCTGACGAGAAAGGGCCAGATCGGGCGCGATGCCTTCTCTGGCGTCTCTGGCTTTGATTTGTCGGGCTCCGTGGTGATCGAGTCGATGGGTGTATCGAGGCAGAGGATCGTCTCTTCGATGCTGCTCATCCGGCCGCGTACGAGGTTGTCGACGAAGTGTTCGAGAAGCTCTTCACCGCGCTGATCGATATCGGTGAAGTCGAGCGCACGCTCATTTCCGGCTCGTTCGACCTCGACGGCGCTGCTGTCGACCGCTCGTACGGCAATGACAATCTCATAGCCCTGAAAATCCAGATGGAGATGGAGGACGATCTCCTGATCGATCGCATAGGCGTCACAAGCACCTACTGGGAGTACGACACCTAACCGCGACCACTCGATCGCACGGATAGGGTCTCCGCCTCCGACAGAAACTTTGATCGGAGCCGTAATACCATACGCCCTGCGGCTGCAGGGCCGTTCCCTCACAACTTTCATGATCCACTCGCTGGTTGCTCGGGTTATCAGTTACTTGGGCCAGCCGGATCTTTCGAGATCGCACGAGTACAGTCAGGTTCGCGAAGGAGGAGGACCACTATCCTTTAGGATACAGAAGAGCGAGCAGCGACCGACCGAAGATCATAGACCGGCATCACTGTGACGCCGGCCCGCCAACTTGATACTGGCCTAGTCAGTGATCTCCTGGACTTTCATAACAAGCTCATTCCAGTTGCGCTGATTATCGATGTCATGTTCGAGACCTTGTTCGTCGGCGATGGTGAAGCGCTTGATCGCGGGTGTCTTGCTGGTCGCCTGGTAGAGCCAGTAGGCTTCTGCCTTCAGCGCTTCTTCGATGGGTTTGTCGATCGACTCGTAGACCATCTGTTTGCAAGCGTTGATGGATTCGGCGGGAAACTGGGCGATCCGCTTCGCAAGCGTGTCGACGTAGTCGCCGATCTCCTCAGGATCGAGGGCCTTGTTGATGGTGCCTATCGCCTCCGCCTCGTCCGCGTCGAAGTCACGGGCGCTGAGGATGATCTCCAGCGCGCGGCCCAGACCAGTTTGGCGCGCCATACGCGATGCCCCACCACCGCAAGGCAAGATGCCCATGCCCACTTCCATCTGCATGAACTTGAATTTACCACGGGCGGCAAAGCGCATGTCCAGCGCGAGGGCGAGTTCATGACCACCGCCGCGGGCAAACCCTTCGAGCTTGGCGATGGTGGCCTGTGGCACCTTGCTGATGCGCTCGCAGACCGCCTGAAGGTCGAGCAGATCGGCCTCATCGCGCGAGACCACCTCGGTCGACATGTCCTTCAGGAGCTCGGTGTCATAGTGGCAGACCCAGATCTCGGGGTTGGCGGACTGGAAGATGACGACCTTGGTGTCACGGTCCCGCTCCAGGCGCATAGCGAGGCTGTTGAGGTCGGCCAGCATCTCCTGGCCCTGGACGTTCACTGATCCGAAGTCGAAGGTGACGGTGGCAATTGCATTCTCCACTTTGACGTTAAACGTCTGGAAGTTCTCGTATTTCATCGGGCAATCCCTATCTGAGCCGCGGTCACGAGGGCCGAGGCGGGAGGTGGTGAGTTTTTGTCTCTTGATGGATGCCGGGCACTGCCCCGGTATCTGGAGGGGGATTATATTATCTTCTCAAAGATCCTGAATGACCGATTCAGATCTTCAGAATATAGTATTTGAAGATAATATTCCCACTTCAGGATCACTCTCACTGAAATCCGGGCAACAGCTCTGCCGACAGCTGTGTCAGCGTCGTCTTGATATCATTCCGATTGAACCTGAGGTTCAGCGCCACGTGATTGACCCCAAGAGATTGGATCTCCTCGAGATAGTGCCGCAGGAAGCTTGTACCCGATTGAAAGCCCAGATGGATTGGGCGCGGCGGCGCATCAGGGTCGCTGTCCAGATCGACATAGAGCGATTGCATCACTGGCTTATCGTCGGCGCCGGCCCCACGGATGCGCCGACGATAATCGGCAATCACCCGCCCTTGGGAGGCTGAATCACGCGGATAGGTCATCCACCCATCCCCGTGGGCCGCCACCCAATCCGGCGTTTGCCGGCTTCCACCAGTGATAAGCATTGGAATGTGCCCTGCCATCGGTTTGGGCAGCATATCGACGCGCCCGTCGAGGCTGCCATGGGCGTTCTCCAACCGCGGAAAGTCCTGAGTGAGCGCGCGCATATAGGCCACGCTCTCGCGGAAACGCTCACCCCGATCGGGGAAGCTCATATTCATCGCGGGATACTCCTCGGGCCGATCGCCCGAAGCAACACCCATCAAGAGACGCCCGCCGGACAGAACATCCACCGTCGCCGCCGACTTTGCCACATGCGCGGGGTGGCGTAGTGGCAGGATGATGCTCGCCGTACCCAGCGCGATCCTTTTTGTCGTCATTGCCAAGGCGCCGAGATAGACGAAAGGGTCAAACATCTGCCCCGGGTCGCCAAAACTCGGTACATTAAAGGGGACATCTCGCAGCCAGAGCGCGGAGAAACCGAGCTCTTCGGCAAACTGCGCCAGCTCAAGATGCTGGTCCAACAAGGGCGCTGCACCGACCTCATAGGCCTCGAGCGGTAGGACAAGGCCGATGCTCAAGCGTCCCGGCCTAAAGACCAAGTTGTAGGCGGAATTGATGGCGGGAAAGGCGGTCTTCGTTGGCTTGTCCAGCATTCTCTGAGCCTCATGAGCGTGAAAGAACTATTATCCGACCTTGCCGTGCAAACCTTCAGCAGGCACGGCAAACCCTGTTATCCGAACATATGAATTGCATTTGGGATACAAATGCCTGTTTGAATGAAGCTGAATATGGAATTCGGATATAATCGATGGATACGCAGAGCCTCCGTCTCTTTGTTCTTGCCAGCGAAATGTTGAACATCAGTGCCGCTGGTCGCGAGCTTGGCATGGCGCCCGCGGTGGCAAGTGCCAAGCTGGCGAAGTTGGAGCATCTGATCGGGGCTGACCTGCTGCACCGGTCGACCCGAAAAGTCTCCCTATCGGCTGAGGGTGAAGACTTCCTGCCCTTTGCGCGCGAGATGCTGGCCCAGGAAGACGCGGCCTTCGCAGCCCTTGGCAAAGGGAATGCAAAGGTGAGTGGCACGATCAGGTTCGCGGCACCCAGCACCTTTGCCCAGCTCTACATTGCGCCAATTCTGCCAACATTTCTGAGGGAGTTTCCTGACCTAACGCTCGATCTCAGACTGTCCGACACCCAGTTTGATTTGATCGAGGGAAGTTTCGATCTTGCGCTGCGAAATGCACCGCTGACCGATTCCAGTCTAAAGGGCCGTAAGCTTGCGGACGACACCCGTATTCTTGTGGCCTCTCCTGAATACCTCGAGCAGTTTGGCGTTCCCGAGTTGCCCACAGATTTGGAGAGGCACAAACTCATTGCGTTTCGGGGCCAACAGAAACGCGTCCTCAAAAAAGCAACCGGAGAACTCGCTGCCTTCGATCCCTTAAAGTCGAATACCCAGCTGATCGTCGATGACGGTCTTACCTTAAAGCGGGCAACGCTCGCCGGAGTAGGTATCTCGCTTAACTCACTTTGGAGTGTATACGCGGAGATCCAGTCAAAACAGCTCGTGCGCATTCTCCCCGAGTTTCAGGGCGGTGATGGTCATGTTCTCTGGCTGGTTTATCCGAAGACGAACGTCCTCTCGCCGAAGGTGAGAGTTTTTATGGACTTCCTCGTTAAGCATCTAGGCGACCTGCCCCCTTGGCAAACGATTTAGTCGCGTCACGAGTTGCTGCGGCGACTTTCAGTTTAGCCGACGAGGATTTCACTTAGCATGACTTAAATGCTCGCAATTGTCCCCAGAAATGGCGGGGCGAAGTCCACTTAGTTCTCGCGAAGGAAGCGGTGGAAGCTATTGTATCTCACCGAGTGGCACAAGAAAACCAAGCGTCTCCACGTCCAGTAAGCCTCCGCCATCCGACTGTTGCTGGCACAATTCAGCTCGAGATGCTCAATAACGACCAGCTAGCGACGACCCGCCAGACCCCGGTCGTAATCGACATCTGGCTCAGAAATGACAACGAGAACCCATCGCCATAGGCGTTCAGCAAGCGTCGGTCAGTGCTGGAAACTGTGTCGAAGAAGCTCGAAAATGCGGCTCAACCAGAGGCCGTTCCACACGTCGGGGTAGATGTCATTGCGAACCACATTGCGGATTTAGACATCGGCGATGGAGCGGGTTAACAACCGGCGGATTTTCTGGCGCACCCGAGAGGATTCGAACCTCTGGCCTCTGCCTTCGGAGGGCAGCGCTCTATCCAGCTGAGCTACGGGTGCCTGGGGCGGGTGTTACACCTGAGGCGTGAGAGTTGCAAGCGCTCGGGGCTGGGTGTCGAAATCTGTTGACAGATGAGGACGCACGCCTCCAATCGGACTCCCTGTTTCGGAGATCTCCCCCATGTCCCAACGCCCTAACATTGTCGTGATCATGGCCGACCAGCTCGCGCCGCAGTTTACGGGTTGCTATGGTCATCCTTTGGTGCAAACACCGCATATCGATGCACTGGCGGCCCGTGGTGTGCGTTTTGATGCGGCCTATTGCAACGCACCGCTCTGCGCGCCGTCGCGTTTCAGCTTCATGTCCGGTCAGTTGGTGACGCGGATCGCGGCCTATGACAATGCGTCCGAGTTTCCGGCTTCGGTGCCGACTTTTGCGCATTACCTGCGCCAGGCGGGCTATCGGACCTGCCTTTCGGGCAAGATGCACTTTGTTGGGCCGGATCAGCTCCATGGGTTTGAGGAGCGGCTGACAACTGACATCTATCCCTCGGACCACGCTTGGACCCCTGATTGGGAGCTCGCAGATGAACGGATAGATAAGTGGTATCACAACATGGACTCGGTTCGGGAAGCGGGCGTCGCCAGCACCACATTCCAGATCGAGTATGATGAGGAGACGGCCTTTTTCGCGCGTCGCCGTATTTTTGAGTATGCGATGGAGGGAACTAATCCCTTCGCGATGGTAGTCAGCTTTATCCACCCGCATGACCCGTATGTCGCCCGGCCTGAATGGTGGAACCTCTACGATCACGCTGAAATCGATATGCCCGATACTCAGGCACCAGTCGATCCGCACACAGCCCGACTGATGCATGGGATCGAGGCAGACAAGATTGAGCTCTCGGAGGAGGAAGTCCGCAACGCGCGGCACGCCTACTATGCCAATACCTCGTATTTCGACAGCAAGGTTGGGGTGATCGTCCAGGCTCTAGAGGAGTCAGGTCAGCTCGACAATACGATTGTTATCGTCACCGCCGATCACGGAGATATGCTCGGTGAACGCGGGCTTTGGTACAAAATGGCGATGTTCGAGCATTCAGCCCGCGTGCCTCTTGTGATGGCTGGGCCCGGAATGGGGCCGCGCGAGGTTTCGGAGGCTTGCTCGCTCGTCGATATCCTTCCAACCATGCTCGACATCGCGGCCAGTTCACCAGAACTTGGGATGCCGATTGACGGACGGTCTCTGTTGCCACTGGCTGAAGGGCGGGCTGAGGATGACCCTGACGAAGCTCTTGTCGAGTATTGTGCCGAGTGTGCGTCTCATCCGATTTTCATGATTCGACGGGGGCAATTTAAGTACATCCACTGCGATATAGACCCGCCGCAACTCTTCGATTTGGATACAGACCCTGGCGAACGGATCAATCTTGCCAATGATCCGGGCTATGCTGAGCTATCGTCGGCTTTTGCCGAAGAGGTGAAAATGCGATGGGACAGCAACGCGATCAGAACGCATGTGATCGCGACCCAGAAACAACGACGTGCAATCCATGCCGCGATGGAAGCCGGGCTGCTGACCTCCTGGGACTATAACCCGCCCCGCGATGCCTCGCAGGAATACGTGCGCAATCACATGGACTGGACTGAGGCAGCCGCAAAAACGAGGTTCCCACCGCTGGAAGGGTCGAAGAGCCGGTCGTAGCGGGACCAAAACTCTTCGTGCCCCAGAGGCAGAAAGTCTAACAGGCGCCCTTCTAAGCTGCCATCTCGTCAATTTGCTCGATCGCTGATGCAAGCGCTGCGTCAGCATCGATACTCATGCGCCCAGCGCCAATTATGGTGACGTCCGTAATCCCAATGAAGCCGAGGATATGCCTCACATAAGGGGTCGTGAAATCGATCGCACTGCCAATCTCGGTTCCGCCCGAAGCGCTGACCAGGATTGCTTTCTTGCCTTGCAACAGCCCCACCGGGCCGTTTTCAGTATAGCGAAATGTCTCACGTGCCCGGCAAATCTGGTCAACCCAAGCTTTAAAAGCGGCGGGTACGCCAAAGTTGTAGACAGGGACTGCGAGGATCACGACATCCGCCTGACGCAGTTCGTCGACAAGCTCGTCTGACAATCCCAAGCGCGCCTTTTGGTCCGCACTACGCGCGTCAGGATCTGTGAAGTTTGCGTCGATCCAGGCTTCATCGATTTGGGGAATGGCGTCGGTCAGATCGCGCCGCTGGACCTCGCTCTTCTTGGTGGCCATGAGAATACGCTCCTCAATCTTGTCGGCCAGATCACGGGTTACCGAGCCTTGACGGCGCATAGATGCATCAATTCGCAGGATCTTTGTCATGGGAAACTCCTATCCAAGACAGATTGTTTGACTGCTTCGAAAGGTAATCGCATGTGAACTCGAGATCATCGGCAACGTCATTCAGTCAGAATTGATCCTGACGCAATAATGCTCAGGCGCGACCGCCCGCCGAAAGCAAGCATGGATTGATGCCGAGTTTCGCCAGCGCGCGATCCCATTTGGCGTCATTATCTGTACCAAACAGGAGGTCTCGGTCCGGAGGACAGAGCAACCATCCATTGGCTTGCAACTCGATCTCCAACTGTCCAGGCGACCATCCTGCATATCCAAGTGCAACCATACGTTCTGACGGACCTTCGCCTGCGGCCATCAAATGCAAGATCTCCAACGTTGCGGTCATAGAAACCCGCCCATCAACACGCATGGTCGCCTCGGGCGCGTAGTAGTCGCCGGAATGCAGGACAAAGCCCCTTCCGGTCTCGACTGGACCGCCGAAGCGCACGCTTTCATCCGGCAAGTCGGATCCATGGGCAATGTCGAGGCGTTCGTAGAGATCACTCACTTTCAAGGTTTCAGCTGGTTTGTTTACGATCAGGCCCATAGCGCCATCGGGTGAGTGGGCGCAGAGGTAAATCAGCGTTCGATGAAAACGCGGATCGCTCATTCCAGGCATGGCAATCAAAAGATGCCCGTCCAGAAAACTAGGGATGAGGTCTAGGGTCTCAGCCATCGCCTAATGATGACGTTCTGCGATCGGAATCGCAACTATGCGTGAGGCAGGCTGGTGTCAGATTAGCCCATCGACTATGTCATTCGCATGGAAAGACGTATCGCTTGCACCTTGAGTGCGCTCGCGCTCACAACAATCCTAGCTAGCCCGGTGGGCGCACAGGCTTTGTTTTCAACCGGCCAATCCTTTGTGACGGCCGAGTTGATTCCAGGCGCGCCCGAGGCGGATGGCACGCGCATGATAGGGCTCGATCTTCTGCTTGAGCCGGAATGGAAGACGTATTGGCGTAGTCCGGGCGAGGCCGGGATCCCTCCTACGATCGATTGGTCGGCCTCCGACAATCTTGCCGGCGTCGAAGTTTACTGGCCTGCTCCTGAGGTATTTCAGAGTTTCGGCATGACCACGGTTGGTTATGAGGATCAGGTGACCTTGCCTATCAAGATCACGCCCGTCGATCCTACCAGGCCCGTCGACCTGAACGTCACCATGGACCTCGGCGTTTGTCGAGAGATCTGCGTGCTCGAGCACACTACGCTGAGCCAATTGATCCCGGCCGATATGACCGAAGGAATTGATCGGGTGCTAAGTGCGATGGCCTCGGTGCCAGCTTCGGGTCATGACATGGGAATGGAAAGGGCAGTCTGCGCCATTCGCGGTGCGGGAAAAGACCGCAACTTCAGCGCAAGCTTGACCTTTGACCATGAGATTGAGGAGCCAACGGTTCTTTTGGAAGGCCCTGATGGCATTTGGTTCCATTCTGCTGAGACCGTAGGTCAAGGCTCTCAAATCGATGTCGAAGCAACGCTTTCGATCCTATTCGATGATGCCTGGATCTCTCGCAAAGATGTGCGGATGACGGTTCTGGCGGACGGCATGGCGGTCGATGTGCAGGGCTGTGAAGCGCCCACGGGCTGATCCATCTTTGAACGAGTTCGAACCTAGCGGTGTGGGCCATTGGCCGACGCCGCTTTTGCTTGTGCGACGTCCATTGGACGGCGCACTGCTGGAAAGAAAGTGGTCAGATCTAAACGAGTTTGGATAAGATGGGTGCTTTCGGGTCAGGCGCTGACCCGAAGCATTCCTTTCTCGGAGGCGAGGCTCCGCATTTTCTTTTGCAGCTTCTCGAATGCACGAACCTCAATTTGGCGAATCCGCTCACGGCTCACATTATATTGCTGTGAAAGCTCTTCCAGAGTGATCGGGTCTTCGCGCAACCGCCGCTCGGTCAGGATGTGGCTTTCGCGCTCGTTCAGCCCTTCCATAGCAGCGATTAGAAGCTCGCGCCGTGCATCGAGTTCTTGGCTCTCGGCATAGCTAGCGGCCTGGTCGGCATCGTCATCGGCGAGCCAATCCTGCCATTCCGAGCTGCCTTCCGTGTCGCCCTTCAGCGGCACGTTGAGGGAGCTGTCACCACCACCGGACATCCGGCGGTTCATCGAGACGACCTCATCCTCGGTAACGTTCAAGTCGGTCGCAATCTTCTCGACATGCTCGGGACGCAGATCACCGTCTTCCAACGCGCCGATCTTTGATTTCGCCTTACGCAGATTAAAGAACAGCTTCTTCTGAGCCGCCGTCGTGCCGAGCTTCACCAAGGACCACGAGCGTAGGATGTACTCCTGAATCGACGCTCGGATCCACCACATAGCATAGGTTGCCAGGCGGAAGCCTTTGTCTGGATCGAACCGTTTGACCGCCTGCATAAGGCCGACATTGGCTTCGGACACGACTTCAGCGGTCGGCAGTCCATATCCGCGATAGCCCATCGCAATCTTCGCCGCCAAGCGCAGATGCGAGGTCACCAGCTGATGGGCTGCATTTTTGTCGCCATGGTCCACCCAAGCTTTGGCCAGCATGAACTCTTGCTCCTGCTCCAACATCGGGAACTTCCGGATTTCAGAGAGGTAGCGGCTGAGGCCCTGCTCAGGCGATGGTGCCGGGAGCGTGGAATAGGTCGTTGTCATTTTGGTCCCTTGTTCGGTTACCTTGCATATGGGGTGTCAACAGCTTGCGTTCAATCACAGGTCGCGTTTCCCCGATTGCTATGAGATTAACGTGGGATTGGTTTCTGCTGATCGCAAGTTTCCATCAACTCTTTGAGATCCTTTGGAAACATTACTTCAAAGCGGAGATTTTTCCCTGAAATCGGGTGCTTAAAACCAAGGACGGCAGCATGTAGTGCCTGGCGTGGAAAAACTCTTAAAGCCGAAACAGTTGCATCTTGCGTATGACCTGCGGCCTTTCGTCCATAGACCGGATCGCCGATCAACGCATGTCCCAGATAGCTTGCGTGGACCCTAATCTGATGGGTTCGGCCGGTCTCCAGGCGGCATTCGATGAGGCTCGCCGGACCGATCCGACGGATCGTGCGAAGGTATGTAACCGCGTTGCGCCCCTCATTCGGGCCCTGCAGCACTGCCATCCGTTTGCGGTCCGCGCGATGGCGCCCAATCCGCGTCTCAATCCGGATCCAATCTGGAACCAAGGAAACACCTCCGAGACCACCAATCCGCGGATCGTGGCGCGTTGGCTCGCCCCAGCAAATAGCCCGGTAGAGCCGGTCAATGTCATGGCTGGCAAATAGCGCGGCCAGACCGGCATGTGCCGCTTGCGTCTTTGCCACAACCAAGAGGCCGGAGGTGTCTTTGTCGATCCGATGCACGATGCCAGGGCGACGCTCGCCTCCGATGCCCAGCAATTCATCGCCGCAGTGATAGAGGAGCGCGTTAACCAGCGTTCCGGTTTCCGACCCGGGCGCCGGGTGAACGACCATGCCTGTAGGTTTGTTGACCACGATCAGCTCAGTATCCTCATGCACAATCTCTAAGGGGATGTTCTCCGGCTCCGGTTCGGCTGGCAAAGGTTGAGGCATGGTAAGGAACCAAACCTCGCCTGCCTTGACTTTGCGCTTGACGTCAGAGACGGTCCGCCCGTCTGCGTCCTCTAGCGCACCCTCCAAAATCAGGCTCGCAATTCGGGAGCGGGAGAGACCGGGCACATCCGTCGCCGCGAGGCCGAGAGCTTTGTCGAGCCGTTGTCCAACCGCCGTCTCGGGCACATCCAGGCGGATTACGTCCGCGTCCTCACCCGAAGGATCCTCCATGCCGTCTCCCATACATGATCCAGAGGAAGAGTTTGAGGAGCCGCCACAATTACGCAACTTGCGTCTCTTGGTAACGATCCTGACCTCGGTTCTGATCTTTGGCATGCTAGCGATGGTGGCAATCTTTGTCATCCGGCTTGGTGTTTTCACGGAGCCAGCCGCGCAGAAACCGATTGCCGCGGATCGGTTTGTTTTACCCGAAGGTGCGGCAATCATCGCCCTTGGGCGCGGAGCTTCTACGGTGCTAATCGCAACCGACGGACCAGAGGGCGAAGTGCTGAGAGTCTTTGATGCGGAGACTGGCGAGATGATCGGTTCGACCTCAATAGCTCGAGAGTAAGGGCCCTAGCGGAAAAGCACGCAGGCATCCCGGATCCCAAAAAGGATCCCGCCGGGCGATGCCCGTCCTACATGCGTACCGCATGCCGGGATGCTCGGCGCATAGCTCGTAAGTCTTTGCTGGAAGTCGGGCGGGAGGCCAATGCGCCCTTAAGGGCGCTCAGATGCGGCGTATGCTGCGGAGCAGCATTCCGCTTGGTTCTCCGAGATCTCACCTTTCGAGATCACGCCATGCTTTTATCCCAGCCAGCGCTCGCGCTTCGTAAACACCGCGGGTAATCGCCCGCGCAGCACAATCAGCTGCCATCATGCCAAGCCGTGCAATCGTTGCGGCCGTGTCGGGCAGCGCTACTTCTCCGGTTGCAAGCACGAAGACGGTATCGCCATCCATGGGGCAATGCACTGGCCGAATTGCCCGGGCAAACCCATCTTGCGCCATGATCGCAAGACGACCTGATTGCGCCCAATCCAACGTGGCATTTGTTGCAACAACAACGAGGGTTGTGTTGGCCTCGGATCCTTTGAGTGCCATTTCGCCCAGGTCCCCAACGTTGTTAGGCGCGCCCAATCCGCCGAATTCGTTCTCTTGCTCGAGCGCCCAGGCCCAGAAGTGATTGCTTCCCGGCATCGTGACGGAGCCGACGGGGTTGGAAACGGCGAGGGCGCCGACAATCAACTCGCCATGAACGGCCGATGCCGTTCCGAGCCCGCCCTTGATCTGGCCTGCGATGGCGCCGAGACCAGCCCCAGCATTCCCGAGAGAGAAGTCTCGGCTAGCTGTCTCGGCTGCACGAAGCCCCAGATCCCACCATGGCGGTGCCTCCCAAGACGGATCAGGCCCGGTTAGCAGATCGAAGATGATCGCAGCAGGCACGATTGGCACGCGGGCGGTCCCGATTTCGATACCCCGGCCTTTTCGCCGCAACCAATCCATCACGCCGCCGGCCGCATCGAGACCAAAGGCCGAGCCTCCTGAGAGGCAAATCGCATGCGCCTGTTGAACCATCGCTGTCGGCGCGAGGGCTTCGGTGTCGCGGACCCCCGGCGCGCCACCACGCACGTCGGCCGCAGCAACAGCGGGTTTGTCTGCCAGAACAACCGTCGTCCCAGTGACCAGATCGAAGTTCTCAGCATTGCCTACCGTGATGCCGGGAACATCGGTAATCGTATTTCGGGGACCAGGTCGGGACATCTGGCGAGAATGCGTGGCACGGCGCGGTCTTGCAAGAGAGCGCCTACCCCGCCAGTGTCTCTCGAAAAACTGGGAGGGGGCAGATGGCATCACCACTAGCGGGCATCCGCATTGTCGAGTTCGAAGGGATCGGGCCTGCGCCCTATGCTGGCATGCTGCTGGCGGATTTGGGCGCTGAGGTGATCCGCATCTCCCGTCCAAAAGCTGCAAGGGGGCCGTTGATTGCGGACACAGGTGACCAAATCATGCTGCGGGGCAGGAGCGATGTCACCCTCGACCTCAAGGATATGGATGATCTCTTGGAGGCTGTACGCCTCGTCGCCTCCGCCGATGGGCTCATCGAAGGGTTGCGCCCAGGTGCCATGGAGAAACTCAAACTCGGTCCCGAGGCGATGCTCGCCGCCAACCCAGCCCTGGTTTACTGCCGGATCACCGGTTGGGGACAGGAGGGACCGCTTGCAAAAACAGCGGGCCACGACATCAACTACATCGCACTTTCAGGTGCCTTAGCTCTAATGGGCCCGGCGGACCGACCGCCTCTGCCGCCTGCAAATCTGATCGGTGATTTCGGTGGTGGAGGGCTCTATGCCGCCTTTGGCATGCTCGCAGCTTTGATGGAGGCCGGGCGCACCGGTCGGGGTCAGGTCGTCGATGCGGCGATGCTCGACGGTGCCGCGAGCCAGATGAGTTTCCTTTATGCTTGGGCGGCCAGCGGCATCTGGATGCGAGGGAGAGAATCGAACCTCCTTGATGGCGCCGCTCCATTTTATCGCTGTTACCGCTGCTCCTGCGGCCGTTTCGTTGCCGTGGGCGCGATTGAGCCACAGTTCTTTGCAGCGATGATGTCGGGCCTGGGTCTGATCGACGAGGGTTGGGATCAAGCAGATCGCAGCACTTGGCCAAAGCTTGCCAATCGGATGGCCTAGGTCTTCGCCCGCGAAGACCGGGAGCACTGGTCTGATCTTTTCGCTGCAACCGATGCTTGCGTTACACCCGTCCTCGATATGTGGGAAGTGGCGGACCATCCACACAACGCTGCTCGCCAGACGTTTCGATCCAATCCCACGCAGCCGGCGCCTGGCCCTCGGATGCGCCAGAAATGAGGGCCTCGTCCTCAGGAATAGTGGCTCCACGGTGACATTGCCGCTACATGGCAATCAAAGTATGGTCGCGTCAAACCAGACACTCTAAGGAGGGCTTGAAAATGACCATTGAAAATGACGCGCTGATTTGGGCTTTCGTTGGCCATAAAACTAGATGATCGGCCGAAGGGCGATGAGAACCTAGGCGCGATCGCTCAAGCCGCGACTGAGATCGGGCCCCATCTGCCAGCCCCGAAAACAGCTTCGGATCAGTGCCTGATCGGGGTCATCGGTCTTCTGACAAAGAGTCCAGCAGCTCTGTTTTTGGTGGGTGATTTCGGTCGTTGTCTTGGGGTCGTATTCACGCAACTAACCAGCTTCCATCATCAACCTTACAGAAACATCCAGGCAAATCTATGCCTTAGCGGCCCTCCGCACGTTTCTCCAAACCGTCCAGATCCGGTGCTTGGCCCAAGGTCCGTTCGATGTTGAGCAGCCAAGCATCTACTGACCCTCGCCCGATAGCGCGAAGTTGCAAAGCACGTTCGTCAGCTCCTGCCCGAAGCGCTCTGCGGAAGGCCTCGACCCGCATCCAGGCGTCGGGTGCGCCGATCTCCGGCAGCTCTGCCTTCCATGTGTTCAGCCAAAGCGCTGCGGTCGCCGCAACTTGCGGTGTCGCGTAGGAGGTTCCCGAGACGTCGCCCTCGGTGTCTGTTGGATCGCTGGCGAACCCACGAACTGTGCGGCCCCACCGATCCTGATGCGCAAAGGCGCGGTTCACATCCAACGCCTGCGCCCAAATATCGACCTGATCCTGCAAGTCGTATCCCATGCTCGGATAATGGACCAAACGGTTCGCGGAATGGCCTGCAACCGCGATTGTGCGCGGGAAGCGCGCCGGATAGACCATGCGGTCAATCACCTGACCTGCCGCTGCGACGACTACAATCCCCAGGTCATAGGCGCGGTTAAACGCTCCGATCGTTTGGTGATTGAATCCCGATTTCTGACCCAGAAGAGAGAGAATGGGCTGAAAGAAGCCGAGGTTCCCGGGGTTCCCCATCGAAATCGACATCACGGCGACTTTCTTCGAGGGATCGTTCAATGCAGCGACCGCGAGGCCCATGTTGTCCCTTTGATCTTGATCTTGGAACACGGGTCCATCCGCGATCCGCGTCGGGATGACTTGGGCGCCTGGCGCGACGCCATTCAGCTTGCCTTTCACATTAGAGAGGATGATCGACAGGGTTTTGATGCCATGATCCGGCCAATCGCTTAATTGGTCCGAGAGGCTGGGCCCTACCTTCAGATCAGCGATCGGAGGAGTTCCCACAGGCCCCATAAAATCACGCCCCTCGGATAGGAGTATGTGTTTTGGTGCCGCCTCACCGGGCACCCAACCAATGCCCTCATGCTCGGCCACACCGCAATCGATATGCCCAATTCGGCAGTCGTCTGCTGCCTGGAGCGCCTTCAGCGCAGCCTTGTAGGCGGGCGCACCTGTCGGGCGTAGATCAGTCGTCAATGTCATGGAGGAAATCCTGCTTTGGCCCTGCTTTGATCGGTCGAGTACTCTTAAGATACCAGAATGTCGCACCCTTCGCTTGCCAAAGACGCATCTCAGGGCGTTTAGTATGAAGATGAGATGCCTGTTGCTTCTTCCGTTTCTCCTCGTTGCGTGGCCCGCCCATGCGATCGAGTTTTTACCTGGGGAGAAGCTGGTTTATCTTAAATGCGGACGCTGCCATGTGATTGGCCCGTCCAACCGGATGGGCGGTATCGGTTCAACGCCAAAGTTCAGCGTGATGCGGAACTGGACGAACTGGGAGGATAAGATGCGCGCCTTCTACGCATTGGCACCGCATCCCGCCTTCACGCAAATCGCAGGTGTTACCGATCCATTCCCCGAGCATCTCCCCTCACCGATTGCGCCGGTCGAACTGACTGAAGATGAACTTGAAGAGATCATTGATTACACCCGAAAGTTGGAACCTGCGGAGCTTGGTGCCGAGGTCCGCTGAGCCATGCGCTCGGTGCAATTCAGCTATTCGTGAGCACCCCTTACATCGGACCTCAGCATTCATAGGTAGCACTCTACCGAAGACTGACTAGAAGGAGGACCGGAGATGCTCGACACTCTCTATTGTATCCTGTCCCGTGACCGCGCGAGGGCAAAAGCCGAAATGGATCTAAAAGGACTGAGCGACCGCCAGCTCAGCGATATGGGGCTGCACCGCAGCCAGATCGAAGCATTCCTTGGCAAGGGGCAGTCTTGCGGCTGATCCTTAATCGGTGGCTTGACGCTCGGACAGTGCCGCCGCCCTAGACCGTCCTTTCAGACGTTTAAATGGCAACGACCCCGGCAGCTCAGGCGCCGGGGTTTTCGTTGTCTGACCGGTTGCTGCACTCCACCAGCCTTCCTTCATCTGAACCGGCTGAAAGAGATGCTCATCGCGTCTCGCATTGTGGACACACATCGAGATCGGACCATCTCCCGTCATCACCATGAAGACGCACGACTTGCAGCGATCTTCCTCGAGCTTTTCTGCATCCATAAAGTTATGGATCAGCAGGGCCATCCGATGAACGCGACCTGTTCGGATCAAACCGCCCCGCAGCGCCCATAAGCGCCTAATTCCATGAGCAGCTAATCTGAGTGCCAACAAGGGCTTGAACAGCGCGAGACGAAGTCCAGTCTCCCAAATCTCCGAGTGGCCATCGATGCGGCGCTCCAAACGCTCCAAGATCGGGAACACGTGGTGAAAGAGCGCCTGGTTAGACAGTGCTGAGACAGACTTTCTACCAGAGGTTAGAATTGACGCATACCGATTGCAGCTCTGATGGCCGATCTGAGCTGTGTCGAAATCTAATCTGCACCCAACGCCAAGCTCCAAGGTTTCCATCACACTTGCTTGCGTGATCGCACCCCCTCGGCTCCCCAGCACCCCGCGTCCAGTTTCTGCCTGCATCTGGAAAGAAGCTAACGTGATCTCATCTGCATGGGCGCGAAAAAACGCAGCCAGCGCTGAGATTTCACTTAGATTGCCATCGAAGATCGTCGTGTTGAAAAGCACCCTAAGACCAAGACCACGAGCGCGGGCGAGATAGTCCCTGCGTACGTTGTTAAGTGCTGCTTCGCTTTCATAGCCTTTGCGTTCTTGTGTCAGATCAACGTGAAAGGCGATGTCGTCCAAACCCGCTGCACTGAGGCGTTCGAGAAAAGGGCGCTTCGCTCGGATTCCGTTGGTCATCAGACAGGAGCGCATGCCGCGCGCTCGGATCTCGTGGCAGAGCTGTTCCAGGTCCTCGATCTTGCGCAAGGTCGGATCGCCGCCCGAAATCTGGATCGAAGTGCCTGGGCCGTAGTGGCTCAGAACCGATTCGATCCGATCGATCAGGGCAGGCATAGGCACATCATGTGCGGCCTCCGCCCGGTCAGAAAGATAGCAAAGCGAGCAGTCCAGATTACACCGCTGTGTAATTTCGAGGGCAACACATGCCATCGGGTAAAACCGCCCAGCCGTCTGTCCGGGCCCAAACTCACCCGCCTCGATCAAGGCGGATTTCAACGGCAACCGGCGATCGGTCCCGTCGAAGCGACGGCCTCGTGGTTCGAGTTTGGCAATTTGATCTGAGGTGAGAAACATCATGCCCCTCACCTAGCTGAGCACCCATGGCCAGACGAGCACTCCTCCCGCAAACGTGTGCGCTTGTTAGCCTTTCAGCGGCATTCCTGTCTCAGCCAATCGGCCCCAGTAAGAACATCCATGCGGGATTGCTTCGTCGTCAAAGTCGAATTGAGGGTGATGGCAATAAGCTGTGTCGCCATTGCCGACAAAGATGAACGCGCCCGGTCGCTCATTCAGCATGAATGAGAAGTCCTCGGCCCCCAATTGTGGAGGTGCGTTGTCGACGACTTTACCTTGGCCCGCCACTTCGCGGGCGACCTGAGCGGCGAAGGCTGTCTGGCCGTCATGGTTAACGGTGACCGGGTAGTGTCGCTCATAGTGTAACTCGGCGTCTCCACCGAAGGCTTTGGCCATATGCTTGACCATCCGCCTCATCTTCTCCTCGACCAGGTCCTGAATTTTGCCGTCCAACGTCCGGACTGTTCCCTTGATCCGTGCCGTCTCGGGAATGACATTTGTCGCGGTGCTGTCGACCTCAAAGAGCGAGCAGGACACCACCGCCGATTTCACCGGATCCACATTGCGCGCCACTAAGGTCTGCAAGGATTGGAGCATCTGCGCGCCAATCAAGGTCGTATCGATGCATTCATGTGGGTATGCCGCGTGCCCGCCTATGCCTTTGATACGAATCTCAAACTCATCTGCAGATGCCAAAACCGGCCCGGGCCGGATCGAGAATTCACCAACTGGCACACCTGGTGCTGTGTGCATTCCATAGACCTCGGTGATGCCGAAACGCTCCATCATCCCGTCATCGACCATTTCTTTGCCGCCGCCGCCGCCCTCTTCTGCGGGCTGGAAAATCACTGCGACTGCACCGTCGAAATTCCGTGTCTCCGAGAGGTACTTCGCAGCACCCAACAGCATCGCGGTGTGCCCATCGTGGCCACATGCATGCATTTTGCCCGGAACGGTCGAGGCATAGGACTTGCCAGTCTGCTCCAGGATTGGCAGCGCATCCATATCCGCGCGCATTCCCATGACTTTGCCCGAACTGGTCTCGCGCCCTTTAATCAAACCCACGACACCCGTTTGACCAATCCCTTCAATGACCTCATCGCAGCCGAACTCGCGCAGTTTGCGCGCTACGAGCCCCGCCGTGCGATGCACATCGAACTGCAACTCGGGGTTCATATGCAGATCCCGGCGCCAGCCAGTGATCTCTTCTTGCAGGTCAGCAAAGCGGTTGATGGTCGGCATCGGCGGATCTCCTGTTGCGGGTGCACGTCCTTCTAAGGACTAGGGTTGCCAGTCGACCGTTACAACCTCCTGTCCGTTGCGTTGTTTTGTCGTGATGTACCATTGTCGGCGCTCTTGCGCCTCGGCCTCGGTCAGATAGGCCAGCGTGTCCGGCAGAAACCCGCTTTCCGTTTCGTTCCATTCCTCGACGATCAGCTTCGCAAACCCGTCGCATAAACGGCCTTTGATAGGTTCTGTCGAGGGGACAATCGGCGAAAAATAGACCCGGCTCGCATAGTACTCACACCAAACAAAACCTGAAGACGGTCGCTCCGGCGCTGCGCAGGCTGTCAAACTCAGGGCCAAGGCCGGCCCAATCATTTTTCGCATCGATTTCTCCAAGGCGTTTCCCGGCGCAGAAGGCATCAACTTTCCGCGAGCGTGTCAAGCACAGGGCTTAGGTTTACGCTGCACTGCAACCTTTCCTTGCCAAGTGCTGTCGTTGTGGTCTTAATCGATCCACAACAGATGCAACGGAAGGGGTCGTTCTTGCTGGACGACGTGCAGAGCATAGTTTCTCCCCCGCTTAAGGTCAGCGATCTTAAGACTGTCCTTCTCACACAAATCAAAACGGTCCCGGCGCTTTACAGCGCCTGGCCCTCTCGCCTCCCAAGACTCTTGGGAAGGCACTCAATCCACCACCTCAGCATCCAATAACAGGGAGATTACAACCATGCTGACAAAACGCCTCCTGGCTGGGACCGCGCTTGCGGCTTTCCTGGCGAGCCCCGCCTTCGCCGAACGCGGCGAAGATGGCCAGCTCAACATCATCTATTGGCAGGCGCCATCGATCCAGAACCCGTATCTCTCGGGTGGTACGAAAGACATCGAAAGCTCCTCTCTGGTGCTGGAGCCGCTGGCAAACTACGATCCGGCTGGCAACATGTTGCCGACTCTGGCGGCTGAAATCCCAACGCTCGAGAACGGCGGGATCGCCGATGATCTAAAATCCATCACCTGGAAACTGAAACCGGGCGTTGTCTGGTCTGATGGAACCCCGTTAACCGCAGCGGATGTCGTCTTCTCGGGCGAGTACTGCTTGCACCCCGAAGGCGGCTGTAACGCAGCCGCCAAGTTCAACGACGTTGAGAAGATCGAAGCCATCGACGACCTTACCGTTAAGATCAGCTTCTCGGTCGCAAAGCCATTCCCTTATGGACCGTTCGTGGGTGGGGAAAGCCCGATCATCCAAAAGGCACAGTTTGCGGATTGCATGGGCGCGAAAGCACCAGAATGCACTGAGGAAAATTTTGGTCCCCACGGCACCGGTCCCTACACGGTGACCGAGTTTAAGGCCAATGACGTCGTCCTCTATGCGATGAACGAGAAGTATCGCGAGGCGGATAAACCGAAGTTCGCCAACGTCCTCTTCAAAGGGGGTGGCGATGCGGCCTCAGCAGCCCGCTCCGTGCTGGAAACCGGCGAGTTCGACTATGCCTGGAACCTCCAGGTCGAGCCCGAAATCCTCACCCAGATGGAAGCCAAGGGCAAAGGTAAGATCATCGCCGCCTTCGGCCCATCGGTCGAGCGTCTGATGGTGAACTTCACCAACCCAGATTCAGCTCTCGGTGATGAGCGGGGAACGGTAAAGCACCCGCACCCGTTCCTAACCGACACCGCGGTCACCAAGGCGATGAGCCTGGCGATCGATCGGGCTATCCTGGTGGATGCCGGCTACGGCGCTGCGGGCAAAGTCACCTGCAACGTGCTACCGGCCCCTGCAGCTTATGCGTCGACCGCGAATGACTGGTGCAAAACCCAAGATGTCGCGGCAGCGAACAAGCTGCTCGATGATGCGGGTTATGTCGTCGGCTCTGACGGCGTGCGAGAGAAGGACGGCGTACGCCTCTCGGTTCTCTACCAGACATCGACCAACTCGGTCCGCCAGGGCACGCAAGCTTTCATCAAGCAGATGTGGGCTGAGATCGGCATTGAGACTGAGCTGAAGAACATCGACGCGTCGGTCTTCTTCGGTGGTGATCAGTCGACGCCGGATACGTTCCAGAAGTTCTTCGCGGACATCGAGATGTACACGAACAACTTCCCGGGCACGGATCCAGAGGCCTATATGGGCTCGTGGACCTGCAAAGAGATCCCAAGCCCTGAGAACCAGTGGGTGGCCAACAACATGCCGCGCTACTGCACCGAAGAGTATGACGCACTTGTCGCCACTTATGCTGTGACAGCAGAACCGGCAGAGCGTCAGCGGATTGCGAAAGAGCTGAATGACATGCTCATGGATGCAGGTGCCATCATCCCGCTGATCCACCGCGGTCGGGTTGCAGCCCACTCCGTCACGCTCGGCGGCGTTGACATGACGGCCTGGGATTCAGAGATCCATAACATTGAGAACTGGTACCGGATCAAGTAACACGCTAAGGCTGCGCGGCCCGTCTGACGGGCCGCGCAGACAGTTGGACCGCATGAATGCTGATTGAAACAGGCAACTTTAGCTCGGCAGCAGCGATCAAGCACAATGCCTCACGTCTGAAAACCAAGCTCTTTAATCCAAAAGCATATCGAAAAATTACCAATCTTCGGAACAAGGTGCCAACCGATCTGGATCATATCTCGGTTCGACCCTTTCTCGAAAACGAATGCATCTTTCTCCATGTTCCCAAATGTGGCGGGCTCTCAATCGCCAAGAGCTTGTTTAAGTGCAGGGCAGGGGCGCATATCGCGATCTCTGGCTACAAGCAGATCTTCACTTACGCTGAGTTCTCACGCTTCTTCAAATTCACCTTCGTGCGCAATCCCTGGGACCGTTTGGTCTCGGCCTATTTCTTCCTCAAGGATGGCGGAATAGCGGAAACCGATGCTGATATGGCGCGTAACTCGGTCGATCTCTACCCTGGCTTCGAAGCGTTCGTGATGAACTATGTCGCGCATGAGGATGTCTCCCAGATCCTGCACTTTCGCCCGCAATGCAGCTTCATTTGCCCAGATGGCAATCGCTTGTCCGAAATTGATTTCTTGGGTCGCTTTGAGCGGATCGGAGAAGACTTCGATCTGATATGTCAGCGCCTGGATATTCCAAACACACTCAAAAAGCGGAATGCCGGTAAGACCCGCCCCAAGGCGTATCAAGACTTGTACACAGAGCCGATGAAAAAGGTCGTCGCCCGCGTCTATGCCCGCGATATCGAGCTTCTTCAGTACAGCTTCGATGGCTAAGAGCTACCACCTATACAGATAAGGCCCAAGGCGCAGCGCCGCGAGCAATCCCCGATGAGGCATCCAGCCCCTTTTTGGACACTTCTAACCGGCATTCATAAACCCGTCGTCGTTGTATGATTTCATCAGCTCAAACACTTATCGTCACGGGCATCAACGCCCTGTGCAACGAAGGGGGCTTTCATGGCGGATCCAGAGGATCACAAACCGGCAATGGATTGGCTGGAGGCGGAGCTTGCCGATACGCTGGACGAAGACTATGAGCTCGAGATCTCGGAACCCGCGCTGTCGATGGAGGTCCGCAAGATCTACCGCAACGCGCATCCCAATATGATCGATCGTCGGACCTATTTTCGCGGGCTGCTCGAGCTGCAATCCGAACTGATCAAACTCCAGGATTGGGTCGTCGCGAACAACGAAAAGATTGTCGTGATCTTCGAAGGCCGCGACAGCGCGGGCAAGGGCGGCGTTATCAAGCGGATCACACAGCGGCTCAATCCGCGGATTTGCCGTACGGTCGCCTTGCCCGCACCATCAGACCGCGAAATGACGCAATGGTACTTCCAGCGCTATGTGCCGCATCTGCCCGCAGGTGGCGAGATCGTCCTGTTCGATCGCTCCTGGTATAACCGGGCTGGAGTCGAGAGGGTGATGGGCTTTGCGACCGAAGATCAGGTCGAAGAGTTCATGAACGATGTGCCAGAATTCGAACGTATGCTCGTGCGCTCTGGTATCCGACTGATCAAATACTGGTTCTCCATCACGGATGAGGAGCAGCAGATGCGCTTCCTGATGCGTATCCATGACCCCTTGAAACAGTGGAAACTCAGTCCGATGGATCTGCAATCCCGCGTCCGATGGGAACACTACACAAAAGCCAAGGAAGAGATGTTCGCGCGGACCAATATTCCCGAGGCGCCGTGGTACATCGTCGAGGGCAATGATAAGAAACGGGCACGCTTGAATTGCATCAGCCACTTTCTCGATCAGATCCCCTACGGACCTGTCGACCACGAAGAGATCAAGCTGCCAGATCGCGTCTTTAACCCTGAATATGAGCGCAAGGTCCTGCCGACCGAGCTCTATGTTCCCGAGAAGTTCTAGTTTGGCGCCGAAAAGTCTTTATTCAAAACTGACCGTGGAAACCGCGATAACCACCAACGTTCCTTTAGGAAACCCTGCCGCGATCAGCCCTCTTCGGGCGCTTCGACGACATCCACATAGACAGTGAAAGTGCCGCAAACTTCCAAGGGCGCTTCTGCACGGCGGCTGCTGAAAGCACGACCGCTGCTGCCGGGGGCTAAGGTGGATAGCTTCACGGGAATCTTTCGGCTTTCAGGCCAGTCGCGTGAGAACGGCCAGACCTCCATCACGGCGCCACCCTCTTGATCGAGCGCACGGATTTTCAACGCCAAGTCCGGATCGTTCTGAACCTCAACGGGCGTCCAAGTGCCTGCGCGTTCGACCTCGATGGAATGGATGGAGTCGCGACCATAGACGCCGCAGTCTTGCCATGCGCCGTTGGAAGTATCGACCACAACCTTGAACCAGATCCGATCGGCCTCGTCCTGGGACGCCACATCAGCCGACACCGCCGCGATGACATCGCTGGTTTGCTCGAGTTGCGGCGAAAGCCAAGCTTCATCCAAAACGATGAGTTCAGGGACCTCCGGCTCTCTAACTCCGACCTCTCCCACAGCACTCAGGAGGCTTGAGTAGACAAACAAGTCTTCATTGCCTGAGCCGCTGCGAACCTTATACCAGTCCCCGTCCTTCTCTTCGATCAGCCCAGTGAGTTCAAAGGGCGTTCCCGGATCAACGGTTCTGACTACATCAAACCCAGTACCGGGGCCGCGCCGCAGATTTGTACGTGCTCGGGTAACATAACTTCCGCTCTTGGGGACAAGCGTCGCTTTTTGATCCGCAAGCTCTCCTACAATTCGCGTCGGTTCGGCTTCGGATAAAGTCGGTTCGGCTTCGGATAAAGGTGTTCGATTGGTTTGGAGCTGATCTGAAAACAGGAAGAGCCCAACGAGCGCAGCACCGCAAAATGCCAAACGCCCTCGTGTGATCCAGCCGGGCATAGGCCGCTTCGGCATGGCGATCTCGCCATCGATCAACCGAAACACCCGTACGGGACGCGAGATGTTCTTCACCTTAATGCACCCGCGATCTTCCAGCGGAAAATCAATCCGATCGCGGATTTGATCTCGGACCGGGCGCGTCACCCAAACCTCTCCCGGGCCAGCCAGAGATTCAACCCGAGAGGCAATGTTCACCATGTCTCCATAAACGTCGCCACCGTCCAAGATGATGTCGCCCAGATTGATCCCGATCCGATAGGCGACTTGATCCTCCACATCGACATCATAATTGCGGTCGGATAGCTCTGCTTGAACGCTCAACGCGCAGTGTACCGCGTCCAACACGCTCGGAAACTCAGCCATGACACAATCGCCCATGACCTTGATGATCCGACCGTTGAAGGATGCAATCGTCGGCTCAAAGATCGTCTCGAGTACAGATTTAACCAGGGTATAGGTTCCCTGCTCGTCCTGCTCCATCCGGCGGGAGTAGCCGACGAGATCTGCGAAGAAAATCGCTGCAAGGCGCCGTTCCATCCCTCATATCTAGCCTAGAATCGGTCTTTTCGCACCCTCCGCTTCGCAGGTTTGCTCAGAAAACAGCCGCGCGCCGCGTAAGACGTAGATCAATTCTTTCAGATTGCAGTTCGAGAAGACCCGCAGAGCCGTGAACGGAAGTCTGTTATGAGAATGCAGTGCGTTCTGGCCGAAATGTCGAACGCCGCATCTCGGGTGAACAGCTACGCGACTGACCGATCGAGAGCCGCGTGACGTATGAGGCGATGGGAGGAAAGCCCCCAATGACCCAAGTACCTATCGAAGTGTCTAACTTCTTTCTCGCGTTGCAAGCCGGCCCGCATGGATTGGCGAGCTTAGCCGAGATGTTTGCCCAGGACGCGGTTTACTTCGAGCCGTTCTCGGGAAGGTCAGAACCCCACAAAGGGCGAGAAGCAATCGCTGCCGCCTTCGACGCCAGCCGGTCTGGCGCCTTCGATGATGCTGTGATCTCTCTGCAAGGAAGCGAGATTGATGACGAAAAGATCTCCGTTCGCTGGACCTGCGTTTCTAAATCGATTCCGGGTGGGCGCGGTAGTGGGACGAATGTGTTTAAGCTGAAGGCTGGTTTAATCGTCTCGCTGGTAACAACCCTTGATGGAGACGGCGCTTAATCGACTAAGACGGGCGGACTGTCTGGACGTGTCTCTTATGCAGTCCAAAACGAACCACTCACTGAGAAGATGAGAGGGAGTGTACCGAAAAAAACGGACCTGCTAGCGCCGGTTCTTTCATCTCCAGATCATGAACTTCGATCCAAAGGGCGAGCGGAATCTAGGAAGCTGTTTTGGCGAGGCTTTCGGACTTGCGGGCGATCGGCGGATCAAATGAGACCTCGAGTACGGAAAGTGACCACTCGCGAATGCTCAAACTCCTTGCCTTGTGCTCGGAAACCGTTCCTTAATGGTGCGGTGCAGAAAGGTTGTCAGGGGGACACAGCTTGCTTCGCTTCACAATTCGACGAACACTGCAGGCAATCCCAACGCTGATCTTCATCAGTTTCGTGATCTTCATAATCCTGGATCTCGCACCCGGCGACCCGACCGCCAGTCTTCCCATGACCATTCCCGTCGAAGTCCGCGAGCAAATTCGCCAATCCCTCGGCCTCGATGCACCCTTCTACATCCGCTACCTTCTCTGGTGTGAGCAGTTCTTCATCAACGAGCCGTTGAACATCCTCGAGGACGCCTTTGGCTGGAAAATCGGAGATAGTGAGAACCGGTTGCGCGTCACGTCCTGGGCAACCCGGTCCCCGATTGTTGATCTGATTATCGAGAGGACGCCCCAGACCCTCTGGGTCGTGGGTATGAGCTATGTGGTGGGCATCCTGATCGCGATCCCAATCGGTGTGATTTCCGCCTATCGCCAGTATTCCTGGTTCGACCAGTTCGGCACTTTTTTCTCGATGCTGGGCTTTTCGGTGCCGACCTTCTTCACCGGGCTTTTGTTTATCCTGATCTTCTCCGTTTGGCTCGGTTGGTTCCCGTCGATCTATGACACCACTCATGTGGTCAATGACTGGGACAGCTTC
>JBCDAQ010000027.1:0-29507 GCA_039185285.1 Pseudomonadota bacterium
GTGCCCAGCATGGCTTCGGCCAAGGCGACCGCGGCGTCACCGAGTTTCCCGAGCACTACCCCCTCTTCGCCGAGACCGAGTTCACTTGGGACGGGATCACCCAGCCGAACCGCAACCCGCTTTTGGATCTCGGGATCGGTGCCGACGGGCTTAAAACGGGCCATACGCAAGAAGCGGGCTATGGACTGGCGGCCTCGGCCAAACGTGGAAACCGCCGGGTTGTCCTTGTGGTTGCGGGGCTCGAGAGTACCGCCCAGCGCAAACAGGAATCAGAAAGGCTGATCACCTGGGCCTTCCGTGCCTTCGAGACCAAAGATCTCTATGCAGCCGGCCAACAGATCGCTGAGATCCCGGTCTGGATTGGCGCGGAGAGTAAAGTTGCCATCGCACCAGCCCAAGACGTAACTCTGCTCGTGCCGACCGGCACTCTTGCGGATACAAAGATAACCGTGACCCACAAATCTCCGATAACAGCTCCAGTATCGCAAGGGGATGAACTCGGCACACTCGAGATCGCCGCGAAGGGCCTGCCACCAGTCTCGGTACCCCTTTTGGCGACAAATGACGTGGCCGAGGGCGGGCTGCTCGCTCGGCTAGGGGCCGCAGCACAGCTTCTACTCGGGTCGGTTTTGCCGGGCGAGGATGGCTGAGTGCCTCAGAAAGGTCTGTTCTTAACACTGGAAGGGATTGATGGATCAGGCAAATCCACTCAGATCCGCCAGCTATCAAAAGCACTCGAAGACGCGGGCCACCCGACCTTACTAACGCGAGAACCCGGCGGCTCAGAAGGCGCGGAGGAGATCAGGCGCCTCCTGGTTGAAGGCGCGCCAGACCGTTGGTCGGCTGAGACCGAGATCCTTCTCTTCACGGCAGCCAGAAGGGATCATTTGGAACGAACCATCCGCCCTGCCCTGGCGCGAGGCGATATTGTTCTCTGCGACCGCTTCATCGACTCGACACGTGCCTATCAAGGGTCCGGCCCGCTCCGAGAAACCGTCGAACAGCTGCATACGCTGATGATCGCTCAAGACCCGGATCTGACACTTGTTCTAGATCTGGATCCAGAAGACGCCTTTCGCCGGGCCGGTGACCGCGGCGCTCAAGAGGACCGGTTTGAGCAAAACGGTTTGGCTTTTCAGCAATCTCTCAGAAATGCCTTCCATCAAATCGCCGCGTCAGACCCTTCGCGGGTGAAGTTGATCGATGCCTATGGCACGCCAGATCAGGTAACGCTCAGGCTAGTGACAGCGGTTCAGGACAAGATCGATGGCTAAAGACGACACCCCCTTAGAGCTCGATCGGGCGGCGGGGGCCCCGCATCCGCGCGAAACCAGCCGCTTGATCGGTCAGGAGGTTGCGGAACAGGCCTTTTTGGATGCTTGGGCCAGTGATCGCCTCCACCACGCTTGGTTGCTGCGAGGGCCGCAAGGCATTGGGAAGGCGACCCTCGCCTATCGGATGGCGCGGGCGATACTGGCTGAGGGTCCGATGCCTGGGGGAAGCCTCTTTGGCGCCCCGCTCGTCCCCAAGACGCTCGACTCACCGGCAGATTGTCCAATCGATCAGCGGATCAAGGCGGGGTCGGAGCCTCGCTTGTCCGTTCTGCGTCTCGGTGTGAACCCATCGACCGGGCGACCACGAAGCCAGATCGTTGTCGATGATGTGCGAGCCACGAAGGGCTTTCTGCAGCTCAGCGCTGCCGATGGCGGCTGGCGCGTGGTGATCGTGGATGCTGCCGATCAGATGAATCGCTCCGCCGCCAATGCTCTTCTTAAGATGCTGGAAGAGCCGCCAGAGCTTGTTCTGATGATTCTGATCTCCCATGCGCCTGGAAGTCTGCTTCCAACGATCAGATCGCGATGCCGGTTCCTTGATCTATATCCATTGAGTTCCGACCAACTCTCCACAGCACTTGCCCAAGCCGACGTCGAGATCCCCACAGGGCACGAGAGCAACCTCGCCGAACTCGCCAACGGGTCGGTCGGACGGGCGGTCGAGCTCATCAATGGCGATGGTCTCGCACTCTACGCCAAGCTCGTCGCGATGATGAGCGGCGGTCGGGTTGACCGCCATGAGATGTCAGTGCTGGCAAATCAGGTCAGCGGACGCGATGCGGCCCAGGCCTTCGCCATGACGGCCGATCTGCTTCAGGTGCTGGTGGGGCGGTTGGCGCGCGCGGCGGCCTCAGGAACGCCCCCACCTCCGGCCTCCACGCGGGAGCCGGAGCTGATCGAGATGGCAGCGTCGCAGGCAGACCAAGCATCTCTCTGGGCCGAAGCTTCAGCTCGGATTGGCGCCAGCCTGCGCCATTCGGTTGCGGTCAATCTTGACCCAGGCCAGACCATCATAGATACCCTCTTGGATCTCGACACTGTGCTCGGACACTCCCGCCGGGCCGCCTGATTTTCCGGAGCAGGTCCCCATGACGTCCGAGCTGGTTGACAGCCATTGCCATCTCGATTTCCCGAGCCTGGAACCCGAGCTGCCCGAGATCATCGCTCGCGCTCATGATGCTGGCGTCAAACGGATGGTCACGATCTGCACTAGGCTGAAGAACGAGCCTCATGTGCGCAGCCTAGCCGAGGCGCATGACAGCGTCTTCTACGCCGCAGGCTCCCATCCTCTGCATATGGCCGAAGAGCCGATGGCGTCGGTCGACCAACTCACCGCAATCGCCCATCATCCAAAGTGCATCGGCATCGGCGAGACTGGGCTCGACTACCACTACACGTCCGAGACGGCGATCCAGCAGCAAGAAAGCCTCCGCTTGCATATCGAGGCCTGCCGCCAGACCGGTCTGCCGCTGATCATCCACTCTCGCGCAGCGGATGAGGATATGGCCCGGATCCTGGCTGAGGAGCATCGCGCGGGCGCCTACACATGCGTTATGCACTGCTTTTCGTCCGGCGAGGCACTGGCGAAGGCCTGCCTGGACCTCGGCTTCTACCTCTCCATGTCCGGGATCGCCGCCTTCCCTCGGTCGACCGAGCTGCGTGAGATCTTCGCGGCAACCCCACTCGACCGGATCCTGGTAGAGACGGACAGCCCCTATCTCGCCCCGCCGCCCCATCGTGGCAAAACCTGCGAACCTGCCTTCACAGCGCTGACGGCGGTAAAAGGGGCAGAGACGATGGGGGTCGATTACGAAACCTTCTGCCAGGCAACCACGGCGAATTTTGATCGCCTCTTCCCGAAAGCAACCGCCTGGAAAGAGGCCGCCTGATGGGCACGCTGCGCTTCACAGTTCTGGGTTGCGGCTCCTCCGGCGGCGTCCCGCGGATCGGCCCAACCGGCCCCAATTGGGGCGTCTGCGACCCAACGAACCCGAAGAACCGGCGCACCCGCTGCGCACTCTTGATCCAACGGATCACCGACGAAGGTCAGACCGCCGTGCTCGTCGATGCAGGCGCTGATATCAGCCAACAGCTGATCCGTGAGGGTTGTGGTCTGCTCGATGCATTGGTTCTCACGCACGAGCATGCCGATCACATCCATGGGCTCGACGATCTGCGCATGGTCGCCTTCAACCGCCGCTCCCGTCTGCCCGCCTGGATGAGCCGCCAAACCGAGGCGGATATGATGCGCCGCTTCGCCTATGTGTTCGAACAAGCTCCAGGCTCGAACTATCCAGCCATCATGGATCGCCATTTGATCGACGGCCCTGTCGAGATTGCGGGTGCAGGCGGCACGATCCGGCTTGAGGGCTTCAACGTCACCCATGGGGATGCTGACGCGCTCGGCTTTCGAATCGGTGATCTGGCCTATGTGCCCGATATCTCCGCGATGACGGAGGAGGCATGGCAAGCGGTCGAAAACCTCGATTGCTGGATCCTGGATGCGCTACGCTATACGCCCCACCCCAGTCACGCGAATGTCGAGCAGTCGCTGGCCTGGATTTCGCAAGCCGCACCCAAGCGGGCCTTTTTGACCAACCTCCATGTGGATATCGACTATGCGACCCTAATGGCGGAGACGCCTGACAACGTCGCCCCGGCCCATGATGGTCTGGTGCTGGAGTATCCGCTTTGAGCGCGGTCCTCGCGCTTCTAACCATTGTCTTGCCTGTCTTTCTCGTTGTGGGTTCTGGCTATGTGATGGTGCGGCTAAAGGCCTTTCCTAACGCCGGGATCGACATGTTGATCAAGTTCGCGACCGGGTTCGCGGTGCCGGTGCTGCTCTTCCGGGCGATGTATGGGCTCGATCTGTCATCCGCGCTTCGCCTCGATCACCAGTTGTCCTTCTACATCGCGGCCAGCATTTGTTTTGCGATCGGTATCTTTCTCGCGCGAAAGATCTGGAAGCGGCGCCCAGGCGAGGCGGTCGCCATCGGCTTCTGCGGGCTCTTCTCCAACTCGGTTCTGCTCGGCTTGCCGATCATGGAGCGCGCCTATGGGCGGCTTGATGAGATCTATGCGCTGATCACATTTCACACGCCTTTTTGCCTCTCACTTGGCATCCTTACGATGGAGTTTTGCCGTCGTGACGCCGTCCCTTTGACCACCGCGCTCAAGCAGACGGCCAAGGCAATGGTGGGCAATGCCCTGATGATCGGGCTCGTGACCGGCGTTGTAGCAAATCTGTCGGGCCTACAACTGCCCGGCCCCCTTCTCGCCGCCGTGGACATGATCGCAGATGCGGCGCTGCCGGTGGCGCTCTTTAGCGTAGGCGGGGTTCTGACGCGGTATGCCTTCTCTGACAACCTGGCCGAGTCGCTGATGGTGGCAAGCCTCTCCATCGTCCTGCACCCGGCGCTTGCTTGGCTCTTGGCGACACAGGTCTTCGCGCTGCCAGCGCCTTTCGTTCAAGCAGCCGTGGTGATGGCGGCAATGCCGACGGGCATCAACGCCTATATCTTTGCGGCCCTCTATAAGCGCGCCGAAGGGACAGCGGCCTCCTCGGTCCTGGTGGCAACACTTCTGAGCGTTGTGACAATCCCGATCTGGCTTGCTGTCCTAGGCGGTGCGCTTTAGGCGCGAGCTTCAACACTGCTGAAGCGTCCTGGAGCCCTAAAGGGCACTCGCCGGGCAGAGCCCGTCGCTCATGCGTTCCGCATGGCAGTACGCCCGGCGCTCCGCTCCAAGTTTCGCGAGGGAAGTCGAGACGCGCCAACGCGTCCGGAAGGACGCTTGTATAGGTGTATGCGGCATAAGCCGCATTCCGTTTGGTTCGAGACTACTCGGCCGCCATTGGTTGCGGGGTTGGCCCACCAGCGCGGAACTGGGCCAAGAGCATTTCGCGTTCCTCAGCAGCCTCGGTCGCGTTGCGCTCCTTCACATGGCCGAAGCCGCGGATCTTCAGCGGCAGCCGCGCAAGAGCAATTGCGGTTGGGAGGGCAGCACTCGGACCTTCGAGAAGCTCATCGATCAGCGCTTCGTAATCCGCGATCATCTGGCGTTCCATCCGGCGTTCTGCGGTGTAGCCGAACAGATCCCAACGCGTGCCGCGCAGATGTTTCATCTTCGCCAAGACGCGAAACACGGGCCGGATCCAAGGGCCAAACTCGGTCTTTACCGGCCGCCCTTCCTTGTCTTTGCGCCCCAGGATCGGAGGGGCGAGGTGGAAGGTCACTTTGCCGGCCCCATCGAAGGCTGCGTCGATCGCCTGATCCAGGGTCTCAGTATGCAGCCGCGCGACTTCATACTCGTCCTTATAGGACATCAGCTTGAAAAGACCCTCTGCCACCGCCTCGCCCAAGGCTTCATCCACCGCTAAGGCCCGATCGACCAGCGCACGGTAACGCGCTGCATAGGCTGCATTCTGGTAGCCTGTGAGATGTGCTTCCCGCCGCGACAGAGCCTCCTCGAAGCTCTCCTCAACTGGCGCTTCGTCGGCCAGTGCCTCGCGGGCCGCCTCGGGCTCCGCCACAGCCCAGCGGCCAATCTCGAACGCGCGGAGATTGCCCTTCACAACCGCACCGTTCAGCTCGATCGCCCGCCGGATCGCAGCACCCGAGAGCGGGACCATCCCCGCTTGCCAAGCCGCCCCCAGCATCATGACGTTCGAGAAGATCGCGTCGCCCAAGAGCTGCTCCGCCAGTTTCGTTGCCTCGATCATCGAGAAGGCATCCGCGCCGACCCGACGCTCCACGGCCAGTTCCAACCGCTCGGTCGGCAGGGAGAACTCGGTGTTCTTAGTGAACTCACCAGTGATGATCTCTTCCGTGTTGCAGATCGCCTTGGTCCTGCCCCGCTCCATCAGGCCCAAGGTCTTCGGAGCGGCTGTGACGACGAGATCGCCGCCAATCACGGCATCCGCCTCGCCCGTCGCGATCCGGATGGCCGAGATGTCCTCGGGCGTTGGCGCAACCCGGCAATGGATCGCCACGGCGCCACCTTTCTGAGCTAACCCTGCCATCTGCATCTCGGCTGCACCCTTGCCCTCGACATGGGCAGCCATGGTGATCAAGGCCCCAACGGTCACAACGCCCGTGCCGCCAACGCCAGTGATAAGGACGTTGAAGGGACGCTCCAGTGCAGGCAGTTCAGGTTCTGGTAGATCCGGCAGATCGAACTCTGCCGCCGCGCGGGCTTTGGGTTTCGCCCCCTCAACAGTCACAAAGCTCGGGCAGAACCCTTTGACGCAGGAGAAGTCCTTATTGCAGGCGGATTGATCGATCTGACGCTTCCGGCCCAGCGGCGTCTCCAACGGCAGGATCGCGACACAGTTGGACTGCACCCCGCAATCGCCGCAACCCTCGCAGACCGATGGGTTGATGAAGACTCGCTTGTCAGGATCGGGGAAGAGGCCGCGCTTGCGCCTGCGCCGCTTTTCGGCAGCACAGGTCTGGATGTAGACGATGGCGGAGACGCCCTCGACCTCCTGCAATTCCCGCTCGACGGCCACCAGATCGGCGCGTTCCCGCACCCGGATGCCAGAGGGCATGGTCGGCACATCCTCTTTGGCGTCGGCCACCACTTCGACATGCTTGACGCCAATGCCCTTCAATTCCTCGACCACGCGGCGGGCGTCGATCCCACCATCATGGCGTTGGCCGCCGGTCATCGCGACAGCATCATTGTAGAGGATCTTGTAGGTCATGTTGACGCCGGACCCAATCGCTGCTCGGATCGCCATAAGGCCCGAATGGTTATAGGTGCCATCGCCAAGGTTCTGAAACACATGTTTACGGCTGGAGAACGGCGCCTCCCCGATCCAGTTCGCGCCCTCTCCACCCATATGGGTGAAGCCCAAAGTCTCACGGTCCATCCATTGCACCATGTAGTGGCACCCAATGCCAGAGAACGCCCGCGCCCCCTCGGGCAGTTTGGTTCCGGTATTGTGCGGACAGCCCGCGCAGAACCAAGGCGTTCGTTGCGCGATCTCGGGCGCATTGTCGGCCCGCACGACCTCGTTCAGGCTCGCCAGCCGCTCATTGATCGTGTCATTGCCCAGACCATCCGCGATGATCTGCCCCGCGATCCCCTGAGCAATGGTCACAGGATCGAGGCCCTTCTTCATCGAGAACAGGACATTCCCATCGGCATCCTTATGCCCATAGACCCGCGCGTGATCGGGGAGATCGAACAAGATCTCTTTGAGCTGGGTCTCAATGATCGGCCGCTTCTCCTCGACCACGATGATCGTCTCGAGCCCTTCACCCCATTCCAAAAGGCTCTGCGGCTCCAGCGGCCAGACCATTCCGACCTTGTAGGTGGTCAGGCCGATCCGCTCGGCCATCTCCTCGTCGATGCCGAGGAGATCCAGGGCATGGCGCACATCCATATAGCTCTTGCCAGCAGCAACGATCCCAACCTTCGCACCGGGCTTGCCGATCCCGCGATAGTCGAGCTTGTTGGCTCGGGCAAACGCCAGCACTGCCGGACGTTTGTGGTCATGGAGGCGTTCTTCCAGCACATATGGCTCTTCATATACGCGGATGTTCAGACCGCCCTCTGGCAGATCATGATCCGTCGGTGCTTTAATCTCAAGTCGGTCCCAACGACCGTCGACGACCGAGGTCGCCTCCACCGTATCCTTCATGCATTTTAGCCCGACCCAGCAGCCGGAATAGCGGCTCATCGCCCAGCCGATCACGCCATAATCCAACAACTCCTGCACACCCGCGGGCGACAGGACCGGGATATAGGCATCCATCATCGCCATCTCGGATTGATGGAGCGTGGTTGAGCTCTCGCCCGTATGGTCATCGCCCATGGCCGCCAAAACGCCGCCATAGCGCGACGAGCCCGCCAGATTCGCGTGGCGAAACACGTCTCCACAGCGGTCCACGCCTGGGCCTTTGCCGTACCACATGCCGAAAACACCATCATGGGTGCCTTCACCCCGGCCTTCTGCCTGTTGCGAGCCCCAAAGTGCCGTGGCCGCAAGGTCCTCGTTCAGGCCCGGCTGGAACTTGATCTGCGCTTCAGTTAGTTGCTGGCCCGCTGCGGCAAAAGTGCCGTCCACGGCGCCCAGCGGCGATCCGCGATAGCCGGTGACATAGCCCGCAGTGTTCAGGCCTGCTGCCGCATCCCGCGCGCGCTGGATCAAAGCCAATCGCACCAACGCCTGCGTGCCTGAGAGCAAGACCTGTTCTCGATCGAGGTTATACCGATCCGAAAGGCTCACATCACGCAGGTTCATGTCGCTCTCCGTGTTAGCTACGGGTCAAAGGTAAGCATTTATGACCCATTTGGCAATGTTTCGTTGCTTGAGCAGACTCATTCAAGCGTTATCTTTCGACAAGTGATCGAAACCGGCAAGTCCCTCTCATGAAGCTAATGGCAGGCGGCGGCTTCTCCGCCCGTATCAACCGAGAATACCCGCCCTTGGGATCTTTCATCGAGCTTGATGGCACCCGGTTGCACTATCTGTGCGCCGGGGCGGATGATGCCCCTCCCTTGGTTCTGATCCATGGGGCAAGTGGCAATCTGCGGGACTGGACCAGCTCGGTTTTTGAGCGTCTGGCAGAGGATTGGCGGGTCATTGCTGTCGATCGACCCGGCTATGGCCATTCCGATGAGCTCCCGAGGGAGAGCTGGCTCATCAGGCCCCAGACACATGCCCTGCGGCATCTGATGTCGGAACTTGGGCATGAGCGCTACGGTGTTTTTGGCCATTCCTATGGGGTCGCAGTCGCCCTTGAGTGGGCGCTGCTCTATCCCGAAGAAGTGATCGGCATCGCCGCGATGTCCGGCGCCATGGTCAGCTGGAAAGGCGCGCTCGGCTGGCGCTATCGCCTTGGCGGCTACAGCCTCATCGGTCGGCTGATGGGTGAAGCCGTTCCCTTGATTGCGAGCGATTCCCTCTTGCGTAAGGAGCTGGTCGAAGTGTTCGAACCCGAATCTGTGCCAGAGACCTATTTGACCGACGGCGCGGTCGCGCTTGCCCTCAAACCGCGAACTTTCGCCTTAAACCTGCGCGCGATGGATACGCTGCATGCGCAAACGGCACTCACCATCCCACAGATCCCGACAATCTCCTGCCCCGTCGAGGTGCTCCACGGCCGAGATGACGCGATCGTGCCCTATGATGCCAAAAGCACCCCAATCGCGGCCCTGGCACCGGGTTCTGAGACGACTATCCTCGATTGTGTCGGCCATATGCCTCATCACACCCGGCCCACTGATGTCATCGCGGCTACAAAAAGACTTCGAAACCGTATGAATTGGTCTTCAATTGGAGCCGCTCCAACCTGTAATTCTGATTGAACCATCAATCTGTCAATTTAAGTTGACGAAATTGATTGTGGTTTCCAGATCGCGAGACTATAGTCCATTATGCGAAATCGGTTTATGGAGGTTCTTATGAACGATCTCCGACAAGAAGAAATCGCAGTGATGGCGGATGCCGTGCGTAAGATTGGCGACGGGTGGACCCTGTTGATCGTCTGGGCGGCCTGTCGCGGCATCACGCGGTTTGATAGCTTCCAGCGCCATCTCGGCGTTGCGCGTAACATCCTCTCCAACCGGCTCGGTCGACTGGTCGATGAGGGTATTCTCGAGAAACAACCCGTCCATATCGGCGCACGCCGTTTGGAGTATCGGATCACGCCGAAGGGCGAAGCTCTGCGTCCGGTGCTGGATTGGATCGAGGATTGGGGCAACACCGCCCGGAATGATCCGCAACGCTTCGAACAGGAAGCTAGCGATAAGCTTGCAGCACAGTAGAGGCTGTTTGCAGTGAAACCGCCTGGCGGCTGACATCAGCCGCCACAGCGTCACAGATTTCTTTGGACGCGACGTAATTGTCCGCGCAACGCATAGAAGTCTTCAAAATAGCGCTCTCACGGGTCACAGCGTCCTTGAACCGCTGAAAGCTGCCGCTTCGCTGGGCAGCCGCCATGCCCGAAATCACCTCATCACAGGTCACGCCCTGCCCACGCAACGCAATTGCAAGGGCCGCGTCGCTTTGATCAGCGAGACATAACTTGAAGATCACATCCAACTGCACGGTCGCGAACAGGCTGATCAATGTCCGCGATCTTGGAGCCAGGGACAGATAGCCGTTTAGGACCCCTTCGGGCGCCCAAAAAGCGTAGGAGACGAGAAAGCTGCTCGCAGCGAGCCTGCCCCTCGCATCCGACGGCGGATCGACATAATCGGGCGGTGGCTCAGGCAGTGTCAGCCCTTCGCGCAGAAAGGTCACCTCGCGTGCCGACGCAAAAACCAAACGCCCCTCATCATCGAACGGGATCAGCGAAACCTCAGCTCCATAGGGACGAGGCTGGATCCGGATCAGGACCGTCTGCCCCCCCATATCCAAAACAGATTCGGCTATAACGCCGACCCGGTCTGCTTCAAAGCTCTGCTGATTGCCGGCAGCATCGAAGAACGTGCCCACGTAACCTTCCGCATCAGGCGCGATATCGATGATCGCCCCCCTTCCATCATCAACGCCGAAAAAGCGGCCGTTAAGATCTTCCTGCGCCTGCAATGCTCCCGTCGACATCAGGATCGACAGGCCGACAAAAACCAAATGTTTCCAGATGACGTGCATTTCTCTGTCCCAGATGAAGGTTCTTCGCTACTCATATCAGAGAGTTCGCGTTGAGGCAGATGAATTTACGCCTCGGCAGGAAGAGGGTGCAATGGATTGGGATAAACTGCGCGTGTTCCACGCGGTCGCCGATGCAGGATCACTGACCCATGCAGGCGAACAGCTACATCTGAGCCAATCGGCAATCAGCCGTCAGATCCGAGGGTTGGAGGAACAGCTCAAGACCACGCTGTTCCACCGCCACGCGCGGGGTCTGCTGCTGACGGAGCAGGGCGAACTGCTCTATGAAGCCACCCGCGAGATGACCAAGCGCCTGACCGCAGCGGGGGCGCGGATCCGCGACTCCAAAGACGAGGTCTTTGGCGAGCTTCGGGTGACCGCGACCGCAGGTTTTGGCTCCCTCTGGCTCGCGCCGCGCCTGGACAAGCTCTTCAAACAACACCCGGCGCTGTCGGTGAATATGATCCTGACGGAGCGGGTGTTGGATCTCCCTATGCGCGAGGCGGATGTGGCGATCCGCATGGCCTCGCCACAACAGGCTGACCTGATCCGCCGCCCGATCATGGAAGTGCAGATGCGGTTCTATGCCAGTACGAGCTATCTCGAACGCAATGGAACGCCGCAAACGATCCAGGAACTCGCCGATCACAGGCTCATAACCTTCTCGCCTGACTCATCGCAACCGCGCGAGGCAGAGGCTTGGTTGCACAAGTATCGCCGCCCTGCCGACCACGCTCATTTGATGATAAATAGCTACTTTGGGATGCTGAAAGCAGCGATTAACGAACTCGGAATCGCAGCGTTGCCAGATTACGTCACTCGTGAGTATCCCGAGCTTGTGAACGTTTTACCCGACGAATCCAGCGAGCCATTCTCGGTTTTCTTCACGTATCCAGAAGAATTGCGCCGTTCTCAGCGGGTATTAGCCTTCCGTGACTTCATACTGAAAGAGATCGCGGAGTACCAAAAAGCCACACCTCACAGCCATGCGACAGGCGCATAGCAGCTTTGTTGCCCTCTGCCTTGCTTTCGCCGCACCTGCAGCATAGATCGGAAATCGAAGCAGGGCGCTGCCTTGCTTCAAGGTTGTGATACCTCCCTGTTGAACTGGCCGGGCCACGTGCCCGGCTTTTTTTTGGCAAGGTCATCTCTCGTCTCAATCGCCGTGGCCTTTCGCCCATCAGATACCGTGCAAGCAAAGCCTCCTTGGCCAAGAAGTTCTAAGCGCGTCGGGCGCAAGCCCGCGTTGGTTGAAACATCCACACTTTAAGGTTGGAAGGCCCCGCCAAGAAACCCTGCGTCGGGGATGGCGAAGTCGTACAGCCTGCCAAACTCGTCAAAGGCGCCGATCAAACCACCAAAGCTGTTACAGTCCGGGCTCGCGGCGCCATCGCCGATCTGAACGCGGCAGCCTGATGCCGCTTGATCAAGCGTTGGAACGCCCCTTTCCGAACTCACCACCGAGCCCTGGGTGACTTCCAATCCACACGATCCGGCTCCATAAGGCAGGCCAGAGAACGATCTGTTCACCAAGTCCCGACAGAAGATATGTGAGACTTCGCGGGTGACCGCAGCGCGCTCGTCAGGTTCCGCAGGTCCCGGCGTCAGTGTCGCACAGTCTACAACCAGAGCCCCGCCATCATCGGTCCAATATTGCTGGAGCGCCACACGACCTCGGGTCCGTTTGTTCCCAGGCTGACAATACTGATCCGGCACGGGGACCTGCTTGCAATGCAATGCCCCATCGGTACCGCAGCCGGTGAACTCGATCAGATTGTTAAAGTGAGACAAGGGCGACGCATGCTTTGAGGAGAAGATCGGCGACCGCGTCCGCCAGCTGTTGTGGAAGATCGAAATCCGATCGAGATAGGGGAACTTCGATTTGCGCTTATCTCCGGTCTTCAGGATCGTGCCTCGAAAATGGCCCAGGCAGTCGACCGAGGTCGGATCGTAGGCAACGTCGATGAGGACGTAGCGGCCATGATCGCCCGCCATGGCTTCGAGACGCGGCGAATCTTCCCAAGCAACGTCATCGCTACAGCCACTTCCAGGCATCCTCTCAGGATCGTACGTTGCCGTGTTGCCGAAAACATAAAAGCCCTCTCCAGACACGCCATCAGTGCTGATCCAGGCATGCACGTTCTCAAACCTGTTATGCTTGATGACCCAGTTCTCGGCTTTCGTCTCAGGCTCCACCGCGTTGTCTCGGATAAAGCGGAACGTGTTACCCCGGATTTCAACGTTTCGACCGGTGCCAGGCAGTTGGGAGATCATGCGGATCCCGTTGTAGGCGCGCTCGATCAGATTGTTTTCGATCAAGACATTGCCCGCGATATTCACCGAGGCAAAAAGTGCTCCATTCAAAGGCCGCCAAATATGATGGTGCGCAACACCCCAAGGAATATCGTCCCAAACATCAAGAGCGCACCGCAGATCGCGATGCGGGTTCTCGCAAGGCTCTCCAGACGGGCGATAGGCGCCCGGGCTCTGAATCCAATGGCTGTCGCTGACGGTAAAGCTATGCGAGGCCGGGGAAAGGCCATCGGTCGCCACCGCCAACATCCCAAAGGTTGAGCCGTGAAGTCGTGCTCTCCGCGCCTCGATCCGCTGCGCGTTTACCAAGAGGATCGCAGTCATCCAGCAATCCTCAAAAGCCAGGTCCTCGATGGTAAACCCACGAACCGCACGCAGAACAACGCAATACGCCCGAGGATTGCCAGCCGTGACCCGGTCGTGATCTGGCCGCTTGGTCAGACGAAGTCGGGCCATTCGTGCCTCTTCAACAAGGGCTAGGCTGGTCATCTCATATCGACGCGCCCAGGGTTCCAACTCGCCATCGAATTCGAGATCTGATGGCTGGCCATCCCGGCAAAGCTCGGCATCAATCACGCGCTTTGGATCGCAAACCGTGTCGATCAGATCCAAACCTTTGAACCAAACAAGGTGCTGGCCATCGTCGCCGCGCTGCCCTCTGATCATCAAAGGCTTGCCATGCGGACGCGCTAGATCAGCAACCGCGAGGATGGGCCGACGGTCTTCGCCAACCCGATAGAGCGTTTTGGCCCCCGGCTGGCTGGTCAGAAGAACGACCTGCGTCACGGAGCCATCGAGCATACCGACCGTCTCCCGCAGATCACCGATCAGGATATCCGCGCAAACCCGCGTCTGCCCCAGATAACCGATCACGCCACCAGCACCTTCGTTAGGACAGGCTTCTAAATCGCGCTCAAATGCCGGGTCTGCGTTGCCATAGGCGGCGGTAACCGTCTCAGCCGCGGCAGAGCCGAAGGAAAGGATCGCGACGCTCAAGACGAAAGTGATAAAGCTTGGCATTGCATTCATGGGTCGATTGCCGTGTGATCGATTGCAGATTGGATTTGGTAAGCTGAGGAAGGTTGGATGATTTCGCTCCAGAAGCGCAAGCGTCTTTGTGTCTTTACAATTTGCTTGAGCGCCTTTCTTCAACTGACCCCTGCTGTGACCGCCAGCGCGGATGAGGGGCAGGTCGAACTGCGGCTGAACCGTGTTGAGAGCTATATCCCCCACTTCCCCATCAAGCGCGAAATGAATGCCCGCTACCGGCCGGAGCTCGATGATCTTCTGTCCAAGATGCATGCGCGCATGCATGAGGGGGAGAATATGTCCTGCTCCTCGCAAATTTTCGAAGAGGTTCATTGGCTGGTCAATCACACCGATCGGGTCAACGAGATCGAGCGCCGGATGCAAGACCTTCGCGACAGCTTTGACATGGAAGATCAGAGCTTTGCGAGCCGCCAGGACCCCAAAGATGGCTCCTTCGCACCCTGTATGGAGCACTGGATTTGGAGGTTCTTTCGCAGCGTCGATCCCCTGAAAGAACTCGCCAAAACCGGTCAGAAGCCCGAGGTGCCGCTCAAGATCTGGGATCAGGTGGATACACCCGACGAGGTTGAGAAACTGATGAACGGTTACTTGGTCTCTGACGTCGCCTCGGGATACAACAAGCGCAAAGAGCTCAATCTTGCCATCACCGCTCTCGGCCAACTGCTTTGGCTGGACTACACAGCGGATGTCTTTCCAGAGCACCTGGATCGAGACGCGCTCGCGCAATCGCTTCGAGAGTTTGTCGATGAGAAATGGCAGGATCCGGAATCTGGGTATTGGGGCGCTTGGTTCCGACAAGATGGGGAAATCAAGAAAACCAACGATCTCAGCATCACCTTCCATATCATCTCGTATCGCGGCGGAGATGTCGCGCTGAAGAAAGAGATCGGCCAGACGACCATGGCGATTAAGCGTGTGAAGTACCCATTTGGCTGGTCGACAGGGGGCACACAGAACAATCACCACGCCTACGACATCGCGCGGATCATTAACCTGACTTGGGACGATCTGGACGAGCCGTCCCGCCAGCATGGAAGTGCGACGATCTTTTTGATGTCGGCGCGTTCTTTGGCAAAATCGATCGACTCCACGGGTGCATTCGATCCCAAGCCCTTCACAACGATCGGAGAGGCCTATTACTTCGGCATCTCATTCTTCGAAGAGATTGGACTCTTCGGCAATCCGATCGCCAGGAAATCGCTGACGAAAGTTTCTGATACCGATATCCTCTATCATCAGATCAGCGACAATCTGGACGATCTTGATCAATCCGATCCTTGGGTTGCTGCCGCGCGCCGGAAACTTGATGGGATCAAACCGGATAACTGATCACTTCTGATCCATTCTCCGCTCTAAACCTTCGATGCGCTGCTCGAGCGCGATGATCCGAGCGGCGTTCGTCTCGGTGTCAACGGCAAGGCTAGAGAGAGAATAGAGGATCTTCGAGACGACCGCGGTTTGGTCAACTTGCGCCGTCGCCGTCATGCCGACACCCAGGCACAATCCAAAAAACACGCCGAATACGAACATACCGCTCCGACCCGATCTAGAACGACTTGGTTTGTGCACCTGCATATCTCTGCCCCGCTTTTCGCCTCGTGGATGCTCTCAAGCGCCGCTGATCAATCAAAGATCAGGGGTCGAGTCGAGGTTGCCATCGATCAGAACGAGGTCAATCCATTCTTTGAAGCTCTTCGAACCTGCTTTGCCGAAACAAACTCCCTTCCATCGCGAGCGACAGAACAGCGACCGCTTAGGGTTGATTAAAGCCTCGGCGCCTCGGCACGCTGGGTCCTACTTGGTTATGAGCTCCGGCCCCATGACCGCGTTTGGCAGGGCGGTCGAGATCCAAGGCACATAGGTGATCAGGATCAGGAAGACGAACAGAACCGCGAGGAACGGCAGGGCGGCACGCACCACCGCCATCATCGGCATGCCCGCAACACCCGAAGTCACAAAGAGATTTAGGCCCACCGGCGGCGTGATCATCCCGATCTCCATGTTCACCACAATAATGATGCCGAGATGGATCGGGTCGATCCCCAGCTCTATCGCAATCGGGAAGACCAAGGGCGCCACGATCACCAAAAGCCCCGAGGGTTCCATGAACTGACCACCGATCAACAGGATCACATTGACGACGATCAGGAACATGACCGGGCCAAGGCCCGCGGCGAGCATCGCCTCAGTGATCTGTTGCGGGATCTGCTCTTCGGTCAGCACATGCTTGAGGATCAGCGCATTGGCGATCACAAAAAGCAGCGTGATGGTCAGCTTGCCTGCATCGAACAGCGTCTGGCGGGTATCTGGGTGGACAAAAGCCGTCACCAGGGATTGCGGCTTGCACCAAAGCGGGATGTTCCGCTCACCCTCTGCGGTCGCAAGCGGACCCATATCGCGATAGATGAAGGTCGCAACCACCCAGGCATAGACCGCTGCAACCGCCGCTGCTTCGGTTGGGGTGAAGATGCCGCCATAGATCCCGCCCAGGATGATGACGATTAGCAACAGGCCCCAACCCGCGTCCCGGGCGGAGGCGATGATCTCGCCCCATCCCGCCCAGTCTCCCTTTGGCAGATCGCGCATTTTCGCAATGACGTAGATGGCGACCATCAGCATAAAGCCGGCCAAAAGCCCTGGCAGAACGCCGGCAAGGAACATGCGCCCAACCGAGACCTCGACCGCGGCTGCGTAAACCACCATCACGATCGAAGGCGGGATCAAGATGCCAAGCGTGCCCGCGTTACAGATCACCCCGGCGGCGAATTCCTTGGAGTAGCCGACCTGGCGCATCCCCGCGATCACGATCGTCCCGATGGCGACCACGGTGGCTGGTGAAGAACCAGAGAGTGCTGCAAACATCATACAGGCAAAGACACCCGCTATCGCCAGCCCGCCGGGGAAGTGCCCGACACAGGCGATCGAGAAGCGGATGATCCTGCGTGCCACACCCCCGGTTGACATGAAGGTTGAGGCGAGGATGAAAAACGGGATCGCCAGCAAGGTGAAATGCCCCTCAAACGCCTCGAACAAGGTGCCCGCAATCGAGGCAAGCGAGCTGTCTGAGAAAACCAGCAGGAACAGCATCGACGAGAGGCCAAGGGCCACCGCGATTGGCACACCACAGAGCAGAAGCGAGATGATCAGGCCAAAGAGCAGAGCGACTTCCACGGATCAATCCCCCTTGCGCTCAGCCGCTGCTAGGCTTTTGGCGGCATCTTCAACGGCCTCCTCGACTTCGTGGCTGGCGATCAGGGTTGTGGCCCGACCGTGATAGATGGCGACCGTGGCTTGGCCAAACCGGAACAGAAGTAGCGCCATCGAAACCGGCAAGACGATGTAGGGGATCACCTTGGGAAGCTTCTCATAAGCCTCGTCATAGTTGATCCAGCCCTCAAGGAACCCGAACATAGGCATCATCGGAATGTCCTGGACCTCGTAGAAAGACTGGCTGCGAAACTTCTCGGCAAATCCCGTGGGAAACCAGCGCCCTGAGGTCGGCGGCAAATCGGCAAAGACGGCCCAGTAGTCCCAAGCGCCCTTGAGCAGCAGGAACGCATAAGCCAGGCAACAAAACGCCGCGAAGAGCCCGAGGATCCTACGCCCACCGGTTGACATCATGTTGACTACGGCGTCGACACCCAGATGCGCCCGGATCTTCACTGCGTATGAAGCACCCAGAAGGACCAGCCAGCCGAACAGAAAAACCGTCGCCTCTAGGGCCCAAAGGATGTTGGTGTTCATGAAACGGGCGACGACATTGGCGAAGGTGATCGCAGTCATGAGACCCAAGATCACAGCGATCAGACGCTCTTCAATATGATCGAAGAAGGATTTGGCCTTAGCCATCTTCGTTTCCCCCGTTTTTTTTGTTTATGGGCGCGGCCCGGATCACCAGGCCGCGCAGTCTTAGGATCCGGGTCGGATCAGTTGGTCAGTTTATTCGCATCCTGGGCGGCTGCGATGTTCTCAGCACCCACATCGCCTTCGAACTTGGCCCATACGGGTTTCATGGTTTCAACCCATTTCGCCCGCTGTTCCGAGGTCAGGGTGCGAACTGTGCCACCTGCCGCGACAACCGCTTGCTTGGCTTCGGCATTGACCTGAGTGGATTCTTTGTTCCGGGTCTCAGTGACCTCGGCCACGATGGTCAGGAACTGATCACGAACGGCCGGGTCGAGGCTGTCGAGCCAATCGACAGAGGTGACAAGCAGGTAGTCGATGATCCCGTGATTGGTCTCGGTGATGCCGTCTTGAACCTCAAAGAACTTCTTGCCGAAAATGTTCGACCAAGTGTTCTCCTGCCCATCCACAACACCTTGCTGAAGGGCGCCATAGACCTCGGAGAAGGCCATTTTCTGAGGCGTACCGCCAATGGCTTCCATCTGCGCGACTAGCACATCTGACGACTGGACCCGGAACTTCAAGCCATTCGCATCAGTCGGATCGATCAGGGGCTTATTGGCCGACATTTGCTTCATGCCATTGTGCCAGTAGCCGAGACCTTGCAAGCCGCGACGCTGCATGCTGTCGAGCAGGCTTTGGCCCGTATCTGAGGCTTGAAACCGCTCAACCGCGTTGATGTCGTTGAACATGAAAGGCAGATCGAAGATGCGGAACTTCTTGGTGAACTTCTCGAATTTCGAGAGCGAAGGTGAAGCCAGTTGGACATCGCCCTGGAGCATCGCCTCGAGCACTTTGTTGTCGTTATAGAGCGTCGAGTTCGGGAAGACTTCCATGCAAGCCTTGCCGTTCATCTCGTCATTCACACGTTGCTCAAGCAGCGAGGCGGCGATGCCTTTGGGGTGTTTGTCGGTGTTGGTGACGTGGCTGAACTTGATCACAACTTCGCCATCGTCACAGGCGGCATAGGCGGCACCCGGAATGACCAGCGCTGCGGCGACAATCGCCGTCTTGAGATATGGTTTCATACTTTCCTCCCAGTAGTTGAGCAGATTGATCTGCAAAATGCTTGTCCAACCAAGCTCTCGGCTCGGAAAACCGCAAAGGCTTTCTCAAACTTCAATTTTCTTGTTTAGTTCCAATAATTTGTAAATTCTACTTGCCAGGGAAGATCGTTTTGTCCGAAATCTCGGACAGGATCTCCGCGCTATGCTCCGGTGAAAAACAACACGGGCGCGGCACAGCGAATCATAGGAAACGACTTGCGCTACACCCCAAAGACTTGGCTCTTTCTCTTCGTTCTGATTGGCGGTTTAGTTACGCACCAAGCGTACTATCTGATGCTGAAATCAGAGCTAGATGCCCTCGCACGAACAGGTGAAAGCCGGGTGGATCAGGCGAGTGAGCGCCTCACGTCGCAGCTCGACCGCTTCCAGGTTCTGAGCAATGTTTTGGCCCGAGATCCCAGGATCGCATCGGCTTTGCGTGCCGGCGAAGACGCAACTGCGATCGAGCCGTTCCTGCGCAACCAAGTGCTGGCCTATGGGGCGGCGAGAGTGGAGCTGTTGGATCGCTCTGGCACGGTGGTCGCTTCTTCGGATGGCTTGGAAGGCAGGATTTCGCGCGCGCATTCGCCGCTCCTTTCGGCTGCGTTGAACGGACGGTTGGGCCTCGAGCATGGTCTCGAAGCTAACAAACGGTTCTTTCGCTTCAGTCGCGGGGTGGCGCTCGGCCTGCCACCAGCCAATGGGGCATTGATGATCTCGACCGAAATCGCAGCGCTTGAATTCGATTGGACAATCACGCCGGAAGTTGTTGCGTTTTTTGATCAGGCCGAGGTCGTCTACGTCACCAACCGGCCCGAACTCCTCTAGCGATCGATCAATAGCGAGGCTGGGACCTCGAACCGTTTGGCCTTTCCAGGTCAGCAGATCACCCGCCTTGGCGGCCATGAGATCTGGCAGATGGATCCGAACCTCGACCTGCCGCGGGAGGCTTTGGTTGTCACTCTGCCGGTCCCAAGGGTCTCGATGACGGCACGGGGATTTCTCGATATTGCCCCGGCGCGGTCGATTGCGAGGTTGGCGGCAATGCTTGCGGCGGCCTTGATCGCGTTGGTTGGATTAACCCTTTTCACCTTGATGATCTGGCGGAGACGCTTGACCGATCGTTTGGCGTTCGAGGCGGCGGTTAATACCCGGCTCGAAGCTGAAGTCGAAAGTCGAACTTCCGAGTTGCGGGCCACCCAACACCAGCTCGTTCAGGCCTCCAAAATGACAGCCCTGGGCGAGATGTCGGCCGGGATCACCCATGAGCTGAACCAACCCCTTGCAGCGATTATGAATTTCGCAAGCAACGGCGTGCGCCTGATCGACCTGGAACGTAGATCTGAGGCGCGCGGCAATCTTGAGCATATCGGCCAGCAAGTGCAGCGGATCGACCGCATTATCCGCAATCTCCGGGGATTTGCGCGCAACGAAGAAGAAAAGCTGGAGCCGATCGATTTGATCCAATGCACGATCGAGGCGCTGGGACTTGCCGATACCGCGATCAACGATGCGGGCACAACGATCCTCAGCGATTTCCCTGCCAAACCCGTCTTTGTGATGGGCGGTCAGGTTCGTCTCCAGCAAGTCATCGTGAACCTTCTGACCAATGCAATCGATGCCATGCAGTCCGATGCAGATGGGCAGATCAATCTGGCCATCAAGACCGGTGAGGGCAAAGCCACGCTCTCGGTTCGCGATACCGGTCACGGTATCGCCGATCCAACGCGTATCTTTGAGCCGTTTTACACGACTAAGGAGCTTGGCGCCTCAAAAGGGCTCGGCCTGGGTCTCTCAATCTCCTACGGGATTGTCGGCAGCTTCGGCGGTGACCTCACGGCGCATAACCATGCAGAGGGCGGCGCGGTGTTTGTCGTGACCCTGCCACTCGTCACAGAGGACGCATTATGACGAAGCAGGTTCTGCTGATCGAAGACGATGATGCGCTGCGCATGTCCCTGACGCAAACGATGGAGTTGGCCGGGCTGACACCGTTGCCGATGACAAACTTTGTCCAGGCGAAACGCCGGATCCGCTCAAACTTCCAAGGGGTCATCCTCTCGGATATCAGAATGCCAAACCAAGACGGTTTCGATGTCCTCAGCTATACAAGAAACCTCGACCCGCAACTGCCCGTCATCCTGATCACAGGTCATAGCGACGTGCCAACCGCGATGCGCGCCGTGCGGGAAGGTGCCTACGACTATCTCGAAAAACCCTGCAATCCTGACCGTTTACGGGAGGTTTTGGAACGCGCTCTTGATCATCGCGAGGTCGTCATCCGCTCACGTTCGGCGGAGCGAGCGCTCCTGCGAAGCGATGCTGCAGCTTTGCATTTTCCCGGCCAAAGCGAGGCGACCGAGAGCTTCTGCGCGGCCCTGAGGCGCATCGCGACAGGCCGCGAGCATGTCCATATCTTTGGGCCAGAAGGGACGGGAAAGAAACAAGCCGCGTATGTGATCAATCAGTTGGCCGAAAGCATGCCTCCCTTTCTACGACTGAACTTTCGGGTGGTTGCGGATGATGCTGTCGTCCGGCTGGACTTGCCCGACGGACCTTTTGATCTCTCCTGCAAGCACCTCGACGCGGCGTCCGCGCGCCAACAGTCAGACCTTGTATCCCTGCTACTCGCGCGGCCGGACGCGCGGATGATCTCCTCTTCCACGCGAGCCTTATCGAAGATTAGGCAGGACATCCTGATCGAGGATTTGGACCTCGCGGATCAGATGATCGAACTGCGAGCGCCAAGTCTGGCTGAGCGCCGCGAAGATCTGCCCATCATCTTCGAGCAGCAGTTGCGGCTCACGATCCGCAACCTAGATGGCGACATGCCAGACGTTCCGGAAATGGTGATGGCCGAGGTCATGAGCAGAGCATGGCCAGGAAACTTGCCCGAACTCAGGGCCTTCGCCTCGTCCTTCGCGCTTGGAAACAGCCTGCGCGCCGGGCCGCCGCAAAGCCTCACCCTGGCTGAGCAAATGGATGGCTTTGAACGTCTGGTGCTTATTGAGACCCTAAAGCAAACAGGTGGGCGGGCGAGCGAGGCCGCCAGCGCCTTGGGCCTCCCGCGAAATACTTTCTATGATCGCTTGGCCAAGCACAGGATCAGTGCAAAGGATTACCGTGCCTCGCCATAGGTCCCCGAAGACTGGGCGTGATCGGGCAACCCGTCGCCATAGACCCTCATCCTGTTTCGGCAGCGAAACTGGATGCTATCCGCCAGAAACGGCCGAACCACGTCCAGCTAAACGCCACTGGTCGACCTAAACGAGTTCAGGATTTTTTGCTTTTCGCCGCGAAAGCCGTCTCGCCACTGCGGGAATCCGCGCTCCAAGTCGTTTCAGACGTGCTTGAGATATAGAGGTTTTCTCCGACGTATCGCTGTGTCGACCCTGCCGCATTCATGGCAGGGTCGGCGCCAGAGACATACAGATTCTCGCCAGAACTCCCGCCATCCGCCGCCTCAAGAGCATCGTCCTCCAGCGCTTCAGGTTTGTCATCTTCGATCATTTACGGCCTCCATCATGTCTTGCAACACTGTGGAGGACCGACCCTATCGTGTCTGTACCGTTTCGCACATAGCGGTCGACATTCAGTGGCAGGCGGCTCCGGTCGCGGTTAGCGCCAGAACCGATCGCCTTCGGTCGCCTCAAGCCCGGCATACATATCCGCCACTTCTGGGCCATAGCCATTGTAGATCAGCGTTGGGACACGTTCGTCGGTCCCAAGGACCCGTTCCGAAGCTTGGCTCCAGCGCGGGTGGTCGACGGCTGGGTTCACGTTGGCCCAGAAACCGTACTCCTTGACCTGCAATTCTTCCCAGAAGCCCAGCGGTTGTTGGTCAGTGAAGGTGATGTGGTCGATCGATTTGATCGCCTTGAACCCGTATTTCCAGGGCGTATGCAACCGCATCGGCGCGCCGAACTGCTTTGGCAGGATTTTGCCGTAAGCACCAACGACCATCAGGGTCAGATCGTTCGTCGCCTCTGCCATGGTCAACCCTTCGGTATAAGGCCAAGGGTACCAGTGCTGGCGCTGACCACGCGCAACCTCGGGATCCATGAAGGTCTTGAACTGAACGAACTTAGCGCCCGATAGCGGGGCTGCCATCTCAACCAACGCCTTCAGCGGGAAGCCGATCCAGGGGGCGACCATCGACCAGGCCTCGACACAGCGGTGGCGGTAAACCCGCTCCTCGACCGGCATCTTCTTGATCAAGGCATCGATGTCGATCTCGATTTCCTTCTCAACCAGGCCATCGATTTTGACCTTCCAGCCCTCGGTCACCAGATCCTGGGCGGCGGTGAAAATCTTTTTGTGGCTGCCGAATTCGTAGAAGTTGTTGTAGGTCGAGTTGGCCTGCTCGTCAGTGATCGGGCGGCCAGCATCGGAATAGGCTGGGTTGCGGGGTGGTTGCGGGGTGAAGGGCTCTCCGGGAAGCGCTGCCAAGGCAGGGCTGGGCGCCATCGTTGTGCCACCGATCAAGGACGCGCCGATCAGACCCGCCGCAGCAGCCCCGCCGCCCGCAGCCAAAACCCGTCGACGGTTCCAGAACACATGCTCCGGCGTGACTTTGTTCTCGCTGGTGAGCCAGCGCGGTTTGTTCAGTTTCAGCATCTCGTACTCCGCTCCGCAGACACCACTGTCCTATGAACTAGTGGTTGAAACGACAACTCACGATCAGTTCAGACGTTCAGTCTTAATCTAGGACGAATTCGTCCGCTGAGTAGCCCTGGAGGTAGAGAACTGCGTCGAGATCCGAGTATCTCAACACAGCATTCGCCGCCTCAGCGATCAGAGGTTTCGGGTGATGGCCGACACCCAGCCCCGCCGCCTCGATCATGGCCAGATCATTGGCACCATCGCCCAGGGTCAAAGCATCATCGGAGGTGATCGCGTGCTTTGCCGTCAGCTCATGCAGCGCGTCCAGTTTGGATTGCCGGCCAAGAACCGGAGGCACGATCGCTCCATCGAGTGCGCCATCGGCGACGCCGAGCGTGTTCGCACGATGCTCGTGGAACCCGGCAGCCGCGCCAACTCGCTCGGTGAAGAACGTGAAACCACCCGAGATCAGCGCCGTGTAGGCCCCCTGCGCCGCCATCGTGCGCACCAAGGCACGCCCACCCGGATTCAGGTTGATCCTCTGGTCATAGACGTCTTGGAGCGCCGTAACCGGCAGCCCCTCAATCAACGCGACCCGCGCCTCCATCGCTTCGGAGAAATCCAAATCGCCGCGCATGGCACGGGCGGTGATCGCGGCGACCTCCTCACCAATGCCCGCGAAATCCGCCATCTCATCGATGCATTCAACGGGGATCATGGTCGAGTCCATGTCCGCGATCAGCAGCTTCTTGCGCCGGTTCGCAGCAGGCAGGATGTTGAGATCGACATCATCAAGGGTCGGGCGGGGATGATCAGCCCGAAGCATTGCTTCCGCGCCATTGGGACCTAAGCGGCGCGGAGCACTCCCCGCCCAGCCCCCAAGCTCGGTGATCTCATGGTCGGACAGCCCCCGCGATTGGGGGGCTGTCAGGATCAGCACTTGATCCACGGGGTCAGCCGATCGCGATCTTGGCGGATTCGGGTACGGTCTTCTCCAGCTCATCGGCGAGCAGGAAGGCCAGCTCCAATGCCTGGCTGGCGTTCAGCCGTGGATCGCAGGCGGTACGGTAACGGTCCGAGAGGTTCTCGTCCGTCACATCATGCATCCCGCCGGTGCATTCGGTCACATCCTGGCCGGTCATTTCGAAATGCACGCCGCCGCCATAGGTTCCCTCAGCCGCGTGGACCTCGAAGAACTCCTTGACCTCGGAGAGGACGCGGTTGAACGGCCGCGTCTTGTAACCGGTTCCCGATTTGATCGTATTGCCGTGCATCGGATCGCAGGACCAGACGACCTTGCGGCCCTCATGCTCGACAGCGCGGATCCAGCCGGGCAGGTGATCGGCGACTTTGCCCGCACCTGTGCGGCAGATCAGCGTGACCCGCCCTGCCTCGTTGCCCGGGTTTAGAAGGTCAAGTAGGCGCAGAAGCTCCTGCGGCTCCAGGCTTGGGCCGCACTTCAAGCCAATCGGGTTGGCAACACCACGGCAGTATTCCACATGCGCCCCGTCCGGCTGACGGGTCCGGTCGCCGATCCAGATCATATGACCGGAGCCTGCGATGGTCTTGCCCGTGGTCTGATCGGTCCGGGTCAGCGCTTCCTCATAAGGCAGAAGCAGCGCCTCGTGGCTGGTGTAATATTCGACCGAGCGGAGTGTCTCGACCTTGTCCGCCGTAACACCACAGTTCTCCATGAACTGCACAGCCGTTGAGATCCGGTCTGCAAGTGCCTCGTAAGCCTCATTCTGAGGACTGCCTTTGACGAATTCGAGGTTCCAGCTTTGAACACGTGCGAGGTCAGCAAACCCGCCCGTTGCATACGCACGGAGCAGGTTCAGCGTCGCCGATGATTGGGTGTAGGCCTGCATCATCCGCTCAGGATCCGGGATCCGCGCCTCGGGCGTGAAATCGAACCCGTTGATGATGTCACCACGGTAAGACGGCAGAGTCACGTCGCCAACCGTCTCATTGTCCGAAGACCGCGGTTTGGCGAATTGGCCCGCCATCCGGCCAACTTTGACCACCGGCACACGGGCGGCAAATGTCAAAACGACCGCCATTTGCAGCATGACCTTGAACGTGTCGCGAATGTTGTTGGCACCGAACTCGGCAAAGCTCTCCGCACAATCGCCGCCTTGGAGCAGAAACGCCTTACCATCGACCACATCAGCCAGCCGGTCGCGGAGCCGCGCGGCCTCACCCGCAAAAACCAAGGGCGGATAGGCGGCAAGCCGGCCGGTCACATCCGCCAGTTTCGCTTCATCCTCATAAACCGGCATCTGCAAACCCGTGTGGTTTCGCCAGCTTTCCTTGGTCCAGGGCTTCATGATCGGTCCCTCCGTTTGCATGAACGCGCTCCCTATATAGGAAGGCTTTGCCAAGGACCAGACCGGAACGAGGAACACAACCGACAAAGAATGTCGCTTGACGCGCCTTAAAAGACGCAGTCAATGTCGATCGTCGCAAAGCATTCATCTGCGCCAAAGGACGTCGCAAGCCATCGTGCCAGAACCTCGGATAACACCGCATTTGACCGGCGAGGATAAACCGGTGAAGGAGTATGTGTTCCTGCTGACACCTGCTTTCTCAATGCTGGCTTTTGCGGCGGCGATCGAGCCCTTGCGGGTGGCCAATCGGATGACCCGTCGCGAGATCTACAAGTGGCGCTTGGTTTCGGACAACGGGGCCGAGGTCACCTGCTCCAATGGAACCACGCTCCGAGTTGATAGCGGCTTAGAAGATATCAATCGCAGCAGTGCGATCGTGGTCTGCTCGGGTCTCGAGCTGGATACAGCCGCGACGCGCGGTGTGATCACCTGGCTTAGAAAGCAATCGCGATTAGGCGTAGAGATCGGCGCGGTCTGCACAGGTGCTGATCTGCTGGCGCGCGCCGGTCTGCTTGAAGGCAAGCGCTGCGCGATCCATTGGGAGAACCAGGCGGCCTTCACCGAGACTTATCCAGAGATTGAGCTTTCAAACCTGATCTACTGTGTCGATGGCGATATCTTCACCTGTGCGGGGGGCACGGCTTCGGCGGATATGATGCTCTATCTGATTGCGCGCGATCAGGGGCAGGATCTGGGCTCGCTGATCGCCGATGGGCTGATCCATACCCAAGTCCGCTCAGAGCAGAATGAGCAGCGGCTCAGTGTGCCCGCCCGGATCGGGGTGCGTCACCCGAAGCTTGTGACGGTTATTCAGAAGATGGAGACGTCGACCGAGGAACCGATTTCCCCGTCGGAGCTCGCCAGTTCCGTCAATATGTCGACCCGCCAGCTCGAGCGGTTGTTCCGGCGCTATCTCGACCGCTCGCCCAAGCGCTATTACATGGAGCTGAGGCTTGAGAAAGCGCGCAACCTGCTGCTGCAAACCTCGATGTCGGTAATCAATGTGGCGCTTGCCTGTGGCTTTACCTCACCCTCGCATTTCTCAAAATGCTACCGGGCGCATTTCAACCGGACCCCGTATCGTGAGCGCGGCGGGCCTGGTGACGGCTCGCGACCCAAAGGCGCGGCGGGCGTTGCATGAGGCCAGAGCCGCCTGCCCGCAACCAGTACCGGACATTTCGCCCGATCGCGACGCGTTGGGCCGATAACGATGTCTATGGTCACGTGAACAACGTTCAGTACTACGCGTTCTTTGACACAGCGGTAAACGGGTACCTGGTCGAGACCGGCGCGTTAGATATCCTCGAGGGTCGGGTGATCGGCCTGGTGGTCAACACGAATTGCGACTACTTCCAACCGGTCTCATTTCCCGAAAGCCTGGAGGCCGGGCTCGCCGTTGAGCGCCTCGGCACGTCGTCGGTGATCTACAAGGTTGGGATATTCCGCCATGGATACGAGCTCGCGGCTGCAGCCGGCAACTTCTGCCATGTCTATGTGGATCGCCAAACCAGACGCCCTGTGCCATTGCCGGCGCGTACCCGCAGCGTTCTGGAACCTCTCACACTGGGTTAAGCCGAACGCCTAGGCCAGGCGCTCAGTTGGTTTCGCTGGCGAGGACCAATCCGTTGATCGCAGCCGTCATCGCGACGACAATTCGATCATTGGTTTCTGCTAGAACAGTGAGCTCTTGCGTGTTCAGCACAGCTCCGATGGCCGTTCTGCTGATCAAGGGTTTAGCACCGTCCCAGGCTTCTTTTACCGAAGCAAGGGCGGTCGCGATCTCTTCGTTTGGCGGCTTTGGGATACCAAAATCCGCCATCCCGTTCTGAAAAGCGGCCAGAGAGTTATCGAAGACCGACATCATCTCGGCAAGATCCGCCCGTCGCTCAGGGCTTTTATCGCCGGTCGACATGAGGCATGTGTTCTTTGCTATTCGGTGACTTAGCATCCGCTGGCGCTCATAGAGGTCGATCAGCAGGGTCGCGCCAAAACCCCGTTGGCCAAGGCGCTTGGAGTAAGCGGATCTCAGAGCCGCGACCAGATTGTCCGAAAGCTGGGTCACTTCCTCGGTCGATGACTGGGCTTTCGCAAAACTTGCGGGGCTGATCGCTACGCCATCCAGAACAGGTTCGTAGAGGCTTTTCAGGTCCCACCACTCATTGTCCAGCGTCCGCCAGGCCGCCACAACATAGGGATCGGTCTCACTTTTCAGCTCCAGCTGAACATTCCCGAGCAAAATGCCCGAATGGTACCAGTTGAAGATGTTCCACATGAGGTAAAGCTCGCTCAGGCTTTCTTCGCGACGCACTCCGGCTTCAGCGAAGCAGAGCTTCGAGGCCATACCCTCGGCGAGCATGCGTTGGCGCCCCGCGATCACCAGACGTTTGGAAAGATCAACCTGTTGATCACGATTAGGCGCTGGATCGGACGCGCTGGCACTGCCGAAATCAACAATCGAAAGACTTGAAACAATGATTGCCGTGAAAAACAGTCTAGAGAAATCAATCGCCATGACTCACCCACCCCTGGTTGTGATGCACTGCGTCATAGATCAATCGTGATGAGATGAGAAGTCCGTCTTTTATGGTCCATGGTCACAAACGCGGGCTCGGTGCCTGTTATTTCAGAGAGCGGAAAAATCACGCGGGTGACTTCGAAGCCACCTCCCACCCCGCCTCCCCGCCCACCCACCGAGCTTCACCTCGGTCGTCGGCGCGGTGGTTGGGCGGGGAGGCGGGATAGGAGGTGGCAGCTCGCAAGGCTGTCCTAGTGTCGCAACACGTCAGTCACAATGCTCGACCGCCCGAAGCGGCTAAGGCTGACAGGTCGATCAGCCGCTGGCCATCTTACGTCTTTTTCTCGCGGGGGGAGGAGGCTTGATGGCCTCAGGGTCATCACCACGTGGATGTGGTGGGAAAAGTCGTGGCAGCGCCTCCACTGGGTCGTCTGTTCGGTTCCGCTAAGAACCGCGGCGCGTCACCACCGCTTGCCCGGGCTCGGGTCTGAGCTTGCGCCACGCGACCCGGCTTGCCTGGAGAGATCTACGTACAATTGATTAAGATTTGTTGAATGAAATCATACAGCTTACTATAAAAGCGGAAGCGCCTTCCCCTTATGAGAGCTCCTACATCTTCTACAGTGGATGGTCGGGGCGGAGAGATTCGAACTCCCGGCCTACCGCACCCAAAACGGTCGCGCTACCAGACTGCGCCACGCCCCGACGGGCACGCGGTTACATCAGCGCATCGCCATCCACAAGAGAAAAAAC
>JBCDAQ010000028.1:0-29471 GCA_039185285.1 Pseudomonadota bacterium
CCGCCTGCAAATCGGTTACCGAGTACTTTGAAAAGCAAAACGAGATCGCAAAAACCTCGTTTGACGGTTTCGTTGCAGAAGCAACCAAACTGAACGAAATGTATACCGCAGCTGCCAAAGAGATGTTCGCTCCGCTGAACGATCGTTTCACCGCAGCGACCGAGATGATGAAATCATTCCGCGTCTAATCGCCGGACACATCGTCGAATCGATCTAAGGGGGCTTCGGCCCCCTTTTATCGTGCTGCGTCGCAATTATATGCTTGGCTCAGCCAGGGATGCTCTGCCAAAATCGGACGCGATGCAGATTGATTTGATCAAAATGTCGGACAAGGACAACGACGACTCCAAAGACGGAGACGGCGATGTAGGTATTGCTGTAAAAGCAAAGCCGAAGACGAAGCGCCCTTCGCTTTACAAAGTTCTTTTGCTCAATGACGACTACACGCCAATGGAATTCGTTGTGTACGTTCTTGAGCGTTTCTTCAACCTCGGCCATGGATACGCGGTCGAGATAATGTTGCAGGTGCATAATAAGGGTGTCGCGGTCGTTGGCGTCTATCCCTTTGAGGTTGCCGAGACAAAAGTAACCCAGGTCATGGACTGCGCTCGATCTAACCAGCACCCGTTGCAATGCACCATGGAAAAGGAGTGATCACGCAGGATTAAGGGCCAGAACCCAAATCCGTGCTTGATCGTCCCCAAAACAACCCCAAGATAATGTTAGGTGGTTGGCCGTATCCTTGGCCGATCGGATGGATAGGAGCGTTACATGCCCTCATTAACTCAGACCCTGGAAGATGCGATCCACCGTGCCATTGCCCTGGCGAATGGGCGCCGGCATGAGCTTGCAACGCTTGAGCACTTGCTGCTCGCGTTGATTGACGAGCCGGATGCAGCCCAGGTGATGAAGGCATGCTCGGTGGATCTGAACCAGCTACGTGAGACGCTGACCCGGTTCATCGACAATGAGTTGGACGCATTGGTCTTTGAGTCCGATGGGTCGGAGGCAGCACCTTCCACCGGGTTCCAGCGCGTGATCCAGCGTGCGGCGATCCATGTTCAAAGCTCGGGTCGGGCGGAGGTTACTGGCGCGAACGTACTCGTCGCGATTTTTAACGAGCGCGAGAGCCATGCGGCGTTCTTCCTGCAAGAACAAGACATGACCCGTTACGATGCGGTGAATTATCTCAGCCATGGCGTGGCGAAAGATCCCGCCTTTGGCGAGACCCGCCCCGTGCGTGGGACCGAGGATGCTGAGGCGGCCGACACAGATGTTGAAGGTGGAAATGATGAGACCAGCCTCGGCAAGTTCTGCGTTGATCTGAATGCAAAAGCCGAGAAAGGCGATGTCGATCCTTTGATTGGCCGGATGCACGAGGTCGAACGCTGTATCCAAGTCCTCTGCCGGAGGCGCAAGAACAACCCGCTTTTGGTGGGCGACCCTGGTGTCGGCAAAACTGCGATTGCCGAGGGTCTTGCCAAGAAGATCGTCGACAAAGAAGTGCCAGAGATCCTCTCGGGCTCGACCATTTACTCGCTCGATATGGGCGCGCTTCTGGCCGGGACCCGTTATCGCGGTGACTTCGAGGAGCGTCTAAAGGCGGTTATCAAAGAGCTGGAAGAGCATGAGGATGCGATCCTCTTCATCGATGAGATCCACACGGTGATCGGTGCTGGCGCGACCACTGGTGGCGCGATGGACGCGTCGAACCTGCTCAAGCCAAGCCTCCAGTCCGGTGGCCTGCGCTGCATGGGCTCGACGACCTATAACGAGTTCCGCCAGCATTTTGAGAAAGACAGCGCGCTCTCCCGCCGGTTCCAGAAGATCGATGTAACTGAGCCTTCGGTGGATGACGCGATCGAGATCCTGCGCGGCCTGAAGCCGTTCTTCGAAAAACACCACAAGGTCGAGTACACGCCTGAGGCGGTCAAAGCCGCGGTCGATCTCTCGGCCCGCTACATCAATGATCGCAAGCTACCCGACAAGGCGATTGACGTGATCGACGAGGCGGGTGCGGCCCAGCATCTGATCCCGGAAGATGAGCGGACCAAAACGATCGACGAAGAACAGATCGAAGCGGTCGTTGCAAAGATCGCCCGGATTCCGCCCAAGCAGGTCTCGAAAGACGATGCCGAGCAGCTGCGCGATCTAGAGGTCAACCTCAAGCGCGTGGTCTTTGGCCAGGATACGGCGATCGATGCGCTGGCGTCGGCGATCAAACTGGCCCGCGCGGGCCTGCGTGAGCCGGAGAAGCCGATCGGCAACTATCTCTTTGCAGGGCCGACCGGTGTCGGTAAGACTGAGGTTGCCAAGCAGCTTGCCTCGATCATGGGCGTCGAGATACTGCGCTTCGACATGTCGGAATATATGGAGAAGCATTCGGTCAGCCGCCTGATCGGCGCACCTCCGGGCTATGTCGGCTTCGATCAGGGTGGCTTGCTGACCGACGGCGTCGACCAGCACCCGCATTGCGTGCTGCTGCTCGATGAGATCGAGAAGGCGCATCCGGATGTCTTCAACATCCTGCTCCAGGTGATGGACCATGGCTCGCTGACCGATCACAACGGCAAGAAGGTGAACTTCCGCAACGTGATCCTGATCATGACCTCTAATGCTGGGGCGGCGGATCTCGCCAAAGCGGCGATCGGCTTTGGCCGTGACCGGCGGGAGGGTGACGATGTCGAGGCGATCGAGAAAACCTTCAGCCCAGAGTTCCGTAACCGGCTGGATGCCACAATCTCATTTGGCCCGCTGCCGCGTGAGGTGATCTTGCAAGTGGTCGACAAGTTCGTCTTGCAGTTGGAAGCTCAACTGATGGAGCGCAATGTCACGATCGAGCTGACCCGGCCGGCTGCTGAATGGCTTGCTGACAAAGGCTATGATGACAAAATGGGGGCCCGCCCGCTCGGCCGGATCATCCAAGAGCACATCAAGAAACCACTCGCGGAGGAACTGCTCTTCGGCAAGCTTTCCGAAGGGGGTGTGGTCAAAGTAGGCATCCGCGAGGGCAAGATCCACTTGGAAACCTCACCGCCAGACAAGCCGCGTTTGCCAAAGAGCAAACCGCCGCTCCTCACCGCGGAGTGATGCGCCGCGCCGCCGCTGCACTTCTCCTCGCGGTGGCGCCTGCTGAAGCGTTTGAAATGATCCTCCCAGCCGATTGTCGGTTGGGAGAGACATGTTTTTTCCAACAGTATGTTGATCATGACACAGGGCCAGGCGCACATGATCTGCGTTGTGGCGCGCGCAGTTACGATGGGCATGACGGCACTGATATTGCCTTGCCCGATCTCGCGGCGATGGAGCGTGGCGTCGATGTCCTGGCTCCGGCGGATGGAGTGGTTCTAGGCGTTCGCGATGGAATGGTGGATCATCGCGGGACCTCGGCTCAACGGGCATCGATCCCCTCGGATCGAGCTTGCGGCAACGGTGTTTTGATTGATCATGGTGCTGGCTGGACCACGCAGTCATGCCATTTCCGTCAGGGGTCGGTGACCGTTCGGCCAGGGGATCGAGTGATCTCAGGCGATCCAATTGGGCAAATTGGCTTTTCCGGCTGGACGGAATTTCCGCATTTGCACATCTCGGTTCGCCACAACGGTGCCATCAAGGATCCGTTCAACGGTCTGAGCCCCGAGAATACATGCGAAGGCGCACGGGTCGACCTGTGGCGCGACGATGCCGCTGTTGCGTATGATGCGGGCGGCGCCCTTGGCACCGGAATTCTGACCGTCGTTCCGACCTACGAGAGTGTGAAGGCTGATCGCCCGCATCAGTCACAGCTCACAGCAGAATCGGATGCGATCGTGGTTTGGGCTCATTTCTATGGGCTGGAACTGGGGGATGTGATCGAGATGCGTTTGACCGGACCAGATGGCACAGTGCTCGCCGAACAAAGCTATGAGATGCCCAAAAACCGCGCCCGTGAGATGCGAGTTGTCGGACGTAAAGCCCGAGGTTTGTGGCCGAAAGGCAGCTACACTGGCGTCTCTATTCTGATCCGCCAAGGTGACGTTGTTAACCGCTCTGAAGTGAGCGCAAATGTCCAATAGCCCAACCCATAGGCGGCCAAAGCCGCTGTCGCGGCAGATCGGGCAGTCGCCCGACCCCTGCGAGCCAGCTCGCAGATAGCCGCCCGGCGCTTAGCTCTGAACGGAGCGCCAGGTCGCACGCTGTCAAGCGTGCGTCAGGGATCGCCGAGGCCCGGCTTGCTGGGCCGCTGGGGATCGCATCTTTGACAGGGTGCGAGGCGAGAGATTATCCGCGACCAACGGAAGTGTATTCGAAGCCGGCTTCACTGGCATCTTCCGGCACATATATATTGCGAAGATCGACCAGCACGTTGCCGCGCATCGACTGAGCCAGGCGTGTCAGATCGAGGCCGCGAAACTGGTTCCATTCGGTTAGTACCACAATAGCATCGACCTCTCGCGCGGCGTCGTATGAATCGTCGACCCAAGTTACGCCGGGCAGGAGTGCTTCGCCCTCTTTCCGGCCCTCGGGATCGACCACGCGCACCTCTGCGCCGGCTCCGATCAGCGCGGGAACAATCGTTAGTGAGGGAGAGTCCCGCATATCGTCCGTGTTGGGTTTGAATGTCACGCCCAGAACTGCGATCCGTTTGCCTGCGATTTGATCACCCAGCGCTTCGCGGATCTTCTCAACCATCGCCCTCTTTCGAGCGTCATTGACGCTGATCACCGTCTCAACAATTCGCATCGGGCTCGCATGATCTTGGCCGATCCTCGCAAGTGCCGTTGTATCTTTGGGAAAGCAGGAGCCGCCATAACCCGGGCCAGGATGTAGGAATTTCGAACCGATCCGTCCATCGAGGCCAATCCCTTTGGCAACCGACTGGACATCCGCACCACATTTCTCGCAAAGATCCGCGATCTCGTTGATGAAGGTGATCTTCGTCGCAAGGAATGCATTCGCCGCATATTTGATCATCTCGGCCGATTCCAGCGACGTAAAGACCATTGGCGTCTCGCGGAGGAATAGCGGGCGATAGATCTCGGACATCACTTTCTGTGCCCGGTCGGTCTCGACACCTACGACCACGCGATCTGGGCGCATGAAGTCCTCAATAGCAGCGCCTTCACGTAGAAACTCTGGATTCGATGCGATATCAAAATCCGCCTCTGGTGCTGTTGCGCGCACCCGACGCGCGACTTCGGCATTGGTCCCGACCGGGACGGTAGATTTTACGACGACGATTGTTGGACTTTCGAGTAGCGGAGCAAGCTCCTCTGCCGCTTGATAAACATACGTAAGATCGGCGTGTCCGTCGCCTCGTCGGGTTGGAGTGCCTACACCGATGAACACTGCATCGGCCCCTTGCATCGCCTCTGATAGATCGGTCGTGAAACTGAGCCTGCCCGCGGCCGTGTTTGCCGCCATTAAAGCCTCCAACCCAGGCTCGAAAATCGGAACTTCACCCCGTTGGAGGGCCGCTATCTTATCTGCATTCTTATCTACACAGATTACGTCATGGCCAAAGTCCGAAAAGCAGACGCCCGAAACGAGTCCGACATAGCCGGAACCGATCATGGTAATGCGCATTTGATAGGTCTCCTACCTAACTACTTCACTGGCCCGACCTTGGGGAGCTGAAGCGCCTTGACCATATCGCGCACTTCCTGGCGAGCTGCAACATGGCTAAGGGTCAACGAGATCAAGCCATCCTTCTTGAGATCCAATAGCGTGAGGCCGTTGAGAAAGAGTTCGCGAAAGATCACACGCTCGGAGAATCCCGGAACAATGCGAAACCCGATCCGGTCCGACAGCTCTTGCATGACTTTGGAGACCTGACGCCGGTTTCTACTCTCCAATGTCGACATGCGGTTTCTGAGGACAACCCAGTCCATTGGGGGCAAGCCGCCAACCGCGCGTCTTTGGCGGGCTTCCCAAACCAACTCCGAATAGATCGAGGGACCGATTACGTTGCCCGTGGCCGGGTCCACCTTTCCCAACAAATCAAAGTCAATCAGGCTGTCATTGATTGGGGTGATCAACGTATCGGCCATCTGGTGGGCCGAGCGGTTGAATTGAGTTACCGCACCGGGCGTATCGACCAGCACAAAATCGCAATCACTTTGAAGGTTTCGGATCGCATCGCAGAGCTGCTCATGTTCCTCACGCGCTGCATCCTCCCGCAGAGCTGCAGTGGATGAATCGACAGTAATTCGCTCTGGACCGAGGAGGCGCGTATCGGTTCTCGTGCCATAGGCCTCGCGGTTCTCCAGGTAGCGAAAGAGACTTTTCTGCCGCAGGTCGAGATCGATGACACCCACAGATTTCCCGGCACGCAAGAGCGCTATGCACAGATGCATTCCAGTGGTTGACTTGCCCGAACCGCCCTTCTCATTCCCCAGGACAATTACATGTCCTCGGCTTGGCTTTGCACTCATACCATCTCCAACCATTCCCCATTCGCGCTGCTTCTTGCTATATGCCACCGCTGGGAAGCTGAACTGAAGCGGTTTCTTGCGGGCCCGACCGGTGCTGGCGCGGCATCAGTTCTTCTATTGCAGGACCAAGTAAAGAGCATCTGATGGCAGCCTGAGCTGGACTGAGTTGCCTTCCCGGCTAAGCTCCACCTGCCGCTTCAGCATGCCATTCGGATCAAGAACAATCGCCTGAGACACGAACGGATTCTGCAAAGTGATACCCCCCTCGAAACGCGTTACTTGCCAAGGCGGGCCACCGAAACTGGTGACTTCAAAGGCGGGGCCATCTTCTAGTTCGATCCGCTTTGCCGCCCATCCGTTTGGCCGGGCAATGGTGCCGATTTGAACTAGGATCTTCTTCGATTGCGCGAGGGGCTCTTGATCCAAAGGAACGGCAAGCACGCTTGCGTAGTCGTTTGAACTTGATACCGCTAAATCGTCGAGTTCAAAGACCGCACGCTTGGTGAGATCACCGATCACGCCTTGAGCTCCGGGAGCATTGATCATGACAATCTCTTGCCCCCAATCCCAATCCAGTTGCCCGGTTGCACTGGTCACCCTGCGATTGGTTTCGTCGATCAAGCCTGAAAGCTCTGGTGAAACCCGCGCCGATGACGTTTCCGCAAAGTCGATCTGCACAGGCCCTACGAGAAATGCGTAAGGGCTAACACGAGTTTCAGAACTGGTCGATCGAGATCTCAGAGCACGATCTCTATAAGGATCAAAGCCTTGTCTTCCGACAACAAGTGGATCGGCTCTCTGCCAAAGCTCATCTAGCTTGCGGGTTTCGACGACAACAGGATCAGCTGGATCCACTAAGCCCTGGCGAAACATCAGCGCGGCCGCGGGAAACATCCCAAGATGCATCGGCGTTGCGAAAGTCCACTTTTCAATACTAGGAAGGAACCTGTTTGCGCCACCAGGAGGCGACCACTGGCTTTCGCGGGTCGAGAACCAATAGCTAATATCGACACCAGCCAAGGCCTGATAAGCAGCCATCAGAAGTGGCCCTTCGCTTTGTTTCCAAAGCGGTGGAACCCAGAGCGTTTCCGGAATGATGTACGGACGGCCGAGCGGTTGTCGGAGAGCAACGGGAAGATCCAAGGGGCGCCCGAGAACGCCTTCACTTCGAAATCGATCGCCATTCACGATCGCCCAGGTTTGGTTTTCTCCGGAGTGGAGCCTGCTCACATAGCGGTTCACCCCAGCAATGTCGCCTGCCATATAGCTATAGCGTTCCAGATCATCGAGCACGATGTCGTCCGCTGTCCGCCAGTTCCCTGCGTTGAAGAGCTGCTGAGCGCCGATCTCCTCCGTAAGAAAATCTGCGACTTCCTGATGCCAGTCACGCATGAGCCTAGTGAGAAACTCCACCTGATCACGGATCCTAAGCTCTGATCGTCCTCCTCGCGCCTCCCGCGTCAGGTGCCAGATACCTGCCAGCGCGACGATGCCACCCTCCCAGTCATCTTGAACATCGCCTATTGGACGAGGTGCAGAAGCACCTCGCCAAGCACCACGTGCCCGCTCCATCGACCCATATTTGGCTCGGAGGAACTGGCCGAAGCGCGCGCTGAGCATTCTGGCTTCACGTCCTTTCAGCCTACCCAAGGTCCAAAAGAGCAGCGAGTCCTCGTTCTGCATTTGGAGAATGGCTAAGGCTGGATCGTCCTTTAGCGGGATGCCTGTGTAGGGGTTCTCAGGAACAAGAAGCTCTCTGAGCCATCCTTTGTAGGCGGCCTGAACCTCAGGGTCGAAATAGATAAGCCCCGTCATACTCGGGCTGTCTTTGGGCGTGCGCCAGCGTTGAACTGCCTTCTTGTTCACCGAGTGCGGATAGTAGGCGCTATAGGTAACATAGATCCCCGCCGATTTCATCGCCGAGGCGAAGCGCCAAAGTTGGTCACGTTGGTCTTCGTTGATGTCCTCTAATCTTCCATCATCGCTGGCAATCTCGGGGATCTGCCCGTGGAAACGCACCATATTGATACCGCGCTTCGCCAGAAACTTAGCGTGTTCGCGCAGACGTGCGCCTTTCTTTCGTGCCAATCCCGTATTGACTGCCCAGAACCGGATCGGGCGACCGTCGCCGCGGAGAAAACCGTTCCCATCGTCGGAAAGCCGGACAAAACCATTCTGCCCTGCGACTGCCTCGTTGAGGTAGCTCAGATCGAGTAGTGCATCGGCGGAAAGTTCGTCCGCCGTCGTCGGAAATGGCCATGTTTGATCCGAGGCGGATGTGGTCGTTGCGACGAGTATCGTAAGGAGCGCCAGGAAGTTTCGAAGCATGCGCAGATGTTATAGCGTACCCGTCTGAGCTGCCAGGAAAGATGCCGTCGACTTGCTTAACACACAAAGAGAAAACCGCTCACCAAGCGAGGCGAGCGGTTCTGAAACTTCAAGTTCTCTACCGGAACCGGATCTCGATTTAGAAGCCGAAACCCTCAAACTTTTTCTTGAATCTCGAGACACGACCACCGGTGTCAAGCAACCGAGCGCCACCACCGGTCCAGGCCGGATGGGCGCTTGGGTCGATGTCCAGTGTCAGTGTGTCGCCCTCAGCACCATAGGTCGAGCGCATTTGAACCGTCGATCCGTCGGTCATTTTGACCTCGATCATATGGTATTCCGGATGAATGTCGGCCTTCATCGTCTATCTCCTCGCCCTTTCGGGCCAAAATGCTGCTGCCAGCGGGGCGCAACGGAATCTCGTCAGAGACGCGGCGTATAGTCGATCTCATCGCCCGATGTCAATTCAGTCAAAGCGGTAAAACGCTTCGTAGATTGGCCCCAACTGCTCCTCGCGAAAGAGCGAGCTTACCGAGGTATCATTCGCGACGTTCAACACGGCCTGAGCGAACATCGGCGCGATGGAGACGACCCTGATGTTATGCGCCTCTTTCGTCTCGGTCGTTGGTTCGATCGAGTCGGTTATGACCAGCGACTTCAGCGCCGAATTCGTGACCCGGTCGATCGCTGGGCCTGATAGAACGCCGTGGCTGATATAGGCGTGAACTTCATTCGCGCCCTCATCATGCAATAGCTGGGCAGCCTTACACAGCGTGCCTGCTGTGTCGCAGATGTCGTCGACGATGATACAGATCCTGTCCGTGACATCGCCGATCAGGGTCATCTCGTCGACTTTTCCAGCCTCTGAGCGACGCTTGTCGACGATGGCGAGCTCCGCATCGATGCGTTTGGCCAGATCGCGTGCACGGACCACACCGCCAACATCGGGGGAGACCACAGTCACTTTGTCGGTCTTGCCATTGATGTAATGCTTGATGTCGAGCGCAAAGACCGGCGAGGCGTAGAGGTTATCGACCGGAATATCAAAGAACCCTTGGATCTGGCCCGCGTGAAGATCCATCGTCAGAACCCGGTCAACGCCAGCCTCAGTCAGCAGGTTTGCAACCAGCTTAGCCGATATCGGCGTCCGAGCGGCAGAGCGCCGATCTTGGCGAGCGTAACCGAAGTAAGGCATTACGGCGGTGATCCTGCTGGCCGACGAGCGTTTAAGCGCATCCGCGATGATCAGGATCTCCATAAGATTATCATTGGCGGGTTTCGACGTGGGTTGGAGGATGAAAACGTCTTCGCCCCGGACGTTGTCGTAGATCTCGACAAAGATCTCACCGTCGTTAAATCGTTCCACCCGCGCTGACGTCAGGGCGACAGTGTCCCCTCGGTAGACCGACATTCGGCGCGATATGGCATTCGCGAGTGGTAGGTTCGCATTGCCTGCAATCAGCTTCATGTTCACCTCGGACTTCATCCGACACCCCTCATTACCCCGACCGGACCGTCACGGATGTGTCATACCTAACCGACCTGTGCGTTCAATGATTCTGTGCCAAAAGGCGCAGAGAACAACCTACGGAGAACCTCGGCCATGGCTCATATCGACTACTTTTTCTCAGTGCTCAGCCCTTGGACTTACTTCGCTGGAAGCCGGCTGGAGGAGCTGGCCGATACCTATGAAGCAACCATTGCCTATAAGCCAATCGACGCGTTCACGGTCTTCAAAGCAACGGGTGGTGTTCCGGTCCATGAGCGTCCGCCCTCCAGACAGGAGTATCGAGCGCAAGAGTTGCGGCGAACTTCTGCAAGAACGGGTATGCCTTATCATTTCCAGCCAGCGCACTGGCCCACAAATGCTGTCGCAGCCTCACAGGCTGTTATCTCCGTTGGTCAGGCGAGCGGTCCGGTAGGTGCTTTGGCCCAAGCGCTCTTGGCCGCAGTTTGGACGGAGCAGAAAGATATCGCGGATCATGCGGTGATTGAGGAGAAGCTTGCCAATCTCAACATCGATCCCGCTGCGCTCAACCAAGATGAGGAAGCTTTGCAGACGGTTCTTGAAGCCAATACCCAAGAAGCGATTGAACGAGGCGTTTTTGGCGTACCCTTTTACATCGTTGGCGATGAGCGGTTCTGGGGACAGGACAAGCTGGATGATCTTGCCACCCACCTCTCCCAGATCTGAGTGTTAAGGGTTCGATAACCATATCCCGTTCAAATTGCCGAAAATTCAACAGGTCTCTTTAGGGCAAGGGGACGGTTCGGCGATGCGGCGACGGTTCAAACGGCGGAGACGCCTGCGGTTTCCTCACATAGTTGCAGTGGGGGCGGCAGCCTATGTGCTCGTGACGGGTGTTCGAGCTTTGGCGCCGCACGACCCATGTGCTGCAATCAACTGGATCGCCGAGCGTGACATTCCCACGCTCACCGGCTCGTCCTTGATACAACATTGGCCGGAGCCTTCAGAATACGCTGACTTGGTCGCCGGTGTTGATGCTGGTGCCATCTCCTTTCGTTCACGTCTGTCGGGTGAGCGCGATGTCGAGATCAGCGACACCTGCTTGATCTTGGATCGGCCAGACGAGGCGCGGATTAGGTGGGATCGCAAGAATGGGTTCACGGCTTCGTTGGTCTCACCGGCTGGCCTTTCGGCCCCCAATGTGGTGGTCGACACAATTGAAGGAACGCGTATCGGAATCCGAACAGCGATCGGAGGCCGTGTTTGCACACCTTCCCTAGACGGGCCATCGGCTGTCCTCCTAGCACAACTCTTCGACGGAATTCATTCGCGCAAAGATGTCGCTGATGCTTTGGGAGAACGTTTGGGCGATGCGCATCCCGTCTCTTTGAACGAGGATATTTACCGAACGTCGCTGATCTCTCCGCGCAACTATTTCGAGAGCAAACAGATCCTGACCTACTTGGTTAGGGAGGGAGACAACCCGCTCCTGATAAATGCGTATCTCGAGAATACAGCTGAGCGGGTAATCGACTATGGCTCAGGTACTTTTGCTGTTTTCGAGATCATCGACCTAAGGCCGATTGCCGCGCGCTTGGCCCGTGAGCAGCACCGATGCGAAGTGGGACCCGAACGTGGCCCTCTGCCGAGGCTGGCACTTTGAGCTAGGTCAGGGACCGCTCCAGTTGATTTCGCAAAGCTCGGCCGATCCACCGTCAAAGTTCCACACCCGGCCGAAATCCCGAATCTTCGATTTACGGGCCTGGGCAATGATGACGCTTGGACCCATCCAATAAGATGTGTTCTCGACCGTCACATAGTGTTCCGGGTCAGCCCCATTAATCGGGGCGACCTCCCCGAAAACAGCCTTTCCGGCTGAAATAGTTCGCATCTCGCCGTTAGTTTCATAATCGACTATCTCACGCCGTGCGCCCAGGTAGTTTCCGACCAAAAGTCGAAAGAGCCCCGTGGTTCCTCTCGCGCTACCAGTAAAGATCTTCTCCAGCGCCGCGTACTGGGCATCATTCGCTGTATCGTCGATGTAGAGTGCGACGGTCCAGTTCCCCGCACCCATCTTGCCCGGGATATCTACTAACAGGCAGATGTTCAGGCCATTCAGCTTAGTGTTCCCATAGCGTCCACGATCGATCCGTGCCGCTATCCAAGCATGACAGAAACCATGGGTTGGCGGATGCTGGCCCAGCGAGACCACGCAAGGACAGAAGAGTTCGCAAGAACAAGAAAGTGCCAACTCTCCGTCGATTGACCATTCCGCGTCATGAGGGATTGGAACATCTTCATCCTCAATCACCTTAAGCGCGCGAGATTTGGCTATTTTTTTCAGCTTGTTCTTCGCCATTCGTCTAGCCTCCCCTATTGCAACATTTGATACAGCGCCCAGCCCGCGCCGCCAACGATCAGTGCATATCCGGTCCAGCGCCCCCAACGCTCGGCCTCGGGCGCGATCTTCTCAGCCAGGAAGTAAAGGGCGATGACCGCCATCCACCACACATTCATTGCGCCAAACACAAACATTAGTCCCATGAAGATGCCGCAACATCCGACGCAGTAGACACCGTGATTGGCGCCGACGTAAAAAGCCCCCTTAACACCCTCGCGCCAATGGCTGAGCAGGTAGGTCAGCGGATGGCGGCAGTGCTTAAGACAGGCGTCCTTGATCGATGAGAGCTGATAGGCTCCGGCGATTACCATCAGAACCGCCGCCATGATCGGCGTCGCCTGTGTGCCGCCCATGGTGAAAAGTTCAGACCCACGTAGGCCCAACTGAACCAACGCCATGCCAATCGAAAAGATTGCCCAAAGGACGAAGTATCCAGAAGTGAAGATCGAGATCCGAAGCGCGAGGCGGGCCCCTCTGTCTTCTTTCGCTGCCAAGCCAGTATAGATTGCCATCACCGGTGCCATCGCGGGCAGCATCATCGCTGCCATCATCAGGAGCCACATTAGCGAGGCTTCCCAGATCGTACGCAGGCTCCAATCGCTGGGGTCCATCGACATGCCCCACATCGACATCCCAGACATCTCCATGCCACCCGAGCCCATTTCCATGGCGCCCGAGCCCATCTCCATGCCCGAGCTCATCTCTGTTGAGCCCGCCTCCATCTGCATGCCCGAACCGGTTTGGCTGGAGCCCATCTCCATTGAGTCCGACTTCATTTCCATGCCCGAGCCCATGCTCATGGCACCCATATCCATCTGGCCCATCACTGACCAGGTGGCGACCCAAAGGGCAGTCGCGATCAAGATCGTTACGGCAAGAGTGACTGCACGCGGGTCGTCGATCCAATCGATCAGGCGCATCAGTTGCTCCCTTGGGTGTTCTGGCGGGCTTCCCGCGCGTCTTGCGCTTCACGCACTAGGCTCACGGTGTAGTCGTTCAGATCGCGGAGAACCGTAATCATTGCTGGGGCGTCTTGCGCATTCAGGGCGGCGAGCAGTTTTGTATGGCGTGCGGCGATGGTGTCCCGGTCGCGCGCGCGATAAATGATCATATTAAGTAGCGGCTGGATCGCTTCGATCACGCTCGCCATTTGCGCCGAGAGGAGCGGGTTGCGGCCGGCCTCTACGAGAATTCGATAAAAGCGGACGTCGGACGCACAGAAGTCCTCGTCACTAACTTTGCTCTCTTGCAGGGCAATCTCATCTTTCAGCGCCGCAAGTTCTTCGGGTAGGCGACGCTCGGCGGCGAGTGGGGCGATGGCTGAGAGGAGAGTAAGCCGCGCCTCCGCCAGCGCGTCAGGGTCGATATCGCCCATCACAACGAGCATGGTTGCAGTCGCCTCGAACTGCTCGCGGGCCTGTTGCCAGCCGATCCGGGTGACGAAGTTCCCGCCTGATGCGCCACGGCGTGTGCGGATTAAGTTCTGGGCGGCGAGCCGTTTCAATGCCTCACGCACCGATGGACGCGAGACGCCAAACCTTGTCGCCAATTCCTGCTCGCCCGGCAGTCGGTCATCTGCGCCCAAACGTCCATCGACGATCATCTCGCGGATCTCCTCCGCAATTTGGTGGCCGACACTTTGGGCTTGGGGTTCTTGCGCTTCGCTCATCTCCTTGTCCTTTTGCCCGAGGGGGATTTGTTTGACAATTTAAAACTCACAGGAATGGCAGGACTTCACAGGAGTGGAGGCCGCTTGTAGGGTCGCGCGGCTTTCATCCCAGAGGATCCTCATGACAACGCTTGATCTCGATTTTGTTCGCAGGCAGTTCCCGGCTTTTCACTCCGACGAGCTAGAAGGGTGGGACTTTTTTGAGAATGCGGGCGGCTCCTATCCATGCCAGCAGGTGGTCGACTGTCTGACGGATGTTTATACGAACTGCAAAACGCAGCCCTACTGGGCTTTTCCCGCATCGGACAGATTGGGTCAGATGATGGACGACGCCCAGGTGAAGCTCGCGCGGCAAATGGGTGTCGAGACAGATGAAGTCCATTTTGGGCCTTCGACCACGCAAAACACCTATGTTCTAGCACAGGCGTTTCGCGAGACCTTGGCGCCAGGCGATGAGATCATCGTTACCAACCAGGATCATGAAGCCAACACCGGTGCGTGGCGCCGATTGTCGAAGGCGGGCATCGTCGTCCGTGAATGGCACGTGGATCCCACGACAGGGCATTTGCCAAAGGAGGGCCTGGAGGCGCTTCTCACTGAGAAGACAAAGCTCGTCTGCATGCCCCATGCGTCTAACATTGTGGCCGAGATCAATCCGGTGGCTGAGCTGGTGGCCATGGCCCATGCGATGGGTGCTGTTACCGTGGTCGACGGGGTGTCTTACGCCCCGCATGGGCTGCCTGATGTCCAGGCTTTGGGGACGGACGTCTACCTCTTCTCCAGCTACAAAACCTATGGCCCGCATCAGGGGGTTATGGTCATTCGCCAGGGGCTGGCCGATCGGCTGGTCAGTCAAGGACATGGCTTCAACGAGGGTGCTAGGAACAAGCGGTTCACGCCTGCGGGGCCGGATCATGCGCAGATCGCCGCACTTGGCGCGATGGCGGACTATTTCGACGGTGTCAGCGTTCATCATAACGGAGCTTCGGCCCATGATCTGATGCGTGAAGCAGAGGTTTCGCGGATGGCACCCTTGATGGATTTCCTCTCGGGCCGAAACAACATACGGTTGATTGGCCCGACTGATCCCACCAAACGCGCACCGACCTTTGCCATCCTTCATGAGCGTGCAGGCGAAGATCTGGCCGCTGAGATGGCTGAGCATCAGATCATGTGTGGGGGCGGGGATTTCTACTCCCCACGCGTGCTCGATGCGATGGGAATTGACCCGGCGCATGGCGTGCTGCGGGTCAGCTTCACCCATTACACCTCCGCCCAAGAAGTCGACCGCCTCATCGCTGCCCTAGACCGGGTTCTCTGAAATGCGGATCATCGGCGGGCGGTTTCGAGGAACAAGGCTCGCCGCGCCGGGGTCTGATGGCGGGGGAGCTGCGCATCTGAGACCGACCTCGGATCGGGTGCGGGAGGCTTTGTTCAATCTACTCGCCCATGGCGATTACCCTGACATCGAGGGCGCGCGGGTTCTGGATCTTTTCGCTGGAACTGGCGCTCTGGGGCTCGAAGCCTTGTCGCGCGGCGCGGTCCGGGCGGTGTTCATCGATGAGTTTGCCACCTCCCGCGCCTTGATCCGGCGCAACGTCGAGACACTGGGCGTCATTGGCGAGACCAAGATCTGGCGCCGCGATGCGACCCGGCTGGGGCCTTGCCGCGGCGAGGCGTTCACGCTGATCTTCGCTGATCCGCCCTATCGCAGCGGGCTGGGCGAGGCGGCGTTGAGATCGGCCCAAGAAGGCGGGTGGATTGGGGCGGAAGCAGTGATCGTGCTGGAGCTAGCCTCGGACGAAGCCGTGCCAGAGTTCGACTGGGCCATGATGGTGGATCAGCGCAACTATGGCGAGACGCAGATTGTTTTACTGAAAATGATTGGTTGAACGCCCTGTTCCTCGGGCTCTTCGCGGCCTACTTACACGCTCAACCACCACCCCCTGATAAGGAAGGAGATCCCCATGGTTGCTGTTGGAGAGAAAGTACCGGCGGGTAAATTGTTCGAGATGACTGCTGATGGACCCGCGCCGGTCGAGACTGCGAGCGTTTTCGACGGCCGCACGATTGCGCTTTTTGGCGTGCCTGGGGCATTCACGCCGACCTGCCACAACGCGCATCTGCCGAGTTTCATTGCAGCCGCGGAGGATCTGCGCGGCAAGGGCGTTGATGAGATCGTCTGCCTCTCGGTCAATGACCCGTTCGTCATGGGCCAATGGGGTGAGATCAGCGGAGCGAAAGAGGCTGGGATTCGGATGTTGGGCGATGCGGATGCTTCTTTCACCAAGGCGATGGGCTTGGAATTTGATGGCTCCGCTGTAGGGCTCGGCATGCGGGCCAAGCGGTTCTCGGCGCTTGTGGCTAACGGCGAAGTTAAGGTCATGAATGTGGAAGACAATCCAGGCCAAGCGGTCGTGACCTTGGGTGAGGCTCTGGCCGGCCAGATCTGAGATCTCGCTCAACCAAAGGGATAATAAGTTATGAGGCCTGCTACCGCTCGATTGACGCGGTGGCAGGGCAAGCCCAGCGGCTTTCGCGCCCTAGGTCGTCTTCTTGAAGGGTGTCATCTCAGCAAGGGCTGCGTTTTCGCGGTCGACAGCGCGGCGCTCCGACTCGAGATACTGCGCCACAGCTTGTCGAAAGCCCGGGTCTGGCAGGTAATGGAGTGAATGGGTCGTGACTGGCCCGTAGCCGCGTGCGAGTTTGTGCCCACCTTGAGCGCCCGCTTCAACACACGCCATACCGTTCGCGATCGCGTAGTCGATTGCTTGATAGTAACAAGCTTCGAAATGAAGGCAGGGATGATCTTCGGTGCAACCCCAGTAGCGACCGTAAAGGGTCTCACGCCCAATGAAGTTCAGCGCACCTGCGATCCATTGGCCTTGGCGCTCGCATAGGATTAACAGCGTAAGATCGCGCATCCGCTCCTGTACGAGGTCGAAAAAGGCGCGGGTGAGGTACGGACTGCCCCATTTGCGCATCCCTGTGTCTTGATAGAAGCCCCAAAACGCGTCCCAGTGCTCAGGCTGGATACCGTCGCCGGTGAGGGCGTGGATGGTCACGCCGTTCTGGGTAGAGCGTTCGCGCTCCTTCCGGACTTGCTTGCGCTTGCGAGATGAGAGCGCTTCCAGAAACGAACTGAAATCCGCATATCCATCGTTTCTCCAGTGGAACTGTTGATCGGTACGTTGCAGCAGGTCGAGCTGCCCACCGAAGTCCCACTCGTCTTTGGTGCAGAACGTAATGTGCAACGAAGACAGGCCGTGGCGGGTGCAGATCGTTGTTGCCCCCTCGATCAGTGCAGCGCGGATTGTATCTGCGGGAAGGGCTGTGTCGCCTCGAACTAAAAAGCGACGCCCGGTCGCTGGCGTAAAGGGGATCGATCCTTGCAGTTTTGGGTAGTAATCACCGCCTGCGCGTTCCCAGGCGTGTGCCCAGGAATGGTCGAACACAAACTCTCCCTGGCTGTGTCCCTTGAGGTAGAGCGGCATCGCCCCCACAACAGCACCATCCAATTTCGCGATGAGATGATGCGGTCCCCACCCGGTTCGGGGTACGGCGGAATTGCTCTCTTCAAGAGCTAGAAGGAACCGATGCGTCGTGAATGGGTCAATCGCAGGACCGCCATCGGATGTTTCGGGCGCTGCGCATGCATCCCATTCCGCCGCTGAAATCGCGTCCATCCCAGAGATGACCTCGATCTCCAGAGTGCTGCTGGTACGTAGGTCGTCTGCACCGCTTGGCGTTATGTTCATGAGAGAGTAGCCGCCTCGCTTCGGTGGTGATGCCAAAAAAGATGGCCAGCGTAGGCGGCGGGTCAAGTCCTTGGCCCGCCTTATTCTTCGTCTCGGCTCACTCTTCGCGCAGCGCGCGGTTAAAGTAGTCTGTGATCGGGCGGAGCATGTAGTTTAACGGCGTGCGTTCACCGGTTTGGATATAGACCTCAACTGGTAGGCCAGCGACAAGCTCCTCGCCCTCAAGCTTGTCGATCTCACCTTTGTTGAGGCTCACCTCCGCGAGGAAATAGCTGATCCCCTGCGCTTCATCCGTAAGTGTGTCATTTGAGATTGTCATAACTTTACCGAATACCTCGGGCGTCGTCCTGGTGTTGAAGGCAGAAAAGCGCAAAACAACATCCTGTCCGGGCCCGACTTGATCGCGATTTATTGGCTCAACTCGCGCATCAACCACCATTCCTGTGTCGCTCGGTACGATGTACAGGATCGGGTCGGCTGGTCGGATGACCGATTTGAGTGCAAAGACCTGCATGTCCAGCACACTGCCGGGACGTGGTGCTCGAATATCCAAACGGCTCAAGCGTTCGTTAAGCGCAATGCGGCGCTCCATTAGCTCGAGCTGGCGGAACCCCAATTCACGCTCCTGCGTGATCGCCTCTTCCCGGCGGGTATCCATGGTCCGAAGACGCTCCTGCTTGAGCTCAGAAATCTGAACTCCCAACTGCGCACCCTGCGCCTTCATTTGCCCAAACTCACCCAGCAATCGGGCCTCTTCACGTTCAAGCGAGAGAACCCGGTTGATCTGAGCCAGCCCTTTTTGCTGGAGTGACCGCATCGCAACCAGTTCTTTTTTGATGAGCTCACCTTGCTTGTCCAAAGCACGCATCTCAGCCTGAACACCCTCGATTTGTTCGTGGATTTGGCCTTCGCGCTCATCCATCACGGACATTTCCGACTCGAGCGTCTGACGCCGAGCATCGAACAACGCTTGTTGGCCATCTATGAGTGCTTGGACTTCGGGGCGGCCTTGGGCGATTTCTATGAGTTCTTCGGGGAATGTGATTGACTTTCGCTCTGCTTGTTCCGCGAGAAGTCGAGCTCGGCGCGCCATGATCTCAAAAAGCTGGCTTTCCAAGACGGCTAACTCGGAAGAGAGCGTTGTGGCATCCAGACGGATCAAAACATCTCCGGCGCGGACCACATCGCCGTTCCTCACCAAAATCTCCCCAACAACTCCACCATCAATGTGCTGAACGACCTGCCGTTGAGCTTCGACCCGGAGCTGACCACCAGCGATTACGGCGCCCGCCAGCTTGGCTGTAGCGGCCCAGCCACCAAGTCCGCCTACAAGCACGATGACGCAAACCATTCCGAACCTGATGTAGCCAGAGGCGGACCAGCCGTCATCTCGCGGTTGCTGTGTAGCTCCGGGGAGTTGAAGGGTCATGAAACATCTCGCTCTGTTGTAACAAGACGGGCCGCATTGGCCCGGTCTGAGTCAGCTTGGGAGGCTTTCCCGTCAATGACGCCAGCACTGCCAGCGCCGCCAATCGGGACAGTGCCGGAGAGCTGCGCTGCTTGGTTATTGATCTGTTGGTGGTTCTTAGTGCGCTTACGCAAAACATCGTCGCGTGGGCCAAAGTCGACTTGTTGGCCTCGGTCGATCATCAAAAGCAGATCACAGGCAGCAATCGCAGATGGGCGGTGAGCCATGATAATTACTGTCCGACCCCGTTGCTTCGCGTCACGGATCGCATCCACCAAGGCTTGTTCACCTTGCGCGTCGAGGTTTGCGTTCGGCTCATCCAATACAAGCAAAGGCGGATCGCTATAGAGCGCTCTGGCCAGAGCTACACGCTGACGTTGGCCACCAGACAACCGCTGACCTCCTGCACCGATTTGTGTGTCATAGCCATAGGGCAGGGTGAGCAAAAGATCATGAGCGCCTGCGCGCTTGGCGGCTTCGACCACCAGTTCATCCTCTGGCTGATCAGACATCCGTGCGATGTTCTGACTGACTGACCCTGCAAAGAGACCGATTTCCTGCGGAAGGTAGCCGATGTGCTTTCCAAGCTCTGCCTCTGGCCATTGATCAAGCGACGCACCGTCCAACCGGACGTTGCCTGCGGCCGGTCGCCAAATGCCAGTGAGCACTTTCGCAAGAGTTGTCTTACCCGCTCCTGACGGGCCGATAACGCCCAACGCCTGTCCTGGCTCGATCGTAAAGTCGACACCGCGCAGCGCTGGAACCTGTTCGCCTGGGGCGACGACGGCAATCTTCTGCGCCGCCACGTACCCTTTGGGGACAGGAAGTTGAGTTTTCTCCTGCTCTTCTGGAACCTGCTCAAGAACACCGCTGAGCGAGTGCCACCCCCTGTGCGCGCGCTGTGCCAGGGACCATTGCCCGATCGCCTGTTCAATCGGCGCCAATGCCCGCCCCATCAAGATTGAGCCTGCGATCATCATTCCAGGCGAGATCAACTGCTGCAGCGCCAGCCAGGCGCCAACGGCAAGCATCATCGACTGCAAATAGAATCGAAGTGCTTTCGTCGAGGAGGAGTAGCTGGCCGTGCGGTCAGAGGCGAGAAGCTGTTTCTCCATCGCGGCTCGGCGCAACCGCAGCCATCGGCCGATCCCGGAGTTGCGCATACCAAGGCCTTGAACGACCTCAGCATTTTGGCGCATTTCCTCACTCAGGTTCTCGGCTTCATTTGTCGCATGCTGAGCTTCGGCCGATGGACGGCTAGAGCGATACTGGTTCATCGCGGTCAAGGCGATCAGAACCACACCACCACCAACCGCGAGCCATCCCATCAATGGGTGAAAAAGAAAGATCGCCGTTAAGAAGATCGGTGTCCAGGGGATGTCCACCAGGGCGAATGGAGCAGGACCCGCCAGAAGCTGGCGCACAGCGTCCAGGTCGCGCGCAGCGGTGTTTGGCTTGGCGCGTTCGGACGGTGCTACCGAGCGACGCAAAACTGCGGTGAATACGCGACTGTCGAGCAGCTCCGAGAAGCGATTGCCTGCCCGCGCAAGTACCCTGCCTCGGGCAAATTCCAAAAGCCCGTAAAAGGCAAAGAGTGCCGTCACCAAGATAACAAGTGCGACCAGTGTCGCCTCCGACCGGCTCGAGAGAACGCGGTCATATGTCTGAAGCATGAAAAGTGGACCAGTCAGCATCAACAGGTTCACAAATATCGAGAACACAAAAACGGCGATAAAGTGCCGTTTACAGGTCGCCATCGCCTGGCGTAGCTCTTGTTTTCCAGATATTTGCTTCATTTCAATCTCAGCTTCACCAAACCCATCCTTGGATGGCTCTTTGGTGAACCTTCCGCCTCGCTCTTAGCCGGAAAACCTGACTAAACAGTGTCATCCGTCACGTTCCAACCGGTTTTGCAGTCGCACCCACTCGAATTTCCACTTTGGTACTGTTTTGAACGACGCTTCGCAAGCGAACCGGCTTGCAGAACTTCACCAGGATGTGACGCCCGGAAACACTTGAAATTGCGTCATAATGCGTATCGACAGCCTGACGAATGGTTCAACTCCGCTAGAAACACTATATAGGATCTGCTAGCGGCGAGCCGCTCTACGGTAGGATCTGAAGCTAAGGATCAAGACGCATGATCAAACGACGCAGTTTTCTCGCGGGACCTCTTCTCGCCTTTGGAGCATGGACACTCGGGACCCAGCCAGCCTTGGCTTTGGATGAAGCACAAGCAAAGGCGCATGTCGAGCAGTCGATCGCAGATGTCTTGGATGTCGTTCAATCGAACGGCGACGCGGATAGCAAGGCCTCCAAGCTCAAGAAAGTTATGGAAACGCGGGCCGCCATGCCTCAGATCGCACGTTTCGCTGCCGGACGTGCATGGCGGGATATGAGCGATGATCAGCAAAAACGCTACACAGATGCTTTCTCTCGTGCAGTTTCTACTGCCTACGCCCGTCGCTTTCAGAACTATGCGGGTCAGAACGTTGAGATTGGCAAGATGAAAAGCAGTGGGCGGCGCGGGATCGTGATCTCGAGCGTTGTAACACAAGCTCAGGGTGCTCCGATTGCGGTCGATTGGCTCGTCACGGACCGCCCGGGCCGGGTTGTGATCGCGGATATCGTGATAGAGGGCGTTTCCCTTCTCATCACGCAGCGAGACGAGATCTCCGGCATGCTCGGCCAACGTGGCGGAGATGTCGATAAGCTGATCGAGGATCTGAACGCGATTTAGACCTCCGAACGCTGGTCGCGCGGGTCGTTTGGCTCACGGCTTGCCAGGAATTTCCAGATGCCGGAGGCGCGCATGACAAGGCGCGCTTCGTTTTCCGGGCCAAGCCCCCAAACCTCGCAGCTCATAAAGCTCAGATCGCGAACCAGTCGCATCTGTGTCGCAACCGCCAGGATGCGTTGGTCCAGCTTTGCGGCGGCAAGGAAATGAGTGCTCATTTCGATCGTGGCACAGGGGCGCCGGCCGCCTGACTCGAACGATGCGGTGCCCATGGTTACATCGGCGAGCGTCATTGTCGCCCCGCCATGGCAAACCCCACCGGCGTTGCGATGGCGCTCGTCAAGCTGGATCGTACCTTGCCATTCATTCTCGCCCGCACGGACAACCCGCATTGGTCCGATATGATGGTTGAAGCCGCCATAGGTGAGATCTCGCCAAGGCAACGTTGGGTCGTAGCGCACTGATCTTCTCCGTTCTCCGACCGACCTGGATGGTCTAACATCGAGCAATGAGACAATCTATCGGGGAATTGGAGATCAGCACCCGCGGCCCTAGGCTGGTGATGATCACGCGCGAGATCTCGGGCTGGGTCGCGGCGCAGGAGATCGGCGATGGTTTGCTCACGCTGCTCTGCCAACACACGTCCGCATCTCTGACGATCCAAGAGAACGCGGACCCGGACGTTCGGCTTGATCTGCAAGATGCAATCGCGGGACTGGCACCTCATGGCGGCGCTGAACGTTATCGCCATCACCTCGAGGGTCCAGATGATATGGCAGCCCATATCCGGACTATCCTGTCAGGGGTTCATCTCAGCATCCCCGTTCGTGCGGGTCGTCTCATGCTGGGAACCTGGCAGGGGATCTATCTATGGGAGCATCGCGACCACCCACATCACCGTAAGATCGCGCTCCATCTCCTTGGAGAGTAAGCCTTCCCCGCGCTTCCCCCTTGACCGGTCTCACACGATGGCGGACCATGCGCGCGCCCTTGGGGAGAGGGCCGTCCATGGATACGCGTTTCTTCACTTTTGTCTGGAAGTATTCCAAGCGTGAGCAGATTTTCATTCTGGCTCTGACCTTTTTCTCGTTCCCGCTCGTCTACGCTTCGCTTGAGATCCCGAAGATCATCATAAACGACGCAATTGATGGCACGGATTTCCCGAAAGAGATCTTTGGCTTCGAGTTGGAGCAGATCCCCTATCTCCTGCTCCTATGTTTTACGTTCCTCGGCCTCGTCTTCGCGATCAATGGCATCAAATGGGTGATGAATGTTGCGATCGGTATGACCGGGGAGCGGATGCTCCGGCGCATGCGGTTTATGCTGTTCGAGCATGTCATGCGCTTCCGGATGGAGCGGTTCAAGACAACAAAACCCGGCGAGGTGATCCAATCGCTTTTGGGCGAGATTGAGCCCCTAGGTGGTTTCATCGGTGAGGTGATCGCGACACCTGCCTTCCAAGGCGGGCTCTTGATCGTCTACTCGGTCTTTATCTTCGCGCAGGATGTCTATCTCGGCCTTGCGGCCGTCGCGCTCTACCCGATCCAGGCCTGGTTGATCCCGAAACTCCAAGCCAAGGTCATCCGGCTGAACAAAGAGCGTGCCGCCAACACACGCGGTCTGGCGGATGAAATCGCCGGCAGTGTCGGCAATATCGCCGATATCCACACAAACGACACCGCGCGTTGGCATTTGGGGCAGATCGCGACCAAGCTGCACTACAATACGGTGATCCGCCTCGCGCTCTTCAAGCGCAAGTTCACGATCAAGTTCATCAATAACCTAATCAATCAGTTAACACCCTTTTTCTTCTATTCGGTTGGCGGCTATCTGGTCATTAAAGGAGAACTCGATTTCGGCTCTCTGGTCGCTGTGCTGGCTGCCTACAAGGATTTGGCCGGGCCCTGGAAGTCCGTGCTGAACTTTGTCCAGCGTTGGGCAGATTTTAACAGCCGCTACTCCTTCGTCGTTGAGAACTTTGTCGGTGATGGTGTTATGGGCCCGGAGCGGGTCTATGACACGGAGGCGCAGCCCCTCTCTGGACCAATCGAATTCATGGGCGTTGAGGGGGGGCCTGCGGCCGGTGGTTTGACGGTGCCGAAACTCATCATCAACCAGGGTGAGATGGTTGCGGTAACTGGTGGCGATAATGGCTCGCGCGACGCGCTTTTAGGAATGGTCGCAGGTCTGGTCGATCCTACTCAGGGACGCGTTACAATTGGCGACAAACCGGTCATGGAGGCGCGCCTTTGTGAGCTCGGTTCAGCGGTCGCTGTTGTGGAGCCAGAACCAGGGCTGCTGTCACGCAGTATCCGCGATAACATGCTCTACGGCCTCTATCGCGATATGCCACCGTTGGACGCAGTCGACTCGCCCGAAGCCGCTGATTTTGTCAAAGAAGCGAGAGCCACGGGAAATCTTCTGGCCGATCCCGATGGGGATTGGGTGCGTTACTCGGCGGCCGGTGTGCAGAACTCCGAAGGGCTGGATGTGCGCCTGCTTCTGCTTTCCACGGAGTTGGGCTTGGATGAGGAAATTTTCGCCGCGGCGTTGAACAGTCGGGTCGTGGCCGGAGAGGTCGACCAGTGGACGGATCCAATCTTAGAAGCACGTGCAGCTCTCAAGGATGCCGATCTCGAACTCGACGATTTGGTTGAGGCGTGGGAGCCTGAGACCTACAACACCAATGCCACCGTTTTAGAGAACATCCTCTATGCCTTGCCGGTCGAGATGGTGGGCAATGATTTTGACTACGCTAAACACGATCGAGTCACCAAGATTCTTTCCGAGGCGGGCGCCGATGAAATCGTCAAAGAAATGGGCTGGGACATCGCATCGGAGTTCGCCGATCTCGTTGCGGCTGTAGACGAAGAATCTGCCGTATTAGACGCGTTTGCAGCCTATCCGAAAGATGATCTGAAAGCGGCAGCTGAACTTTTTGAGCAGAACCGTGCTGCTGGCCTCTCTGCCGTTTCCGGAGAAGGCGAGAAGCTTCTCACGTCACTTGCATTGAAGTTTGTGCTGCGCCGTGATCGGCTCGACGTGCTTTCGGATGACCGTATTGCGGACTTGATCGCCTGTCGGGGCCGCGCTGTACCTCTTACTGCGGAAGATCCGGACTTTGTTGGTTTTGAAGAGGATCGGTTCAACCCGAGCCGGACAATCGCGGACAACCTGTTGATGGGAGCTCGACGTATCGAACGTAAATCACGTTGGAAAGCGCTGGATGACGAGATGGAGCGTGCTCTAGTGATGGCAGGACTCAGGTTCAGAATCCTTTCCATGGGTCTGGACCGGCCTGCGGGTGCGGGCGGTGCGAACCTGTCTACCTCGATGAAGCGGCGTGTTGCGTTGGTGCGCGCCGTGATCAAGCGCCCAAAGATCTTGGTCCTCGATGGCATCGCTGGCGGAGAGGCTGAGGCGGATGTTCGGTTGCGACACGTGATCCGATCTGAGCTGCCGGAAACGACCGTCCTCTATGCGGCCTCTAGCCCCAACGCGGCCAGTGGCGCTGATCGAGTCCTCAGTTTGGATGAAAACGGTCGCGTGGAGAACATATGACAATCACGGCCATGATACCGGCGCGAGGATCAAGAGAATGAACTTAAACGACGCGGTTGACGTGATGCAGGGCACACCCATCTTTCGCAAGCTCGATCCCAAACGGCTTCGCGTGGTTGCAATGATGGGGGAGACACTCTCTTATCGGGCCGGAGAGCGACTGTTCGAGGCAGGTGAAGAGGGCGACAGTGCGTACATCATTCTCGCCGGCTCTGTGGATGTCGTCGTTAAAGTTCGCGATGGGGAGGTTACGGTCGCAACCCTGAAAGAGGGTGAGATTTTCGGTGAGATTGCAGTCCTGACGGGTCAGCCCAGGACCACGGCAATCCAGGCTTGCAGTGATCTCTCTGTCCTTCGGCTCGACCGCCCCACCACGACGAACTTGGTTCGGGAGTTCCCTGACATCGCGTTGGAGATTATCCGTGTCATGGCTGATCGTTTAAAAGACACGTCTTCCCAACTCGCCCAAGCGCAAAGTGAGTTGGACAGACTTCGATAGAAGCTTCAGGCGCCGATCAATTCGATCGGTCGCCTGCGAAAACACCAACAATTTGACGCCCAGCCGAGCTGTCGAGCAGGTCAAACTGCCCACCTGTCGCGGCGACAACGTCCGGCCCGCCCGTATAGAAGGCGCCATTGACGAAACCAGTGAAGTTTCCGCCACCGATCCCGCCGCTGTAGGATGGATCACTCGGATTATTGGATGGACCGACGACCTCACCAATCGCAGTTAGATTTTCGGATGGCAAGGAGAGAGAGATCGACCCCTCCCGTATCGCGAAATCGTACTGGAGATCGAAACTGCCGGTGACAATCTCTGAGACACCGCTCTGCCCCGGGGCGAGTTGGCTGCGTGCCGTGCCCACTGCAAGGCCCGAGAAGCCTGCACTACCCACAAAGTTATCCGCAAAGTTCTGGAACAGCGTCGCGTCGGGCCGGACGCCAGCTACGAAGGTGCCGAGATCCACATTGTCGCGAATTTGTAGACCTGTCTGAGAGTCAACGACATCGAAGGACGCTGCCCAGAAACCCCATGTTGCAAACTCTGGCGTGGGATTAACTCCGGCAGGGAAGATGAACTGCTGGCTCGCACCAACAGCCTCTGACGTTGCGATAATGAAATCCGACTGAGGCTGAACAGCCCCCTGGATGTCCGCAATCGGGGTTCCAAGCGTGCTGCCTGCGAAGAACTGATCAGTGAAGACCGCGCTATCTTGCGGGTCGAGTGTAAAGAGAAAGTTCTGGTTGAACGGCGTCGATGTCGCCAACGTGTTTGCCTCAAAACCAGCGGTTAGGGTGAACCCACCTGCGACCGAATTCGCTTGTGGGTCGAACTGGAAGCTGCCCACGGTTGACGCGTCTGCGCCCGGCACCACGGGCTCCGAGCTAAGACGATAGAAGCTTGCGTCCAATTGCCCACATGTTCGACCACCACTACAGGTCGCAAAACCCGTTGCGAGAACGCTGTCAAACGTGTTCGCCCCTTGAACTTCCCGCAGCGGAACATTGTTGAGGATCGATCGTGGATTGTCGGCGACCAGCCGCGACGCGGGGTCTCTGGTCAAAAGGGTCACTTCGGCTTGCTGAGCATCCGCAAAGTCCCCTTGATCGTTAAAGAAGAACTCGACTTCGGTATTCGGCGGCAAGTTCTGATCAGATGGTGTGCCGTCGACCCCAATGCTGATCGGCCCACCGATAACGATGAAGTCGTTTTCAGGCCCGAAGAGCGTGTTCCCTTGAATGTCTTGGAAGGCAGTGAGCCGCTCCAGCCGCACAACGATCTGATCTTGGACGTCGTCCGTCCCGATCGAGGCGACGGTGAAATCGAAAACCGGTAGCCCGCTGTCCTCGCGGTCGAGAGCTCCGGCGACAACGCTGAAGTCCCGCAAACCGTCGTCACTACTTTCTACCAAAGACGCAAACAGGACGCGTGATCCGTCCCCGTCACCGGGTCCATTAGTGATGATGTTAAATGTCGAGGAGTCTGTTTGGAGCGTATCCTCTTCGAGCCCTTCGACTTGATACGCGGTGATCGATCTGGAGCCTGAGTTGAGGAGGGGATCTTCTACAAAGGCTTCGGTTTGGTTTGGGCTGCTCCGACCAAAGAACACCAGTGCGTCGCTCTGAGGGATCTCAGCAATCAAGAACTCAGGATCTGTGTCGTTGCTGAAAGCCGCGAAACCATCAGCTGTCCCGACTAAGCCGCTGGGTGAGAACTCGGTCGCGACTTGGAAGAAGCCGGACTGTGGAAATCTGGTCTGCGCAAACAGCGACTCGCCCATCTCATCCGTAGGTTCAAGCTGGCTCGCAGACTCTGGTAGGTCTAGGGTGACCTGATCGAAGTCGAAGATAGGCACAGGAAGCTGCCCGATGATCGAGCCGGATGTTACCGCCGAAAACGGGAAGAGCGGTGCACCATCAACTGAGATCCCGCCGCCGGTAAGAGTGGTCCCTGTAGGCAAGATCGGATCAACAGGTGGAGGAGGTAATATTGGGTCAACCGGATTGACTGGATCCACAGGGTCGACCGGATCCGGGTCATTGAAATCTGTGATGTCCGCGACATCATCCCCAACTTCTTGGGTTTGAGACAGCGGCGGTTGATCTTGATTGAACGCCAGAAGAGGGTCAGGAGGCTGTGGCGGTTCTTCGCCAGAAGTCGACACTGGCTGATTGTTCTGCCCGCCCGGTTGGTCGGAATTCACGCTTGCAATTTCGGTAGACGATTCATTTACACCTTCGTCACCGGGTACATTGTCAGTTCCACCCGATTGGCCGCCCTCGAAGCCGTCATACTCGTCGGCAAGTTCCTCCGAGGATATGATACCCGCATACGTGACGTCCGATGGTCCCTGCGGTTCTCCGCCGTCGCTGGAACCTGATGTCCCGCCGGTGCTTCCAGTGCCTTCACCGCCGCCTGACGGGAAAACCTCGGCAGTCGCACCGGGACGGCTGAGGATTACGATGCCATCCCCGAATGGGATGCCACCCCCGAAGAACAACTCTTGATCACCAGGGGACGGGCCATCGTCGACCCCGTCGCCATCAGAGTCGCCATAGGATTCGACGGTAGTTGATTCTCCGGCCATTTGCACAACCCGGGTCGTGCCGTCGGGAAGAACTCGAATGATGACCAGTCCACCACGTATCCCGATCGTCGCGGTTGGCGTGCGCACCATGGCTCGACGCTTTTTTGTGATCCGGCCACCGATAAAACGCAAGGCCCCCTTAGTCATGGTCATAGCCATGTCGCCTTGGTCAGCAGACGCATCATATACGTATTTGTCGAGAACGATGTCCGAGTTCTGAGAGACGGTGAGGCTTGTTTGATCCAAGAAAAGCAATTGGCCGGAGCCGCGATCACTTGTCTCGATCCGTTCGTTTTCTACGATGCCGAAGCCCAGTTCCAACTGACGTTTCACCGTGTTGGGTGGAGTCCCGTCCATATCTCGGTTCACGGCGGCAACTTGGCCAATATCGGAAGTCTGTGCCGGGACCGCCGAGACGAGGGCGAACAGCGACACGCTGGCCAAAAGGGGCAGTTTCAAATGAATGGAGCGCATAACTCTCTCCTTTTCTAGACTCTACGGGGGCAAACGAGCTCTACAGCTCAGAGTTTGTAGACCCCCGACAGCGTCAGGCTCACATTGTCCAAGTCAAAGTTTTGA
>JBCDAQ010000029.1:0-29230 GCA_039185285.1 Pseudomonadota bacterium
GCAAGGCGTCATGGTCTCTGAGGTGAAGGGTTACGGCCGCCAGGCCGGGCACACCGAGATTTATCGGGGTGCTGAGTACATCGTGAACTTCGTACCAAAGATCAAACTCGAAACAGTCATCGCCGATGACCTGGTCGAGAAAGTGATCGAAACGATCTCGGGCGCCGCACGCACCGGTAAGATCGGGGACGGCAAGATTTTCGTCCAGGACGTCGAACAGGCTGTTCGTGTCCGGACCGACGAGCGCGACGAAGACGCGCTCTAATCGCCATGAGGGATACATCCATGAAAAACATGATGAAACTTGGGGGCCTCGCCGCTCTCGCAGCGGTGGTGGCGACCCCCGTGCTCGCACAGGAGGCCCCGGTTGATGTCCCGGCGCATTCTGTATTTGTTTTCAATACCTTGCTGTTCTTGATTGGCGGATTTCTGGTCTTCTTCATGGCCTGCGGCTTCGCCATGCTCGAGGCGGGCCTCGTGCGTTCAAAGAACGTGGCCATGCAGTTAACCAAAAACATGGGTCTCTTCTCAGTTGCCACCATTGGCTACTGGATCGTGGGCTATGCGCTTATGTATCCGGGCGATGCATGGATGGTTGCGGGCTGGGTGGGCAACATTGCCTCGGCGGTTCTAGAGCCAGTTGGCGTTGCGCCGGACAAGGCTGACGCACTGGACTATGCATCAACCGGTTCCGACTACTTCTTCCAGTTGATGTTCTGTGCAGCAACCGCCTCGATCGTTTCGGGTGCACTTGCAGAGCGCATCAAGCTTTGGCCATTCCTGATCTTCACCTTCATCCTGACCGCGATCATCTATCCGATCCAAGCGTCATGGAAGTGGGGTGGCGGCTGGCTCGATGGGGCCGGTTTCCTTGATTTTGCAGGCTCGACTGTTGTCCACTCTGTCGGTGGATGGGCAGCGCTTGCAGGTGCGATCATCCTCGGCTCCCGGGTTGGTAAGTATAAGGAAGACGGCTCAATCAATCCGATGCCTGGCTCTTCGCTGCCATTGGCAACGTTGGGGACGTTCATCCTGTGGCTCGGCTGGTTCGGCTTCAACGGTGGCTCGCAGCTCGCCATGGGATCGGTCGGCGATGTCGCTGATGTCAGCCGGATCTTCGCCAACACGAACGCTGCCGCTGCTGCCGGTGCAATGGCTGCATTGATCCTGACCCAGGTTGTCTATGGCAAGCCGGACCTAACGATGGTGCTCAACGGCGCGCTCGCTGGTCTGGTTTCGATCACCGCCGAACCACTCACACCTAGCCTCTTCATGGCGACTGTGATCGGTGGTGTAGGCGGCGCGATCGTGGTGTTTACGGTCCCGATGCTTGACAAGATGAAGATCGACGATGTCGTCGGTGCAATCCCGGTTCACCTCTTCGCAGGTATCTGGGGCACCATCGCGGTTGTGCTGACCAATGGTGATGCAAACATCATCACGCAGCTCTACTCGATTGCCGCTGTCGGCGCCTTCGTCTTCGTCGTCTCGCTGGTAGTTTGGGTGATCCTGAACGCCACGATGGGCATCCGCGCCTCGGACGAAGATCAGCTTGCTGGCCTGGACGCCTCGGAAATGGGCATGGAAGCCTATCCGGAGTTTGGCAAAGGCTCGCAATTCATCTGACGGGTTGATCCCCCCTGCGGAGGCGCGTGGCTTCCGCACCTGGGCCCGGGCGTTGTCCGGGCCTTTTTTTACTCTAATTCTTGTAGAATATCTCAGGCTCTCTGGTTTCTTGTAATTTATTGGAATGCGCGCTATCTCGATGTGAGTAGCTGGATGGAAACCTGCGATATGAAGAATTTTCCTCTGTTCCTAAACACCGTAGACGAAACGATCATTGTAGTGGGCGGTGGAGAGGCCGCGGCTCAGAAGTGCCGGTTGGTGTCGCGGAGCCAAGCGCGCTTGCGTATAATGGCCGTCAAGCTCAACGACGAACTTGCGGCACTCGTATCATCTAATCGAGCAGAACATATCAAGGCGGCCCTTGATCCCGGCGAGCTGCACGCCAGGCTCGTCATCATTGCGACGGAGTGTGCGGCGTTTGACGCGGCTGCTGCAGACTTGGCGAGAGAGGCGGGCGCCTTGGTGAATGTCGTCGACCGTCCGCTCCTGTGTGATGTCAACATGCCTGCAATTGTTGATCGAGACCCCGTTATCGTCGCCATCGGCACTGAAGGGGCGGCGCCGGTGCTCGCCCGCCGGATCAAATCCTCACTAGAGACAATGCTGGAACCCGGCCTCGGTGAGCTTGCCGCCCTAGCCGGGCGGTTACGCCCAGAGGTCGCGCATCGGGTCGCACCAAGGGATCGTCGAGCGTTTTGGGAATGGTTTTTCGGCCCAATTCGCCAAACTGCCCGTGAACTTGGGCTCGCTGAAAGCCAAGCTGCCGTCGATCAGGTTCTCGACACCGGCCAGATTCCCAACCGCTCAACCGGGCGGATTACTCTCATAGAAGTTCCAGTTAGAGATCCAGACCTGATTCCCCTTCGCGCAGTCGCACGGCTGCAATCGGCCGATCATCTAGCGACCGATGACTTGACGCCAAAGGACATTCTCGAACTCGCGCGGCGAGATGCTGAGCGGAGTGGTTTTGACCACGCAACCACTGCTAAGGCAAGCAATGCCCTAGAAGCGGGACAGAGTTTTGTCATAGCAGCAACCACCAAAGAGGGCCTAGCGAAGCTCCGCAATGAGCTGGAAACCAAAGGTTTGCTGGTTGAGTATATTCAACACGCCGAACGCGATACTTTGGACCGCGCACTAAAGCTCGTCGGCTAGCCCTGCTCGCCATAGTCGCGCGCACCAAAAAGGGCCGAACCGACACGCACCGCCGTGGCACCCAGGGCAATCGCCTGCTCAAAATCACTGCTCATGCCCATCGAAAGGCCCGAGAGGCCATTGCGTTCCGCAATCTTCGCCAGCAGTGCAAAATGTAACGAGGGCGCTTCGTCGACCGGAGGAATGCACATCAAGCCAGAGATGGTCAGGTCCATTTCCCTGCACTCCTGGATGAAGGCATCCGCGTCGCTGGGCAGAACACCTGCTTTCTGCGGTTCTTCGCCCGTATTGATCTGCAGGTAACACGGCCGAGACTTGCCAGTCTCCGCAAAAACATCGGCTAGTTTCCGAGCGAGCTTAGGTCGATCGACTGATTGGATCACATCAAAGAGTTCCACAGCAGCGCGGGCTTTGTTGGTCTGAAGGGGTCCAATGAGATGAAGCTCAGTCCCCGGGAACCGCTCCTTCAACGCAGGCCACTTCCCCTGAGCTTCCTGCACCCGGTTCTCACCAAAAATCGCATGTCCAGCCTCTAGAACTGCCTCAACTCGTTCGATTGGTTGTACTTTGGATACAGCGACCAGGGAGACGTCTTGCCTTTGACGGCCGGCTTTCTCTGCCGCGGCTGAAATTCGTTCTTGAATGTCAGAAAGACCAGTCATGCTCCCCTCGCGAACGCCTCAGTCTCTTTGAGCATTTCAGGATAATACTTCTCGAGAGCAGGCAAGAAAACTTCTCGGATCCGGCCAACCTGTTCAGGCGATAGTTCCTCACGCCAGCTGCCGCTTTTGCCTTTGCGGAAGAAACTCTCAGACTCTTTAGGCCTCTCTCTAAATCCCTGATTTAATTCCTGTTTTTGCAGTTCTTTGAAGCTCGACATCCGGATTGCACGGCGTAGCTTGCCGTCATGCACGGGCATCTGTAGGAAGTTCATAAGTCTGCGAACCGTCTTCTCTGTATCGGAAATGAGGTCTTCATATCGTACAATGTGCAAGGGCAAGCCCGGAGCCTCCAGCCAGCTCTTGACGTGGCCATCCCAACTGCCGAGCACCTCCATGATCTTCGTCTCGGAGCCGACCACCATTTTCGGGTTCACCATCCGATCGATTGTTTCGTCGATCGTCTCCGCGTTGTGATGCGCAAAGGACGGCGCGATATCGAAGGGATTTCGCATTATGTAGATCGCTGCAGCAGTGACCTCGGGCAGTATCAAATCGACATGACCGATCCGCTCAATCTTGGAATGCGTTTTGACGAATTGATGCCCTTGCGCCTCAGATGCAATGAGGCGTTGAACTTTCGGCCGCAACGCAATGGCATCATCGAAAGTTTCTGCTTTGAATGGGCGGCCTGCCGCGCGATCATACAGATCCTGCCGGACATCATGTTTCGTGACATTGTAAAGCTTGTTGATCGACAAGCCTTCTTTTGACTCCATCAGATAGTTGCCCAGAAGAACCCGGGTCCAGGTATTTCCGGATTTCGGGTAAGAGGCAAGCCAGATGATCTTGTTCAGCGACATCACAGATATCCAAACTTGCGCATCATAGCGCCATGAAGGTCTTCGATCTTCTTGGCTTGCTCCTCCGTCAGAACCTCACGCCAGTGGCCGCTTGTTCCGCGGCCAAAGAAGCTCCCAGAATTTGATGAACGCTCGACAAATGGCTCTACTTCTTCTTGCTTCTTCATCTCTCCAATCGACGAGAAGGCGATTGCCTTTTCAAGTTGTGGCTGCTCATAAGGCAGACCAATGAAGTCTAGCAACTCACCAAACGTTTTCTTTGGATCGCTGATCATATCCTCATAGCGTTGAACCAGCAGCGGCACATCTGAGGCAGCGGTCCATGTCTTAACATGCTCCGACCAAGAACCGAGAAACTGTTTAACCGAGTCACTGTTGGCCGCGGTCGTGTTATCGCTGCGACTGGTGGAATTGATCGCTCGATCCAGCGTCTGGCCATAATGCTTGGCGTAAGAGATGATCATGTCCCGCGGATCTCGGATTATGTAAACGGCGCTTTTCGAGAATTCGGTAGGTATCAGTGTATAGCCAAAGGCTGTGCTCTTGAGGTTATGCGACTTGATGAAATTGATATCGGCCCGGTTGTTGACGATACCTCTCAGGACCCGATTTCGTAGCTTCAGTGATTGGATGTGATCGGTTGGATTGAAGGGGCCTTTGCACACCATCTTATAGGACTTGGTGATCGCATCTCCCATGCCAAGCCGATGGACTTGGTTGATGGGCATCGGCTCTTCAGGATTAAAGATGAAGTTCGCGAGGAAAATCCGGGTCCAGGTGTTGCCTGACTTTGGGTAGGACGCCAGCCAAACTATGTTCTTCAGGGTCATTCAGATCGCTCAAAGACTTTGGAATCTCGCTCTTTAACGCCATTCGACCATGTCAGAATGATCAGTGAAGAGCGCCCGCCCGTACAGTCTACAAAATACGACGAAGGTCAACCGGCTGTCCTTCCAAAAAAAGACCGAGGGCGAAACAAGTTCGCCCTCGGCCAATTCATAGTTCAGCTATCAGATTAGAAGCTGAGCTTGATACCGGTACCGATAACGAAACCGTCGACATCGTCGCCCGAACCGCCAGCATCACCAACTTCTTCCGAGAAGTCGAGGTACGCGCCGAATGCGTTCAGTTTCACACCTTTAGCAAGCGCGTAGCTTGCGCCCAGGAGGAACATGTCAACTTCTTCGTCCGAGTTACTAACGACCTGCTGGTCGTTAACGTTCTCGCCGTGGAAGTAAGTGAACGAGAAGCCCCAAGGACCAGTCTCGTACGAAATACCCGCATCGTAAGCGATACCATCTTCGAAGTCAGTCGCGGTAGTCGCAGAACCTGCCGGTAGAGGGCCACCGCGCGAGTTGTTCTGCTCAGCGAACGAACCACCGACAGTCACGCCAGCATAGCCAACGTTGATGCCTGCGTTCCAGACCTGCGGGTTCTCACCGCCGTCACCAAATGCAACACCGTAACCACCGTTCACAGCAAGATCGATGTCACCGAACGAGTTCACGTAGTTAACACCAACGTCGAAGATGTTGGCCAGAACCACACCGTCCAGGTTGATCTGGGCGTTGCTGTCTTGCAGGCCGTCACGTGCATACGAAACACCGAGCTGGAAGCCCCGAGAAGCGCGGCGTGAAGTAGGTGAAACGCTCAGCGTCGTTGTTACGGCCGTTCTCGATGAAGGTCGAACCCAAAGTGCCGCGGAAAACGTCGCCACCGGTATCGACGCCACCTGCAGTACCCGAGAACGGGATGAAGGCAGTCATCGAGCCCGAGTTGACGTTCAGGAAGGTAACGTCAGGAGCACCATACGACATCTTATAGCGAGCCGAGTTTTCCGAACCCAGCAGAACTTCACCGAACGAACCTCTGATGAAGATGAAAGCTTCGTCGATCGTGTCAGGAGTGCCCGACGAACCTTCGAGCTGAACGTCAGCACCGATCTTGATACCGTTGTCGAGCGTGATCGACGGTTTGAAGTGGATTTCGTTGTCCCGCTTCGAGTCCACACCGGCGTAGTCGGTCGGTACCGTCGCGTTATCAACTTCCGAGTCAGCAAAGGCAACGAACGACTCGAAGTAGCCGCCAACCTTCATCTCGAACTCAGCTGCTGACGCGTTACCCGCGAAAGCAGTGGCAAGCGCGATGGCGCTGGTGCCTAGGAGTGCTTTTTTCATGTTGTCCCTCGTTAGTGTCTAGACATGTGTTTCACTTTTTGGAGTTCCGAAATGAATCGGAACGCCGAAGTCGGAGCGGATCCTGCCCCGGCGACCCTGTTGTTAAGGAAGCATTTCACAGGGTCAATCAGATGTGAGTCTGCACTTTGACCACGCTCTCCTGCCGGTGCATTTTCGCAACATTTTGGCCGTATCATCGCCTTTTTTCGTTACTTGCACTGCTCTATGAAGCTGCGGAACCCTGTGATAGAGACTGATTTATCGAGATTTGCGAAAGGGCTGGAGGTCGCGCTGACAAGGCGTGCCCAGATAAAAATGAGGTCTGTAATGAGCAAGAGCAGGATGAGATTAGCCTCTACGGTAGCAATGGCCATGATCATTGCTCTGGGCGCGTGTTCTGGCGACTTTTCTTCCAAGAAAGACGATGGGGCGCTGAGCGAGAAAGCTGGACCAGAGCGGCAGCGACCAACCGAGTCGGTTTTTGGCGATGATGGTTTAACGTTTTCGTCCAGTGGCAGCACGGGGGTTTTGCCGGAGTTCCTGACAGGAACGCCAACGGAGGGGGGCGATTCTGCGTTGCCAGTCAACAAGTATCTTTGGCAGGCGTCGCTCGATACCCTCTCGTTCTTACCCTTGAACTCTACCGATCCATTCACGGGTGTGATTGCGACGGATTGGGGATCGACTCAGGATGCACCGGGCGAGCGTTTCAAACTGACCGCGTATATCCTTAATCCGAATCTGGCGGCCTCTTCCCTTAAGGTGGCGGTGTTCCGCGAGGTTAGGAGCGAGGAAGGACTTTGGGTCCCCTCGGCCGTCGACCCGGACACCGCGCTCAAAATTGAGAACGCGATCCTGACCCGCGCGCGGCAGATTAGGATTGCATCGATCGAGCAGGAGAAGACAGGCTAAGCCAGCCAAACAGCTCTGATTGAAATCAAACCGCGCCCGATCTATCAGAGGCGCGGTTTTTTCTTGTCGGGCTGGCTGGTCCGACAACACGACAGGGAACATTATGGAACGCTACGACGCGGCGATCGCTGAACCGAAATGGCAAAAAGTCTGGGATGAGCGGGGCGCTTTCCGCGCTGAACGCGATGAGAGCCGGCCGAAGTTCTACGTTCTTGAGATGTTTCCTTATCCCTCGGGTAAAATCCATATGGGCCATGTCCGGAACTACTCGCTGGGCGATGTGATGGCGCGCTACAAACGTGGGCGTGGGTTTAATGTGCTTCACCCCATGGGATGGGATGCTTTTGGCATGCCAGCGGAAAACGCGGCGATGCAGAACAACACACATCCCGGCACCTGGACGTATCAGAACATCGATGCAATGCGCGCTCAGCTAAAGGCGATGGGTTTCAGCTATGACTGGGAACGGGAATTCGCGACCTGTGATCCTGAATACTATGCACAGCAACAGGCCTTGTTTCTGGATATGCTCGAGGCGGGGCTGATCTACCGAAAGAACTCGGTCGTCAATTGGGATCCTGTGGACCAGACCGTTTTGGCGAATGAGCAGGTGATCGATGGGCGTGGCTGGCGTTCGGGTGCCCTGGTCGAACGGCGCGAGCTTAATCAATGGTTTTTCCGCATCTCGGACATGGCCGATGAACTTTTGGCGGCGATCGACGGGCTCAAAGACTGGCCGGACAAGGTTCGCTTGATGCAGGCCAACTGGATCGGTCGCTCGGAAGGCCTGGAGTTCGATTTCGAGATTGCAGCGAACGATCTGAGCCAATCGGAAAAGCTCACTGTCTACACAACCCGCCATGACACGCTTTTTGGAGCTAGTTTTGCGGCCATCTCACCAGATCATCCCCTAGCGGCCGAGATTGCTGGCAAAGTGCCGGGTCTTGAGGATTTTATCACCGAATGTCGGCAGATGGATACGACCGAAGCCGCCATGGAGACGGCGGAGAAGAAGGGATTTGCGACGGGTATCGAAGTCATCCATCCCTTTGACCCGAATTGGCGGCTGCCAGTCTATGTCGCGAACTTCATCCTGATGGATTACGGCACTGGCGCGATTTTTGGCTGCCCTGCCCATGATCAGCGCGATCTGGACTTCGCACGGAAGTACGGTTTGGATGTCGTGGCCGTTGTCTGCCCCGAAGATTCAGACCCTGCTACGTTCGAGGTCGAGAACGAGGCCTATGTGGGGCCGGGCAAGCTGATCAACAGCCGGTTCCTGGACGGGATGGAGATCGCCGAGGGCAAAGAGGCGGTTGCCAGCCGTGTGGGGACGCGCAAAGTAAACTTCCGTCTGCGCGATTGGGGGGTTAGTCGGCAGCGCTATTGGGGATGTCCAATCCCGATCGTCCATTGCGAGAAATGCGGCATCGTACCGGTGCCTAAAGAAGATTTGCCGGTAAAGCTGCCCGACGATGTCGCATTGGATCAGCCTGGTAATCCCTTGGACCGACATCCAACCTGGCGCCAAGTCTGTTGTCCCGAATGCGGCGGCCCAGCGCTACGTGAAACCGATACGATGGACACGTTCGCAGATTCGTCCTGGTACTTCGCGCGGTTCACCTGCCCGGACGCGAAAACACCTACGGATCAGGCAGACATCAATTACTGGATGAACGTCGACCAGTACATTGGCGGTGTGGAGCATGCGATCTTGCACCTGCTGTACTCGCGTTTCTGGTGCCGCGCCATGCACCTGACGGGCCATCTGCCCAAGAGCGCGATTGAGCCCTTCGAGGCGCTCTTCACCCAAGGCATGGTGACGCATGAGACCTACTCGACTCTCGACAGCGAAGGGCGCCCCATCTGGCATGCCCCTGATGATCTGACCGCGGGAGAAGACCAAACGCTTGTGGTCAAGGAAACAGGCGAATCTGTTAGCGTCGGCGGGTCGACGAAAATGTCGAAGTCCAAACGTAACGTAGTCGATCCAGAGGCGATTATTGCGGCCTATGGAGCCGACACGGCGCGTTGGTTTATGCTGTCGGACAGCCCTCCGGACCGCGATGTAGAATGGACTGCAGCGGGTGTTGAAGGGGCCGCCCGGTTCTTGCAGAGGGTCTGGCGACTGGCGAGTGAGATCGCAGGAACTGACAGAGGAGACGAGCCAGCGACGTTCAGTGAAGCGGCCTTCGCACTGCGCAAGACAACTCATCGCACGATTCAGGGTGTCGGCGAGGACATCGAGAGCTTTACCTTCAACAAAGCCGTGGCCCGGCTTTATGAGCTTGCCAACGCGATCTCAAAACTCGGCAGCGAGGACAGTGATCTGCGTTTCGCCAGGCGCGAAGCAATGGAGGCCATGGCGCGGCTGATGGAGCCGATGGTACCGCATTTCGCCGAGGAGATATGGGCGTTGTTGGGCCACTCGGCCCCTGTGGTCGAAACACCATGGCCAGAGGCGCAAGAAGATCTGCTCAGCGACGATGTCATCGTCATGCCTGTTCAGGTGAACGGTAAGAAACGCGCTGAGATCTCGGTGCCCGCGGATGCTGCAAAGGACACAATCGAGGATATGGCGTTGACCGATGCCTCGGTTCAGAGGTTTATGGATGGGAAACCACCTAAAAAGGTGATCGTGGTGCCGGGACGGATCGTCAATGTCGTTGTTTAACCGCCGAGAAGCCGTTCTACGTGCTTTAAGCGCGGGCTCTGTGCTCATGCTAGCCGGATGTTTTCGGCCGATGCTGGCGGAAGACAGTTCGGCCTCCAATCTGCGGGGGCGGATCCAGCTGCCACCAGTCACGGACAGAGTTGGCTATCACCTCTATCAATCATTGGAGTCTCGGCTGGGCACCCCGTCGCAGCCTGATTGGGATCTTAGGGTTGTGATCCGCCGAAGCGAGCGCGACCTGGCGATTGAGCAGGATGATACGGTCACTCGGGTCTCGATTGTCCTGAGTGCGAATTGGTCCCTGTTTCGTAAAGGCGACACTGTGCCGGTGGCGAAATCAAAAGCGTTCTCTGAGTCTGGATTCAACTCGACCGATTCACTTTTTGCCAATCGTGAAGCGCGGCTCGACGTCGAGCGACGACTGGCCGAGGATTTGGGCGATCGGATAGGGCGATCGGTACTGGCGCGTGCCAGCAAGATTCTCGAGACGGCATGAAGCTGAGCGCCGGCGCGTCCGAGGGCTTTCTAAAATCTCCAGACTTGAGCCTGATCGGTGCTCTTCTTTATGGGCCTGATGCTGGGATGGTGGCTCTCGCACGACGATCTTTGGTGGCTCAGATTGCGGAAGGCGACGATCTCAGAGTAGCCCAAATTGATGGCGCAACCGCTGCTAAGGACATCGCCGGGCTTGACGGCGAACTTCGGGCACGCGGTTTCTTTCCCGGTAGAAGAGCCGTCATCGTGGATGGTGCCAAGGATGGTTTGGCGAAAGATCTGGGCTCTGTCCTCGATGAGATCACATCGGAAGATGCATTCCTGATTGTAACCGCGTCGCAATTGCCAGCCCGCTCAGCGCTTCGGAAACTCTTTGAAGGGCATCGTCAGCTTGTTTCCATGGCGTTGTTTCCGCGCGCCCTCAACATGGCCGATGTTGCGCATCAAATGAAGGAAGCCGGGTCTGAGGCGCGATTTTCAGACGAGGCAGAGGGAATGCTAATGGAGACCCTTGCAGGTATGGATCCAGGTGGATCTAACCAACTCATTGATAAGGTTGCACTTTCCTTTCTCAACCGCTCGGATGAGATCGATATGGATGAGTTAGCAGCGCATTTGCCTCGGACGATTGATGCGGCCTCGGACGCTTTGGTAGACGCTGTCGTGGAGGGCAGGCCGGCATCGATTGGTCCAACTTTGCGACGCGTGACGTCGGGCGGTGTTTCGGCAGTGCAAATCATGATCCACACGACCCGGCGATTTCGGGATCTTGTGACTCTGTCAAGTTCTTCAGATGGGATTGATGCTGCATTAGGCCGTCTCAGGCCGCCTGTTTTTGGGCCAAGGCGCCAACAGTTAGCCGCGGGGACGCGCCGTTGGGGGCCAAAGGCTGAAGAGGCGTTGAGGCTTCTGTTCTCGACTGAGCGCCAATTGCGTCAGAGCGGATCTCGCCCTGATCTTGCCATCGCCGAAAGATGCCTGCTTAGGCTCGCAATGATGGGAGCTCAGGCGAACCACCGTTAACTGCCGAGATGGGAGAGAAGCTTGTCGAGGTCGTCCAGATCTTTGTAGCGGATTTTGAGCTCTCCGCCCCCGGCCGTGCCGTGCTGGATCGAGACCCGCATGCCAAGGGCTGCTGACAGATCGCCTTCGATCTGGCGTGTATCAGCATCTTTCTGAGGTTTGGATGCGCTCGGCGGGGAAGTTCGGGCGATGGCGGATTTGCGAACGAGATCTTCAACCTGGCGGACCGTGAGGCCTTCTCGAACAGCTTTAAAAGCCAAGGTTTCAGGATCGGAGGCCGTAATCAGCGCGCGGGCATGCCCGGCACTAAGCTGGCCGTCTTGGACAAGGCGACGGACGACATCGGGCAGTGCGAGCAAGCGCATCATGTTCGCGAGATGTGGCCTACTCTTGCCAACGATCTTGGCAAGTGCTTCCTGCGTGTAGTTGAAACGCTCAAGGAGCTGGGTATAGCCCATGGCCTCTTCTATTGGATTTAGATCGGCACGTTGGATGTTCTCGATAAGCGCGATCTCTAATACAGATTGATCATCAAGATCCCGTACAACTACAGGGAGTTCATGAAGCTCTGCTCGTTGGGCAGCACGCCAGCGGCGCTCTCCGGCAACGATCTGATACTCCGATGATTTTTTAGGATCGCGCCGCAAAATCACGGGCTGGATGACGCCGCGCTCACGAATTGACGCAGCGAGCTCATTCAGTTCTTCCTCGCGAAAGGTTCGGCGTGGTTGATCAGGATTCGGGTGAATGAGATCGATCGCAACGGTCTGAACAGGTCGGTCCGATTGATTTGGCTGAGCTGGCGTTGGCACGTTTGAGACGTTGATCGATGTCTCCGCAACATCTCCCAACAGCGCCGAGAGGCCACGGCCAAGTTTCTTACGCTCGGGTTTCTTTCCCATGAGGGGGCCTTCCTTCACACGGTTTGTAGAATACCATCCCGCTCCATCACTTCTTTGGCCAGTGCGGTGTAGGCGCGGGAGCCCGCACAGTACGGATCATAGATCAGGGCTGGCATCGCAAAGGAGGGCGCTTCTGACAGGCGAACATTGCGCGGTATCAGGGTTTTAAACACAAGATCGCTGAGATTTTCCCTAACATCCTCAGCGACTTGCGCAGAAAGGTTGTTGCGTTTGTCATACATCGTCAGCGCGATGCCATGAAGGCGAAGCCTTGGGTTCAAGCCGCTCTGGATACGTTTGACTGTCGTGAGAAGTTGGGTGACACCTTCGAGGGCGAAAAACTCACATTGCAAGGGAACAAGGATTGAGTCTGCGGCTGAGAGCGCGTTTATCGTCAGAAGGTTCAAGGAGGGCGGACAGTCGATCAAGATATATTGGTAGGACTTGCACCGATCGTCCGTTCGGGTCGCTTCAAGTGCTGACCGGAGTCTTTTCGCCCGATCATCAGCCTCCATGAGGTCAGCATCTGCGCCCGAAAGCTCTACATTTGCAGGGGCAACATCAAGGTTCTCAACACTGCTGGAGATGATTGCATCGGCGAGGTCAGCCTCACCAAGGAGGACATCATACGTCGTTATCTCTCGCTGAGATGCAAGAATGCCAAGGCCGGTGGAGGCGTTACCTTGTGGATCGACATCGATGATAAGCACGCGCTGCTTGGCCAATGCGAGCGCTGTTCCTAAGTTTATCGCGGTCGTCGTTTTCCCAACGCCCCCCTTTTGGTTCGCGACTGCGATGATCTTTGCCCGGGCCTCGGGATCATGTGTCATTGCGTTTCCTGACGTTGGAGAGGCTGAGAATACGCCCGGTTGGGTCCATTCTGCTCTCGAAGACCTCGATATCACTATGCCAAGTCTGGCGCGCTGCGGTCAATTCTGAATGCGCTTTTTCCCCTTTGAGTAAGAGAATCTGCGTTGATGGCTCAGTGAAAGGCACTGAGTAGGAGAGCAGTTGATCCACACTCGCTAAAGCCCGGGCAGTTATGAGACCCACCGGAAACGGGGTCAAACGCTCGATACGCTCTGCATGGACTGTTGCTGGCAAAGCCAACTCTCGACAAACATGGGCCAAGAAGCTTGCCTTTCGCGTGTCGCTTTCAACCATATGAATGTGAGCCGGACGGCCACCTTCTGCGGTTAGTATCGCAAGAATAACGCCTGGCAATCCACCGCCGGAGCCCAGATCAAGCCAACTGCCTGATTTGCTGCGGATCAGCGGGTAAAGCTGTGCAGAATCGATGATGTGGCGTCTCCACACATCTTGCCGTGTATGGCGAGAGATTAAGTTGATCCGCTGCGTCCATTTGAGCAGAAGAGCCTCATAGGCTCTTAAACGCTCAAGTGTTTCACGTGAAACAGTGAGGTCCGGCAAGACTGCCAGTTCGTTCCTTGTCACCCTCCAGAACGAACGCCTGACCCGCGGCGGCCCCTACTGCTTTTATCAGCTGCTTTTGCGGAGATCAGAACCAGAGCGAGAGCAGCAGGGGTCATCCCATCGATCCGAGATGCCTGTCCTAGTGTTTTAGGACTCACAGCGGCAAGTTTTTGCCTGAGCTCGGAGGACAAACCAGAAATTGCGGCATAATCCATATCGCTAGGAATTTCTCGGGCCTCTTCGGCGCGCATCTGCGCGATCATCGCTTCTTGTCGGGGAAGGTAGTTCGCGTAGATTGCCTCGTTTTTCAGCTGCCTCAGAGCGTCCACTCCGACTTTACTGATCTCAGGAAAAGCAGCCGCCAGGCTTTCCGCATCCATTTCAGCAAGCCCCAGCAAATCCAAAGCCGTTCGCTTCGCGCCATCTTTCGTCACCTTGATCCCGGCTTCTAGCAAAGCGCCCGGAGATAGAACTCGCCCGGTCAGCAGCTCTCTCGCCTGGGAAAGGGCATGGACTTTATCACTGTAGTCAGACCAACGCGCCTCCGACACCAGGCCGCAAGATCGCGCCTTCGGTGTCAGACGCTGATCGGCGTTGTCAGCCCTTAAGGTTAGCCGAAACTCAGCCCGTGACGTGAACATCCGGTAAGGTTCTGCCACACCCCGGTGAATGAGGTCGTCGATCATCACACCAATGTAGCCATCCGCCCGGTCCAACCTCAGTGGATCACCAACTCCGGACAACGCCGCGTTAGCCCCTGCAAGCAGTCCCTGAGCACCCGCCTCTTCATATCCTGTTGTCCCATTGATTTGCCCTGCGAGATAAAGACCCGGCAACGCCTTCAGTTCCAGGACATCCGATAGTGATCTTGGGTCAATGTAGTCGTACTCAATCGCATATCCGGGTTGAGCGATGACCGCTCCTGAAAGGCCCTCAATCGATCGAACATAAGCCTCTTGGACGTCAATCGGCAGCGACGTGGAAATCCCATTTGGATAGATTAAAGGGTCGTCCAAACCTTCGGGCTCCAAAAAGATCTGATGAGAGTCTTTGTCCTCAAAGCGAACGACTTTGTCCTCAATCGACGGACAGTATCGCGGGCCAACACCGTCGATATGGCCACCATACATCGCCGATCGAGAGAGATTTTCACGGATAATCTCATGGGTTCGTTCGTTTGTGCGCGTGATATGGCAGGGTACCTGGCGCGCTGAGGCTGCTTTTGACATGAACGAAAACAGCGTCGGATCTTCATCCCCTGGCTGCGCCTCCAAAGCAGCGAAATCAATCGAGTCTTTCCGAAGGCGTGGCGGTGTGCCCGTCTTCAACCGCCCCGTTTGTAAACCCAGATCTCTGATGCGAGATGCCAAGCGAGACGCAGCAGCATCACCAATACGACCACCGCTTCGCCGGTCTGTTCCAATGTGGATGACACCGTCCAGGAACGTACCCGTCGTCAGAACAACTGACTTACACCCGATGGACTGGTCGTCTCCAACGACAACTCCTGAGATTCGGCCATAATCTATGACAAGGTCAGTCACCTCGCCCTCCATTACTTGCAACGAGACTTGAGCGGATACTGCTTCCTGCACAAACTCTCGATACAGGCGCCGATCACATTGCGCTCTTGGTCCTTGAACCGCCGGACCTTTGCGACGGTTCAAGAGGCGAAACTGAATGCCCGCATGGTCCGCCGCGCGTCCCATCAGGCCATCCATCGCATCGATCTCGCGAACCAAGTGTCCCTTCCCAAGACCCCCAATGGCTGGGTTACAGGACATCATGCCAATGCGATCAAACCGATGCGTAATAAGCGCCGTAGATACACCAATCCGTGCCGCAGCCATCGCCGCCTCTACACCCGCGTGGCCACCGCCAATCACAATGACATCGTAATGTTTCATGTGAAACAATCGCTCCGTCTATTTGCCGAGGCAGAACTTCGCAAACACATCGCCCAAGACATCCTCGACACCGATCTCTCCAAGAACCTTCGCTAATGCACGAGATGCATCCCGCAAATGCTCAGCGATTACCTCGTCCGGCGCTGTCTCTAACTGATTCCGAGCCAAAACCAAAGCTTCACGTCCCAGAGCAACTGCTTCCTGTTGGCGCGTATGCCCGAGCAGCCCCGCAGTCGATACGCGACGAGCCAATCGACCCTCTAGCTGCTTCAAGAGCCCCTCAATCCCGACGCCGGTTTTGGTTGAGACTTGATGGCCCTCTGCGATCCCTCCCTGATCTGCTTTAGTAACAACGACAAAATCACCCTCCTGAAGAAGATACTGAAAGCTCTCTGGAAACGGCGCATCGACACTTGCGAAGCGTAACCGGATGTCCGCCGACCGGGCACGCGCAACAGCACGCTTTACGCCCTCCGTCTCAATCGGATCCGCCGTCTCACGAAGCCCTGCCATATCAAGAAAGTGGACCGGTATTCCGCCTAAATCATACCGAAGTTCGACAACATCGCGTGTCGTCCCGGGAATCGGAGATGTGATTGCTGCTTCTCTACCAGATAAGTAATTGATAAAGCTCGATTTTCCAGCATTTGGCGCCCCAAGTATAGCCACCTCAAACCCATGCCTAAGGCGTGCCGCCGCGTGGGAAGTGACCAACTCTCGATCAAACGCATCCACCAATCTATCCACAATGCTTTGAACTTCCGGAGAGACATCTTGCGGCACTTCCTCATCCGCCCAGTCAATCGTCACCTCAACCAAAGCAAGCGCGCGCAACAGATCCGCTCGCCAAGCTCCAATGCGGCGGTGTAAGTCACCATCGAGCAAGCGTAGAGATTGCTTGCGTTGCTCTTCCGTCTCCGCGTCGATCAAATCAGCCAAAGCTTCAGCGCCAGCCAAATCAATCCTGCCATTGCGAAACGCCTTCAGCGTGAATTCCCCAGGCTCTGCCAATCGGCATTCTGCCTGACCCGACAGGAAATCGAGCACTGCTCTGATAATCGCGACACCACCATGGCAGTGTAGTTCGACCAAATCCTCTCCGGTAAAACTCCTGCCAGCTGCGAACCAAACCACAAGCGCCTCATCCAGAACTCCTCCAGTCGCATCCCGCAACCGCCGAACCCGCGCTTCACGCTCCTTTGGGCGCCCAGAAATCATCCGATCGAGCATTGATAATGCATCAGGCCCTGAGATCCGTATCACGGCGATCCCAGCCCGACCAACCCCACTCGACAAGGCTACAATGGTCTCTCCGATCTCCATTCCTGCTTGACCCATCCTTCAGATCTGCTCTTCACTTCGCCCAACCTTATCAGAGGAGAGCACACTCAATGTCGACGATCACGGCAATCAGACTGCCAGAACCCGGTGATGCAGAAGCTATGCGTCTCTCCGACATCCCGCTACCCAGCCCGGGAGAGGGCGAGATCCTGGTCCGTCACCGTGCGATTGGCGTCAACTATATCGACACGTATCATAGATCAGGTCTCTATCCGCTTCCTCTGCCGACAGGCATCGGGCTTGAGGCCGCAGGCACTGTTGAATCGATCGGCCCAAATTCGGGCACTTGGTCGGTCGGTGATCGTATCGCCTATTGCACTGGCCCGATCGGCGCTTATGCCGAAGCTCATGTCATCAAAGCCGACCGTGGCGTACGTCTACCCAAGACAATCTCTTTTGATGCAGCCGCCTCGATCATGCTCAAGGGCCTGACCACCCAATACCTCATTCGGCAAATCTATCGCGCTGGACCAAAAGACACCGTCCTCTTCCACGCCGCTGCCGGCGGTGTTGGCCAAATCGCCGTTCAATGGCTCAAACATCTCGGCAGCACTGTGATTGCAACCGTTGGAAGTCAGGAGAAAGCCGATCTCGTAACAAGGCTTGGAGCCGATCACATCATCCTCTACGGCGAAGAGGATACCGCAACCCGAGTCCGTGAAATCGTCCCAGAAGGTCTCCCCGTTGTTTATGATGGTGTGGGCCAGGACACATTTGTCGCCTCACTAAACAGCCTCAAGCCCAAGGGCCTGATGGTGAGTTTCGGAAATGCGTCTGGTCCGGTGAAAGATGTGGATCTTGGCATCCTTGCGGCGAAAGGATCCCTCTTCCTCACTCGACCGACACTTTTCAACTACACGGCCACCAGTGAAGATCTGCAAAACGCAGCCGATGATCTCTTCGCAGCGATCGATGCTGGCGGCATAACCCCCCCAAGCCCCACCGTTTACCCACTCAGCAAGGCTGTCCAAGCACATCAAGATCTCGAAGCCCGTAAGACAACGGGCTCTTTGATCCTAAGACCTTAGGCGTTCATCGAGTCAAAGAACTCGGAATTTGTCTTTGTTTGCTTGAGCTTACCCAACATGAACTCGATCGCATCGGTCGTGCCCATTGGGTTTAGGATCCGGCGCAAGACAAACATCTTGGTCAGGTCCGCTTTATCGACCAGCAGTTCTTCCTTCCGCGTGCCGGACTTGAGAATATCCATCGATGGGAAGACCCGTTTGTCGGCAACCTTCCGGTCCAGCACAATCTCCGAGTTACCGGTGCCTTTGAATTCTTCAAAGATCACCTCGTCCATCCGGCTGCCCGTATCGATCAGTGCCGTTGAAATAATGGTCAGCGATCCACCTTCTTCGATGTTCCTTGCAGCCCCAAAGAACCGTTTTGGGCGTTGCAGCGCGTTCGCATCCACACCACCGGTCAGCACCTTGCCCGAGCTCGGCACCACAGTGTTGAATGCGCGGCCCAGACGTGTGATCGAGTCCAGCAGGATTACCACGTCCCGCCCATGCTCGACCAACCGCTTCGCCTTCTCGATGACCATTTCCGATACTGCCACGTGCCGCGTCGCTGGCTCATCGAAGGTCGAACTCACAACCTCCCCCTTCACCGAACGCTGCATGTCGGTCACCTCTTCCGGCCGCTCATCAATAAGCAGCACGATCAGATAGCACTCCGGATGGTTCGCCTCGATCGAATGCGCAATGTTTTGCAGCAATACCGTTTTACCGGTCCTGGGCGGCGCCACGATCAAACACCGCTGGCCCTTGCCAATCGGAGCGACCAGATCAATCACCCGAGCCGAGCGATCCTTGATCGTCGGATCTTCGATCTCCATCTTCAGACGCTGATCCGGGTAAAGCGGCGTGAGATTGTCAAAGTGAACCTTGTGTTTCACCTTCTCGGGATCATCGAAGTTGATCGCCGAGACCTTCAAGAGGGCGAAATACCGCTCACCGTCCTTTGGCGCCCGGATCGGCCCTTCGACGGTGTCGCCAGTCTTCAGAGCGAATTTGCGGATCTGGTTCGGCGACACATAGATATCATCCGGCCCCGGCAGATAGTTCGCATCCGGTGATCTCAAGAATCCAAACCCATCCTGCAAGACCTCCAAAACGCCCATGCCGACAATCTCGACATCGCGCTCCGCCAGCTCGCGGAGGATTGCAAACATCATGTCCTGTTTGCGCAGCGTCGAGGCGTTCTCAACTTCGAGCTCCTCCGCCAACGCCAGAAGTTCCGTCGGAGACTTCGACTTCAAATCGGAGAGTTTTTGTTCTGTCATAGATATGGCTCGTACCAAAGAGGTCAGCTTGGGGAGGAGTGAGTGCCGATACTCACCGCGAAAGGTTGCGGGAATCGAAACACCGTCTTGAGAGCGGGAATAGTAGTCTCCAAGATCAGAAGGTCAAGTGGCTTCTAAAAGGGCTTCACCTCAACCATAACCACGATCACCAGCATCAAAACCGTCGGAACTTCATTCATCAGCCGGTAATACCGCCCCGGCCTCTCATTGCGATCCGCATCGAAATCTTTGCGCCAAGTGACCAACTTATGATGAAACCAGGTCATCGCAATCACGGCTCCGAGCTTTAGCCAAATCCATCCGCTGGACCAATCGACAATGCCGGGCGTCATCAGCAGCAGAACACCAAAAACCCATGTCGCTATTCCAGCAGGATTAATAATCACCTTGAGGAGCTTGTACTCCATCACCTTCAGCGTTTCAGATAGCTCACTTCCCACCGTCGCGCGTTCAGCGTGGTAAACGAAAAGCCGCGGCAAGTAGAATAGACCTGCCATCCATGAGACCATCGATACAATGTGTAGCGCTTTCACCCAGAGATAAGCGTCGGCCAAAAGGTCAAGCACGCACTGCCTCCAGCAACTGATCCACGTGAGTTGGATTCGCATCTGGTGTAATCCCATGGCCCAGATTGAAGATAAACGGATGCCCTTGCATCGCCTCACAGATCCGCATCGCCTCGGTCTTCAACGCATCGCCGCCAACAACCATTAACATTGGATCCATGTTTCCCTGGAGCGTCTTTTTAGGCATCGCTTCTCTCGCCCAAGCCAAAGGGACCTGAGCGTCCAGCGCGACAGCTTCAACATCTACGGATCCAGCGTAATCCGGATACATTGCTCCCGCACCCCTAGGGAACCCAATCAACGGGACATGTGGATAAGTGTTCTTCAACGCCATCGCGATCTTCGCCGCAGGCTGGATCGCATAACGTTCAAACTGCACAGGGGCCAAAGCCCCCGCCCAGCTATCAAAAAGCTTGATCACCTCAGCACCAGCATCAATCTGACGAGAAAGATAATGGATCGTCGCTTCAGTTATCCGATCAATCAGAGCCTCGAATGCTGCGGGATCATGATACATCAGGCTCCGCGCCGGTCCCTGATCCGGAGTTCCCCGACCCGCAATCATGTAGGTTGCCACTGTCCAAGGTGCCCCAGCGAAACCAATCAGGGTCGTCGTCTCAGGGATCGATCCTGACAGCCGCTTCACCGTCTCATAGACCGGAGAGACTGTCTCATCCAACTCATCCAACGGTTTCAGCTTACCAAGATCTAACTCGCCATCTGGCCATGCGAGCCTAGGTCCTTCTCCGACCACGAAAGTCAGATCCATTCCCATGCCCTGTGGTACCAAAAGGATATCTGCAAACAAGATGGCAGCATCAAAATCATACCGCCTTAGCGGTTGAAGCGTGACTTCCTCTGCCAGTTCAGGCGTGTAGCACAAATCCAGAAAAGATCCTGCCACCTCTCTGGTTTTTCGATATTCTGGCAAGTACCGACCTGCCTGACGCATTAACCAAACCGGAGGGACGTCCAACGCCTCACCCGCCAAGACACGCAGAAAGCGCTTCATCATTTCCCCCCAAGATTTTTATAAAAGGATGTTGTTGTGGTTGGTGCTGTGAGAACTGGGGATTACCGCATTGTCGAATTCATACACAAGGTTATCCTCTGACCGCAGGGCATCATAAAAAGCATAACTTTCACGGATCTCGGTACAGAATACAGACTAATTTCCTAAATATCACATATTTATCAATGCCTTATGACTGTGATTAAACAGTGAACCTAATATAACAGATATTAGACAACAACTTGCGTCATTTTTTCCCGTCTCTTTTTCCACAGATTTAGAACGATAAGAGAACAGATTTGTCCTCTGGTGAACCTTTTGTGACGTTGTTCACAGGCCGGTCAGTGAGATCCGATTTGATACCCGTTTTCCCCAACTTCCCCAGCCGTCGAGCATGCTAATCCAAGGCCCGCTTTCAGCACCTCTTCCCTTTGGCAAACTGGTCTGTAATGAAAGGGTCTCAGGAAAGATCAAATGCCAAACAGCCCTCGCAACATACATCTGATCTCGGACAGCACCGGAGAGACCCTGCTCACGACGACGCGGGCAGTCCTCGCTCCTTTTGAGCACGTGCCGGTTAATCTTCATCAATCGGTTTTCGTTCGAAGCGACGCAGATGTCCAAGCAGCAATTTCCAATCTGCGCAAATCTCCAGGCATCGTCTTTCATACTCTCGTGAACCAAGAACATCGCCGAATGGTCGATGCGGTTTGTGAGGAGCTTGGGCAGTTCTCTGTACCCCTCCTCGATCCGCTCATAGCTCGGATGGGTGAGTTTCTGGGCGATCACCCTAACCATAAACCGGGAATGCAGTATCGCACAGATAACGATTACTTCGATCGCATCTCTGCGATGGATTTCGCGATCTCCCATGATGATGGCGCGCTGGGTAGCCGTTTGCTTCGCGCCGACGTTATCCTGACGGGCGTTTCAAGAACATCGAAAACACCGACCTGCATATATCTCGCCTATCGCTCAGTCCGGGCAGCGAACATGCCGCTTGTGCCGGGCATCCAGCCCGACCCCGCCTTCTTCCAGGCCCTTGAAGCAGGTGTTCCAGCAATCGGCCTTACCGCAAGCCCCACTCGGCTCAGTCAAGTACGGACCCATCGCCTCGAAGCTCTTGGCGATCAGACACCCGCCTATGCCGATCTCGACAAGATCCGCGAAGAAGTCGCTGAAGCCCGTCTCTTTTTCCAGCGCCATGATCTTCCCGTCATCGATGTGACCCGCCGCTCGATCGAGGAAACCGCGGCCGAAATCCTCGCTATCCTGCGTGCCAGGAACGAGGCGATGGGATGATCCTCGCCTCACAGTCGGCTTCGCGCGCGGCCATGTTGCGAAACGCCGGGGTTCGGATCGAAACCCAACCAGCCCGGATCGACGAAGCGGCTGTGAAAGCTGCTATGCTCAACGAGGGTGCCACAGCGCGAGACGTCGCCGATTGCCTGGCTGAGATGAAGGCCCTTCGGATCTCCGCTCGCCGTCCAGAAGAGCTCACTCTTGGTGCCGATCAGGTTCTCGTTTGCGACGGCGAGATGTTCGACAAACCAGCGGACATGGCTGCTGCTCGAACCCATCTCCAGAACCTTCGCGGCAGAACCCACCAGCTCCATTCCGCCGCTGTGATCGCTCAACGCGGCGAACCAATCTGGCGCCATATCGGCACAGCGCGCCTGACCATGCGCCCCTTTACTGAAACGTTTCTGGATGACTACCTCGCTGCCTTTGGAGAGACCGCGCTGACCTCGGTCGGCGCCTACCATCTCGAGGGTCTCGGCGCTCAACTCTTCCAAAAAGTCGAAGGTGACTACTTCACGATCCTTGGGTTGCCGTTGCTTGAAATCCTCGGCTTCCTCCGGGCGAGAGGAGAGCTTTTCGAATGACCGATCCCCGTCCCCTAACCGCTGGCGTGATGGGTTGGCCGATCACCCACTCGAAATCACCGTTGATCTTTGCCCATTGGTTTGGGCTTGCGGGCCTCAACGGCCGTTATTGTCATCTGGCTGTCTCCGAGGATGATTTCGAAGCTGTTGCCACCACCCTGCCAAAGGCTGGCTTCCGAGGCGTGAATGTAACCGTCCCACACAAAATCCGCGCGCTCGAGATCGCCGACACCGCTCGGCCAACCGCGCGGGCGATGGGTGCAGCAAACCTCCTGATCTTCACGGGAGAGGGCGAGATAATAGCCGATAATACAGACGGTTACGGCTTTATCGAGAATCTTAAATCAGGCGCGCCGAACTGGCAGCCAAATACCGCGCCAGCCGTCGTTCTTGGTGCTGGTGGTGCCTCCCGCGCGGTAGTCCATGCGCTTCTGTCCGAGGGGGTTCCCTCCATCCGGCTTCTGAACCGAAGCAAACGCAAAGCCGAAGCGTTGGCCAAAGACCTCGTAGGCAAAATCGACGTGATCGCCTGGGATGATCGGGCAGCCGCCCTTGATGGCGCAGGTCTTCTCGTCAACGGCACAAGCCTCGGCATGACCGGCAAGCCCGAACTCACCATCCCGCTCGATGACCTCCCGGCTACAGCCGTCGTCACCGATCTGGTCTACGCGCCGCTCGAGACGGATCTGCTCGCCCGCGCCCGCACCGCTGGTCATCCGGTTGTGGACGGCCTCGGCATGCTGCTCCACCAGGCGAGGCCCGCTTTTCGTGCGTGGTTTGGGATCGATCCCGTTGTCGACCAGACGCTTCGAGAGATTTGCCTAAAATGATCATCCTCGGCCTCACCGGGTCCATCGGCATGGGCAAATCCACAACGGCAGAGATGTTCCGCGATGCAGGCGTCCCCGTCTGGGATGCCGACGCGGCCGTTCACCGGCTCTATGCTGCCGACGGGGCTGGCACTGAGGCAATCAGCAAACTCTGCCCGGACGCGATAAGCGTTCAAGGCGTTGACCGCACCAAACTCCGTGCTGCGATCCTGTCGGATGATCAGCTTCTACCCAAAATCGAAGCCGCCATCCATCCGCTGGTCGCGGCCGACAGGAACACCTTCCTCGATGATGCCAGGTCCAGCGGCGCGAAAATCGCTCTGTGCGATATCCCGCTCTTGTTCGAAACGGGCGCCAACAAATGGCTCGACCGGATTGTCGTTGTATCCGCCCCGGCAGATGTCCAACGCGACCGTGTTCTTGCACGCCCGGGCATGACCGAGGAAGCCTTCAAGGCAATCCTGGCCAAACAGACACCGGATGCAGAGAAACGGGCGAAAGCCGACTACATTGTCGACACATCCCAAGGGCTCGATCATGCTCGGGAAGCCGTAAGGGAAATCGTGGAGGATCTCGATGCGTGAGATTGTGATGGACACGGAGACAACGGGCCTCGACCCCGCCGATGGTCACCGCATCGTCGAGATCGGCGCTGTGGAGCTGCTTAACCACCTCCCTACCGGACGGGTCTATCACCAATACATCAACCCGGAACGGAGCATGCCGAAGGAGGCTTTTGACGTGCACGGGCTCGGCGATGACTTCCTTCGCGACAAGCCGCTTTTCGCAGATATCATCGAAGATTTCCTGAATTTCATCGGCGATGACGGGCAACTCGTTATCCATAACGCAGCCTTCGATATGAGGATGATCAATGCTGAGATGGAATGGGCCAGCAGGCCCACCTTACCCATGTCCCGCTCAACCGACACCCTTCTGATTGCAAGGCAAAAGTTCCCCGGAGCGCAGGCGAGCCTCGATGCGCTTTGTCGCCGCTTCAACATCGATAACTCGGTCCGCGAGAAACACGGCGCACTGCTTGATAGCGAGCTCTTGGCCGAGGTCTATCTCGAACTGATGGGTGGCCGCCAACAGGGCCTGACCCTAGAAAACCACCGATCAACCCAGGCCGAGACGGGACCCACGCAAGCGGGCCAAGCGCAGCAGCGGCCAAACCCGCTTCCCAGCCGCCTGACCGATCAGGAGCGGGAAGCCCACGCCAACTTGCTGGCAGAGATGAAAGAACCGCTCTGGCTCAAGGCCGCTGATACCGCATAAGGCTTCCTTGTGATTTGTGCATTGCAGCACTAAGCTCTGACACAGGCACAAAAGGCGCGGCGATGACCAAAAATCCTCCCAATCCATCCCGCAGAAATAAACGCCACAAGAAGGGGGTGAACATCGCCCTTCAGGGCGGCGGTGCCCATGGCGCGTTCACTTGGGGCGTGCTCGACAAGCTTCTTGAAGATGACCGGATCTGGATCGACGCAATCTCGGGCACCTCCGCCGGTGCGATGAACGCGGTCGTCGCGGCACAAGGGATGTATGAGAATGGTGCCGAGGGCGCACGCACGCGGTTGCGCGAATTCTGGAAAGCGACCAGTGACGCCAGCCGTCTCTCGCCGATCCAACGGTCGATCTGGGCCCGACTGACCGGCACCTGGTCGCTCGACACCTCGCCGAGTTACCTCTTCTTCGACATGATGCAGCGGGTCACCTCGCCCTATGACACCAACCTTCTCGACATCAATCCTTTGCGCGATCTGGTCGAGGAGCTGGTTGATTTCAACAAAGTCCGCTCATGCGGTGATATGGGCATCTTCATTTCGGCAACCAATGTGGAGACGGGCCGCATCCGGGTCTTCGAACGCGATGAGGTCACGCTTGATTCCGTCATGGCCTCGGCCTGCCTGCCGCAGATTTTCAAAGCGGTGGAGATCGACGGCAAACCTTATTGGGATGGCGGCTTCATGGGGAACCCGCCGCTTTTCCCGTTTTTCCACGGCAGTCCCTCGAACGACATTGTCATTGTGCAGATCAACCCAATCCTGCGCGAAGGTACGCCAAAAAGTGCCCAGGACATCCAAAACCGGGTGAGCGAGATCACCTTCAACAGTGCGCTGCTCCATGAGCTCCGCGCCATCGACTTTGTTCGCCGCCTGATCACCAATGGCAAGCTCGAGCAAGACGAATACCGGTGGATGCATATCCACATGATCGAGGCGCGCAAACAAATGCGCCCGCTTGAAGCCTCGTCGAAGCTGAATGCCGAATGGAAGTTCCTCCTCCACCTCTTTGACATTGGCCGGGACGCTGCGGACCGTTGGCTCAAGCGCAATTACGCGTCGATCGGAGAGAAATCGACCGTGAACATTCGCAAAATGTTCGACGGGGTCGGAATCTTGCCTCATATCTGAGGCGATTGGCACTGGACCAAAGCAGGGTTTCCGGATTTGCTGATCCAAGAGATCGCGGGGACGCAATGACCAATCAAAACATTCTAAATCAATGGATTAACCTGCCCGATGGCCGCCGACTAGCCGCCCGGCTCTGGCTGCCCAACGACCCAAACCCTGTGCCTGCGATCCTCGAGTATCTGCCGTATCGCAAGCGTGATGGAACCGCCGCCCGCGATGCTACGACCCATGCCGAGTTTGTCAAACATGGCTACGCCTGCATCCGCGTCGACATCGCAGGTAGTGGCGAGTCAGACGGGCTCTTCGATGACGAGTACTCCGAACAGGAACTCTCGGACGGCGTAGCCGTGATCGCCTGGATTGCCGATCAGCCCTGGTGTTCCGGCGAGGTTGGGATGATCGGCATCTCTTGGGGTGGGTTCAATGGGCTACAGCTTGCCTTCCGCCAGCCGCCCGCGTTGAAGGCAATCGTCACCTGCTGCTCGACCGTTGATCGCTACAATGACGACATCCACTATATGGGCGGTGCGCTTCTGACCGACAATTTCAATTGGGGCTGTCAGATGCTTGCCTACATGACGCGACCTCCAGATCCCGCAATCCGAAACGACTGGCACGAAAACTGGATCGAGCGGATCGAGACTCTGCCTTTCATGGCTGCCGACTGGCTTGGCCATCCCTCCCGCGATGAGTTCTGGAAACACGGCTCGGTTTGCGAGGATTGGTCGGCGATCCGGGCTGCTGTCCTCGCAGTCGGTGGATGGTCGGATGCCTATGTAAATGCCCCTCCAGCCCTTGCTGCAAATCTGGATTCTCCGGTCAGTGCGCTCGTCGGTCCGTGGGAGCACAAGTATCCCCACATCGCACGGATCAACCCGGCAGATGGGATCGGCGAGATGCTGCGCTGGTTCGATCACTACCTCAAAGGGATCGAGAGTGCTGCCGCCGATCTACCAGCCTATCGCCACTTCCAGATGGAGCATGACAATCCCTCCCGCCTCTATCGTTCCCGGAAAGGCAGGTGGCTGGCTGAGCCTCAGATGCCCTCTTCCAATGTATCGGAGCAGGCGCTTCACCTCTCGCTCAATGGCCTGACGGAGGATCTAGGGCACGGAGAGCTGTCGCTCGTACCCGATCTCCGGGTTGGCCAAACAGCAGCCTATTTCTGCCCGGGAATGCGCGTCGACAATGAGCTGAGCGGTGATCAGCAGGCCGATGATGAGCGTTCGCTTTGTTTCGACAGCGCCGTTTTGAGCAGCGAGCTTGAACTTCTCGGTCGGCCTACCGCGCGGCTTGCGATTTCGGTCGACAAACCGGTTGGCCAGATCTGTCTGCGGCTTTGCGATGTGGCGCCTGATGGCAGCTCACAGCGGATCACCTATCGGCCCTTCAACCTCAATCATCATCGCGGACACGATGCGCCCGAGATGTTGGAGCCCGGGCGAATCTATCAGATCGAAGTCGCCCTGAATGAATGCAGCTATCTCTTGCGGCCCGGCCATCGCCTGCGTCTTGCCGTGTCATCCAGTTATTGGCCGATCGTCTGGCCGTCACCCGAAACGGCGACCCCGACCCTGCATTTCGACCGATGCGATCTGATCCTGCCAGTAAGAAGTTGCGACCACGAGATTGATCCGCAAGCACCTGACGCGCCCCGCCAGATCGTGGGTTATCAGGCCGAACAGTTCCGCGAGCCATCATGCAGTTACCGCGAGGAAGTCGACGCCGATGGCCGATATGTAATCGAAACCTCTGATGATTACGGCATGGCGCGAGACCCCGATCATGGGCTTATCTGGGGCAGCGAGGTGCATCAGATCTATGCAGTCCATCCGGATGATCCGAACTCGGCACTCCAGCAGGCCCGCTGGGTTTTCCGTTTCGAACGACCCGGTTGGTGGGTGGAGATTGAAACTGAAAGCGAGATGACCTCCGATACGGAAACCTTCTATTTGCGCCGTCGCCTGAAGGCTCGGGAGAGTGATGGCAGCGAATGGCATCGCGATTGGTCGGAAGACCTGCCGCGAGGTCATAACTAGACTTAAAGCGCTCGATCTTTCACATGTCGTGAACAAAGCTGAACAGCAGTTAAGTTTTTGTGCCTTTGATCCGAGGTTGGATTGGGGTAGGCGAAGCCCGTCATCGCCTCGGTGACCGGGGGAAGAGCAGCGCTTAGCCCGCCCAAAGGATCGTTCGAAGGTGCATCTTGCTACTAACGAGTGGCAGGATCGCCGAAACGTTTGTTGGGCGGCAGACATGAGAAACCGCTGCTCTATGTCCTGACTGGACGTACTAGAAACGAAGGAGCGCACAGGATGAAGATCGGTGCACCTAAAGAGATCTACGAGGGGGAGGCCAGGGTCGCCTTAACCCCGGATAGTGCTCAGCGCCTGCAGAAGCTGGGTTATGAATGTCTGGTTCAGAGCGGCGCAGGAGAAGGAGCTTCGATCTCCGACGATGCCTATTCCGCCGCGGGCGTGACCGTGGTGCCGAGTGCGGCCGACCTTTGGTCCGAGGCCGATATCATCGCCAAGGTTCGTGAGCCGAGTGTCGATGAGGTGAACGCGGCGCCCGAGGGCAAGACGCTGATCACCTTCTTCTACCCCGCCCAGAACGAAGATCTGCTGGCCGCCGCAAATGCGCGCAAGTTGACGGTTCTGGCGATGGACATGGTGCCCCGGATCAGCCGGGCGCAGAAGATGGATGCGCTGTCCTCGATGGCGAACATCGCGGGCTACCGCGCGGTGATCGAGGCTGGGAACAACTTTGGACGCTTCTTCACCGGTCAGGTCACGGCGGCAGGTAAAGTGCCACCCGCGAAAGTGCTCGTCGTCGGTGCTGGTGTTGCCGGACTTGCCGCGATCGGCACCTCGACCTCGTTAGGCGCGATCACGCTGGCCTTCGACGTTCGGCCCGAGGTGGCTGAGCAGATCGAGTCCATGGGTGCTGAGTTCGTCTTCCTCGATTTCGAAGAAGAGCAAACCGATGGCGCGGCGACCGGCGGCTACGCAGCCCCCTCCAGCCCGGAGTTCCGCGAGAA
>JBCDAQ010000030.1:0-28690 GCA_039185285.1 Pseudomonadota bacterium
CGCACCGCCTGTTCGGTTATTGCGCTGTGCTGATGGGCGCGATCCCCGAGAATGGCGAGCCGCAGGAGGCACGTGCCGCCGCGGACCGGGCTGCGGATCTCAACATCACTGCGTCGCGCAGCTTCAATCGGGGCCTCCGGCGGGTCTATTTCGCCATCGCCTCCCTCGCCTGGTTTTTGGGGCCGGAGGCATGGATCGCGGCCAGCCTAGCAACGGCTGCGATGCTCTATCGGCGGGAGTTCCTGTCCGTCTCGCGCCAAGCATTGGTCGATGCCCCGGGAAAGCTGTAGAGGTGCCCTAAGGCCCGATTGACCGGCCCTGCAATGCGCCCTACTGCGGTGGCGCAACCGAGAGGAGGCGCCGGATGCCCACCAAGCCGCGGTCGTTTCAGGAGGTGCTGATGCGCCTCTCCACCTATTGGGGCGAGAAGGGCTGCGCGATCCTGCAACCCTATGACATGGAGGTCGGTGCGGGCACATTTCATCCGGCGACCACGTTGCGCGCGCTCGGCCCGCGGGCCTGGTCGGCGGCCTATGTCCAGCCGTCGCGCCGTCCGACCGATGGCCGCTATGGCGACAGTCCGAACCGGTGGCAGCACTACTATCAGTTCCAGGTGATCATCAAACCAAGCCCGCCGGATCTGCAGGAGATCTATCTCGGCTCCCTTGCCGCGATCGGGATCGATATGGAGCTCCACGACATCCGCTTTGTTGAGGACGATTGGGAGAGCCCGACGCTGGGCGCCTGGGGGCTCGGTTGGGAGGTCTGGTGCGACGGGATGGAGGTTTCCCAATTCACCTATTTCCAGCAGGTCGGCGGGCATGACTGCCACCCTGTCTCAGGCGAGCTGACCTATGGGCTCGAGCGTCTGGCGATGTATGTCCTGGGCTATGACGATGGTAACGAGATGCCATTCAACGACCCCGATGATCCGATCCCGCTGACCTATGGCGATGTGTTTCGCGAAGCCGAGGCACAGTACGCCCGTTGGAACTTTGACGTGGCGAATACCGAGATGCTCATGCGGCACTTCGTGGATGCGGAGCAGGAATGCATCGCGATACTTGCGCAGCCCGCCGATGACCCTAAAACCGGCCGGCGGATCGTGATGGCCCAGCCCGCCTATGACCAATGCATCAAGGCGAGCCACCTCTTCAACCTGCTGGATGCGCGCGGCGTGATCTCGGTCACCGAGCGCCAGGCCTATATCGGCCGGGTCCGTACCCTTGCGAAAGCCTGCGCGGATGCGTTCGTGCAAACCGAGGCGGGCGGTGCATGATCGGACGCCTCCTCATAATCGGCCTGCTCGGGTTCTGCGCCATCTTTGGCGCGGCGCTCTGGTATTTCCAGATCTACGCTTTCTATGAAGAAGTCGACGGTGTGACGGAGATTGACGTTGCGGGACAAACCCTGGCGGTAACGGGGTTCAGCGGGATCGAGGCTTCCTCGTCACCGCTCAAGCTCCGCGCCTGTTTCGAACTCGCATCAGGCGCACCAGAGGCGGAAAACGCGCCGAACGCGACACCGCTGACGGCGCCATACTGGTTCGAGTGCTTTGATGCCGAGCAGATTGCCCGCGACATCGAACAGGGCAAAGCAACTGCCATCCTCGCGGCCCGAGAAGAGTCAGATGGAGTTGATCGCTACATCGCCGTCTACCCGGATGGGCGCGGCTTCATGTGGCGGCAACTGAACGAAAAATTTGCCGACAAGTGAGGCATAGGAGATCAAGATGGACTTCGCGAGCGATCCGAGCCAGATCCAGATAGATGCCTTCTTTGCACTAACCATCGGGATCATCGTCTATTTCATCGGCGAGCGCTTGACGCGTCGGATTGCGTTTCTGCGCAATTACAGCATCCCGGAGCCTGTCTCAGGTGGCCTTCTGGCGGCACTTGTCGCCCTTGGTGTGGTTCTGGCGACAGGGCGTACAATCAGTTTTGATCTGATGGCCCGCGATATTCTCCTCGTCTATTTCTTCACCACTGTTGGCTTGAATGCGCGGATCAGTGATCTGGTCAAGGGCGGGCCGATATTGGCCATCATGCTGGCGATCACGATCGGTTACATGATCATCCAGAACGGTGTCGGAATTCTGGGCGCGACGATCTGGGGATTGCCGAGCCAGGCAGGTGTGCTGATGGGCACAACCGCCCTGATCGGTGGTCATGGCACCGCCATCGCCTGGGGGCCGATCATCGCCTCGGATTATAACGTGGCTGGCGCGGCCGAACTCGGCATCGCCTCGGCGACCGTCGGGTTGATCATGGCCAGTCTCCTCGGCGGCCCGATCGGCAAGTTTCTGATCGAACGCAACAAGCTGGTCGCCGAAAACGCGCCGGGCGATAATCCCCTGGCCAAGGGCGCAGATACCGAAGCGGCGACACCCGATGATCCAATCACCAGCCAGGGGCTGATGCGTTCAGTTCTCTGGATCCACGTGTCGATTATTATTGGCTTCTCGATCTTTGAGACGCTGAAGGAACTGGACGTCAAACTTCCTCTCTTCGTGCCTTGCCTGCTCACCGGCATTATCCTGTCGAACGTGGTGCCGCGGATGATGCCGAAGATGGAGTGGCCCGCCCATACCGGTTCGATGGCGCTCGTCTCCGAGTTCAGCCTCTCGGTCTTCCTGTCCATGTCGCTGATGAGCATGGAACTCTGGACCTTGGCCGGCAGCGCCGGCGTTCTGGTAACGACGATGCTCATGCAGGCGGTCGTTGCTGCGGCTTTCATTGTGTTCCTTGTCTTTCGGATTATGGGACGCGATTATTTTGCTGCTGTCATCTCGGCTGGCTTTGCGGGATTTGCGCTTGGTGCAACACCAACGGCGATCGCGAACATGACGGCGATTACGCAACGCTATGGCCCTTCGCCGCTGGCGTTCATCATTCTGCCCCTGGTCGCCGCGTTCTTTGTCGATATCGCGAACGCGATCCTGATCCAGTTCTTCCTGACCCTCTAGGAGCCCCAAGTGCCCGACCTCCTGCTCGAACTCTTCTCCGAGGAAATCCCGGCCCGTATGCAAACGCGTGCCGCCGAGGATCTGCGCAAACTGGTGACGAACAAGCTGGTCGAGGCGGGTCTGACCTATGAGAGTGCCGGCAGCTTCGTCACCCCGCGCCGACTGGTCCTGACGCTGGCCGGGGTGCCTGAGATGACCGCCGCCCAACGTGAGGAACGCAAAGGACCACGGGCGGATGCACCCGAGAAAGCGATCGAGGGCTTTCTGCGCTCGACCGGACTGACCCGTGACCGGTTAGAGACCCGTGACGACAAAAAGGGCCAAGTCCTTTTCGCCGTCATCGACCGCCCGGGCCGCGCCGCCGAGGAGGTGATCGCAGAAGCGGTGACCGAGACCGTGCGCAGCTTTCCTTGGCCCAAATCCATGCGCTGGGGCAGCGGCACGCTGCGCTGGGTGCGACCACTGCATTCGATCCTATGCCTTCTCAGCGACGAGGCGGGCAGCCGCGTGGTCCCCTTCGAGATCGATGGGATCATCGCTGGCGACACCACCCGAGGCCACCGGTTCCTTGCCCCAGAGCCATTCACCGTGACCGGGTTCGAGGATTACGCTGCAAAGCTCGCCGAGGCCAAAGTGCTGCTGGATCCGGCGGAGCGTCAGGCCAAGATCGCCCATGATTCGGAGCAGTTGGCCTTCGCCCATGGCCTCGACCTGGTTGCGGACAAAGGGCTTCTGGCCGAGGTCGCGGGCCTCGTTGAATGGCCGGTGACGTTGATGGGCGAGATCGGCGCGGAGTTCCTGGATCTGCCGCCCGAGGTCCTCCAGACCTCGATGAAGGAGCATCAGAAGTTCTTCTCCGTTCGGAACCCGAAAATTGGCCGGATCGAGCAATTCATCACGGTCGCCAATACCGAGACGGCAGATCAGGGTGCGACGATCCTGGCCGGCAATCAGAAGGTGCTCGCAGCACGACTTGCCGATGCAAAGTTCTTTTGGGAGAACGACCTGCGCATGATCCAGAACCACGGGATGGAGGCGATGGCCTCCCCGCTCGCCAACGTGGTCTTCCATGCTAAACTCGGCAACCAGGCGGAACGGATCGAGAGGATCGCGAAACTCGCCCGGCAGATCGCGCCGTCCATCGGCGCGGATCCTGATCAGTCCGATCAGGCCGCAAGGATCGCTAAGGCCGACCTCTCCTCCGAGATGGTCTACGAGTTCCCGGAACTTCAGGGTGTGATGGGCGTCTACTATGCCAAGCGCGCCGAGCCACCCTATCCTGATGCGGTCGCCGAGGCTTGCGAGGCCCATTATCGCCCACTTGGCCCCTCCGACGAGGTGCCGGGTGCGCCGGTCTCTGCGACCGTTGCGCTGGCCGACAAAATTGACACGCTCACAGGCTTCTGGGCAATCGATGAGAAACCCACCGGCAGCAAAGACCCGTTTGCCCTGCGCCGTGCCGCGCTGGGCGTCATCCGGATCGTGCTGGAGAACGGCTATCGCCTGGGCCTCGAGAAGATCTTCCAGGACGCACTCTATCAGAAGCTCGGCATGAACGAGACGTTGGAGGGGCTGCAAGCCGCAGGTGACGCCCCGCAAATGGCTGAGGATCTCCAGGCTATCCTCACCGCCCTAAAAGAAGGCTCCATCGAAACCCTCGATCCAGCCATGATCGCCAAGGTGCAAGAGGCCGAAACCATGGCGCAGAGCTATGGCGACCAGGTTGCGAACGCGTCAGAGCAAACCCAAACCTGGGGTGCGTTGGGAATGGATCTGCTCGCGTTCTTCGCCGACCGATTGAAGGTCTATCTGCGCGATCAAGGCATTCGCCACGATGTGATTGATGCGTGTTTCCGCCTGGGCGGGCAGGATGACCTCGTTCTGCTCGTCAATCGGGTTCGCGCTTTGCAAGCCTTTGTGGGAACCGAGGAAGGCACCAACCTTCTGGCCGGATACAAGCGCGCCGCCAACATCCTCTCGAAAGAGAAGGAAAAGGACGACAGCAATCTCGAGATGGAACCCCTACGCTCTGCCGCCGTTGAGGCGACCGAGCGGGAGCTCTTCCAAGCCCTCGACGGCGCGGAGCCGGCCATCCGTGCCGCGCTGGCGTCGGAGAACTTCGAGGCGGCGATGACCGAAATGGCCGGTCTCCGAGCGCCAATCGATGCCTTTTTCGAGCAGGTAACGGTCAATGCCGAGGACCCAGCACTTCGGCTCAACCGCCTGCGACTTGTCGCCCGGGTTGGCCAGGTCATGAGCCAAGTCGCCATTTGGGATGCGATCGAGGGCTAACTGACCGTCTCGTCCCCCTTGTGCAACTGCGAAGGCGCTGTGTATGACGGCTCCATGACTGATGCGCTTGGTTGGATCGCGCCCGACGCGCCCCTGTTGGACGAACAAAGGTTCGGCACCAAGGCCTCAGTGCTATCAAAAGCCGCGAGAGCGGGTTTGCCGATCCCTCCGGGCTTTGTCCTGCCGACTGATATGAACGGGGTCTCAACGGCGGATCTAGAGACGGCGTTTGCGACACTTGAGAAGCGTCATGGACAGCAGCCCGATCTCGTCTCGATCCGCGCTTCTTCGATTGGGCCAGGCAGCGATGTCGTGCCTGCCGTCCTGAACATCGGCGCCGCAGGCGATGGGTTGCCTCGATTGATCGATCGCTATGGCGACAGAATGGCCTGCGATCTTAACCGTCGGCTCTTGCATTCCTTTGGCGTGGGCGTGATGGGCATCGACGAGGAAGAGTTTGAGTATGCCCTCTATGACCTGATGCGGGAAGTCGGTGTCGAGGCAGAGGCCGACCTCTCGCTCGATCAGCTGTCTCGTCTGGCAGAGACCTACCATGACGTGATCGCCGAGATGGGTGGTGCGGCGTTACCGAGCGATTTGATCGGTCAGACCCATGCAGCCCTCACGGAAATGGCAAATCTGTGGATCACACCTCGAGCGAAGCTACGCCGACAAGCGCGGGGCTTCGAAGATGATGCTCCCCTCGCCCGGATCGTTCAGGTCATGGCCCTGGGCTTGGGTGAGGCCGAGATCTCCGGTGCCGGTATTGCGCATCTGCGCGACCCGCAAACAGGCCTGCCAGGATTGACCGGGCGCTATTTGGCGAATGCCCAGGGGAACGAGGCCATGATGGGTCTGCGCACCCCAAGGGTCCTGACCATGACCGAACGCGAGGTCAGAGGTCTGAGCGAGCAATCACTGGAAGAATGCGCCCCGGATGCGATCGCCCATCTGTTAGAGATCGGCGAGCAGATCGAGACCGAACTGGGTGACAGCTACAGCATCGACTTTACACTGGCAGATGGCGAGATGCGGATCCTGGAGTTGATCCCGCTCAAACGCTCGGCCCGCGCGGCGGTCCAGATCGCGGTCGACTTGGCGGAGAATGGGGCGATCAGCCGGTCTGACGCGCTGATGCGAATTGGACCCGGCTTGGTCGATGAGCATTTGCATCCAACCATCGACCCCAGCGCGGCTAGGGATCAAATTGGCCAAGGTTTGCCGGCCTCCCCCGGTGCTGGCGCGGGAAAGCTGGTCTTCTCGCCCGATACTGCCGAGGAAGCAGCGGCCAGCGGCGAACGCGTACTTTTGGCCCTGGTTGAGACCAGCCCGGAGGATATCCGCGGTATGCACGCAGCCAGCGGGGTTCTAACGGTCCGTGGCGGCATGACCAGCCACGCGGCCGTTGTGGCTCGCGGACTTGGCAAACCCTGTGTTGTTGGTGCCAAGGATATGAGCCTGAACCGTGTTGAACGCACCCTGACCGCGCCTGATGGACGCGTCTTCAAAGAGGGCGACGTGGTGACAGTCGATGGCGGCGAAGGTCAGGTTCTCGCGGGCAAAGTACCGACACTGGAACCTGAGATCACGGGGGCCTTCGCACGGCTGATGGAATGGGCCGATCAGGAAAGGCGTCTTGGCATCCGCGCCAATGCGGACACCGCCCGTGATGCGGGAACAGCGCTGGGCTTTGCCGCTCAGGGAATCGGTCTATGCCGAACCGAGCATATGTTCTTCCAGGATCAGCGGATCTCGGCCATGCGCCAGATGATCCTCGCGGAGACGGAGGAAGAACGCCGCGCCGCCTTGGCGAAACTGCTGCCTATGCAGCGCGATGACTTTCATGACCTCTTTGTCCGGATTCAAGGGATGCCTGTCGTCATCCGTCTGCTCGACCCGCCCTTGCATGAGTTCCTGCCCCATGGCCAGGCCGAGATCGACGAGATGGCGGCAGAGCTGGCCGTCACCCCTCAGAAGATCCGCGCCCGCGCCCTGGAATTGGCAGAATTCAATCCGATGCTGGGCAATCGTGGATGTAGGATCGGCATTGCCTATCCCGAGATCTACCAGATGCAGCTTCGCGCCGTCTTCGAAGCCGTTTGCCACGCAGGCCAAGAAACCGGTGAGGCGGCAAAACCTGAGATCATGATCCCGCTGGTCTCAGCCGTGCGCGAGTTCGATTTGCTCAAGAGCGAAGTCGAAGCAATGGCGAAGTCCGTATCGCAGGACTGCGGCGTTACTCTGGACTATACGATCGGTGTCATGATCGAGACACCACGTGCGTGCTTGCGCGCTGGCGACATCGCTGGGCTGGCTGACTTCCTGAGCTTCGGCACCAACGATTTGACCCAAATGCTCTATGGTCTCTCACGCGACGATGCCGGCCGCTTCATCCCAAATTACGTCGCACGCGGCGTCTTCGAGCATGACCCCTTCCACCAGATCGATGAGGACGGCGTCGGAGAGATCATTCGCATTGGTATCGAGCGGGCGAGAGAGCGCTCACCAGATGTCTCCATCGGTCTCTGCGGTGAGCATGGCGGCGATCCGGCCTCGGTCGATTTCTGCCACCGCGCAGGCTTTGACTATGTCTCCTGTTCGCCCTTCCGCGTCCCAGTTGCTCGGCTCGCCGCCGCACAAGCAGCCATTCGCGCCCGGAAATGACGGTCCTCGACCAGGTGCGCAAAGGTGGCAAAGCCGCCGTGGCCAAAGCGCTCGCGGCGATCGAGGCCGCGCCCGAAACCAGCGAGACCGCAGCCCTGTTGGACGCCGCTTACGCGGCACCCCAAGGCAGTGTTATTGGGCTGACTGGCCCGCCGGGGGTGGGCAAATCTTCGCTAGTCGATCGCCTGATCCAAGAGGTGCGCGGTCGCGATCAAAGCATCGCGGTGATCGCGGTTGACCCCAGCTCGAAGGTCTCAGGCGGTGCGCTGCTCGGCGATCGTACCCGCTTCACAACAGACCCGGATGATCGTGGGATTTTCGTTCGCTCGATGGCGGCGCGGAGCAGGTTGGGCGGTATTGCCGATCTCACCTATCCTTCGAGCGTTTTGCTGAGATCGCTTTATGACCTCGTGATCGTCGAGACCGTGGGGGTTGGCCAATCTGAGACCGCCGTCACCCAGGTTGCCGATCTTGTCGTGTTCTGCGCCCAGCCCGGCTCAGGCGATGCGTTGCAGTTTATGAAAGCCGGGATCATGGAAGTCCCCGATATGATCCTGGTCACCAAAGCCGATCTCGGCCCCTTGGCGCGCCAAACGATGAGCGACCTGCGCGGAGCGCTGTCGCTTCTTGCGACCAACACCCCGCCCACGCGGATGCAATGTAGTGCCAGTCAATACCCTGGCATTTACGAGGTCGCAGACTGGCTTCTAGATCGGTCCACAAGCCTGGACATGAGCGTGAATGCCCGTCACCGGGCGCAATTGCAGGAATGGCTAAGCGATCAAATAAAGGACCGATTCGGACGCGCAGGCCTTAAAGTAGGTGAGAATCTCGATCTCATGGCGGGCCAAACACCCTTTTCAAACCTCAAATTTGCATTGAAAGAGCTTCAAATGCGATTCGATGAGGCGTTTGCATCACATTAACCATGATCTGAGCGCAAAGCGGCTTGCCAATCGAACGAATCGGATTGGCGAGCGGTGGTCACTTGCCTTAGAGGAGCGCGACGGGGCGGCAATGAGTAACCGCACTGCGGGCTGACCGAAACCAGGGGACGGTTTCTGGGCGCCTGGATGGCAGTGCAAACCGAAGGAAGTAGGTATGACCGTCTTAGATTCTGGGCGCACCGTTTCAGGGTGGCGCACCGGGTTGGCCTCTTTGACTGCGGCTGTCCTCCTCACAACCCCCTTGGCACAGGCCGATACACCTGCAGGCGCGCTTTCATTGGGCAGCGCGTCGGCCGATCAGTTCTGGGCTGCCAACCTCATCTCGCTCGACCGGCGCGGTCTACAAGCCTATTCGGAAAGCGCCGAATTCGGCCAAGTGCCCGGCATGCCAAAGATCGAGGCATCGGCGAACCGCGCGAGCGTTCCCGCGAAGATTGATGAGCTTGCCGTTGAAGACGAGCAGGTTTCAGCCTCGGCTGACGGTGCTCAGAATGCGCAACAGGCTGAGCTCGTCGTCGTCGACAAGGCGGGAACGATTGACCTGGATGCGATCAAACATGTCAAAGTGGGCGACGGAAGCGCCGAATGGGGCTGTCTTACCGAAGCGCTCTACTTCGAAGCCCGCGGCGAGAGCCTCGTGGGCCAAGTCGCCGTCGCCGAAGTCATCTTGAACCGGGTCGACAGCAGGCGCTACCCAGACTCCGTCTGCGGCGTGATCCGCCAAGGCGAGAACCGGGGCAAAGGGTGCCAGTTCTCCTACCGCTGCGACGGCAAGTCGGACGCGATGAGTGAGAAGGGCGCGCGCAAGCAAGTTGGCCAGGTTGCTTGGGTGATGTTGAAGGGCAAACCGCGGATCCTTACAGGCGATGCAACGCACTATCACACCACCGCGGTTCGGCCTCGTTGGTCCAAGAAGCTGGTGAAAACCGCACGGATCGGCGATCATGTTTTCTACCGCAAACCCACGCAACTCTCCCGCCGCTGAGGCGTCAAACGCGCGAAATGCACGAATCGTGTCGGTTTGCGCGTGGCAACGGTCACGCGCGCTGCCTATCTTCCCGCAAAAGATGAGGAAGGGACACCCAGCAGATGGAGAACGCCAGATCCGCACCGCTCGCGTTTGACGAGATCACGGGCGATCCAGACACGCCTGACCGGATCTTCCTGTCCAACTATGTGCGCGAGATCGAGATCGGCGCCTATGAGGAAGAGTTTGGTGTCACCCAGAACGTCCGCTTCGACATCACTCTCGATGTTGAACCAAACACTGCCCATATCGACGACCATGTCAGCCGGGTGATCAATTATGATGATCTGATCCAAGCGATTACCGTTTTGGCCGACGGACCCAGGATCAGCCTGCTAGAGACCTTTGCAGAGCATCTTGCCAGCCGATTGCTAACCGATCCACGCGCATTGCGGGCTCATATCCGCATCGAGAAGATCGATCGTTTACCAGGCGGTGCGGGCCTTGGGGCCGAAATCGTCCGCCGCCGGAAATAGGGCTAGCTCTTCGCGCCGATCAAAACGCGTCAAACCGTCGGGCGATGATCGCTGCCGCTGCTCCCTGCGCATCGGCGAGCACCTGTTTCAATCCAGCCGCATCCTCAGCTTCGGCCAAGCTCAACAGACGTTCGAGCAGCCCTTCCCCAATCTCTTCCGGATCGAGCGAACGATCCAACGCGACCCGCTCAATCTGTTGCATTTGTTGCAAGAGCCGGTGCGTCGCCGTCAGCTGTCGAACATCTTCGGTCGACAGCCACCCATCCTCGGCCAGCTTCTCAAAAGCCGGCCGTGCTTGGCGAAGATCAGTAATCCCTCGGAAGAGCATACCGGTTTGCGCGAGAAACTCGATTTCAAGCAACCCACCCGGAACGCCTTTGAACGACCAGACCTCGCCCTCTTCCGAGGTCCGAGCGTCAGAAATGCGGGCCCGCATCTCTGTCGCCTCCTGCAGAACCTCAGGCTGGCCGGCGCGGGCGGCGAGAACCTCCTGAATGATGCTCTCAATCTCGGCCGCGAGCGACGGGTCGCCAGCGACAACCTTTGCTCGGGTCAACGCCAGATGCTCCCAAACCCAGGCCTCGTGCTGCTGATAGCGTTGAAATCCCTCCAACGAGACGGCAACCGGACCCATGCGACCCGATGGTCGAAGGCGCATGTCGACCTCATAGAGCCGACCTTCAGCCGTTGGCGCTGTCAACGCGGCGACCAATGCCTGCGTCAGACGTGGGAAATAGCTGATCGGCGCCAGCGGTTTGCGCCCCTCCGACAGATCCGCGCCGCCACTGTCGTAGACTGTAATCAGGTCGAGATCTGACCGCGCTGTCATCTCGCCCGAGCCAAGCTTTCCCATCGCGATAACGGCAAGACCACGCCCCGGCGGAGGGCCATGTTTCTCTGCAAACTCGGCCGTCACATGGGGCAACAGCGCCTGGACCGACGCCTCGGCGATCGTCGAGAAGCCTGCCGCTGCCTCTTCGGCTTCGGACATCTCAAAGAGGAGTTGAACACCCGCTCGGAACTGTAACTCCCGCGCCCACCGCCTTGTGACATCAAGCTTGCGTTCGTAGTCGTCTACCTCGGCCAGTTCTTGATCGAGTTCCACCTTCAAAGAGGCAGTATCCGCGATCGGCTCAAAGAAGGTTTGATCGAGCAGCGTATCAAGCACTTGCGGGTTCTGTCCCAAATGCTCCGCAAGCCGGGGCGAGCGGGCACAGATCCGAACAATCAAATCCAACAAATGCGGATTTGCGGTAAAAAGCGAAAACACCTGCACGCCCGAAGGCAAGCCAGACAGGAAGCGGTCGAAGTCGAGCGCTGCTTGATCCGGCTGCCCGGCTTCGGACAGGAGCGCCTGAATACGCAATTCCAACCGCTGATACATGCCTTGCGACCTGGCATCGCGGGTCGCTGCAATCTGTCCCGTGCGCCAGCGCTCGAACAACCGATGCATATCATCTGGACGCTGAAACCCAAGGCGGGCGAATTCCTCTTCGTTGGCTTCCTCGAACCACCCTTGAGGTTCGGTCTTGTCGAGCTCGAAGAAATCCTGTGCCAGAGCGTGGACCTGTTTCATCCGTTGAGCGATCTCAAACTCCCAAGACCTCAGGTCTGATGCCCCCATCAAAGCAGCCACCTTCTGACGCGCTTCGACGCTGAGAGGGACGGCATGAGTGCGCGCATCCTCAATCATCTGAAGTCGGTGTTCCAAGGTGCGGTGCTCGACATAGGCGACGGAGAGCTCGTTTGCCGTCTTCTGTTCGATAATCCCTTCGGCAACCAACGCCTTCAAAGCACCCAGAGTCGACGGATCGCGCAGTCGCGGATTACGGCCCCCTTGTGTCAATTGCCGGGTCTGGGCGAAGAACTCAATCTCGCGAATCCCGCCAGGGCTGACTTTGATGTCAACGCCAGGGATCTCGGCTTGCGCAAAGCGCCCCTTTGTCTCGCGGATCTTGCGCAGCATGTCGGCCGTTTCTTCAACGGCAGCGAAATCGAGATGACGCCGCCAGACGAAGGGTGTCAGCCGTTTGAGGTAGGCCCGCCCCGCAGCAAGATCACCGGCACAGGCGCGCGCTTTGATATGGGCTGCACGCTCCCAGGTACGGCCAACGGATTCGTAGTATCGCTCCGCCGCCTCGACCGCCATGCAGACCGGAGTGGTTGACGGTGAAGGGCGCAAGCGCAGATCCGTTCTAAACACATAGCCATGCTCGGTGTTCTCACTCAGGAGTTTCACAAGCTCGCGGGTCAGCCGGATGTAGCGCCCTTTTGCTTCTGCAAAATCCTCCTCGGCGAAGCGCGATTGGTCGAAAAGACAGATCAGATCGATATCTGAGGAGTAATTCAGCTCCCCCGCGCCATGCTTGCCCATCGCGATCACGATGTAGCCTGCACCGCTCTCCAACGCATCGAGACCCAAACCCGGTAGCTTTCCCGAAGCAAGCTCCCGCCTCAAAAGCCATTTGAGCGCCGTATCGACCGCCGCATCGGCAAAGTCAGAGAGCGCGCCCGTAACCGAGAGTAAAGGCCACACGCCGCCTAGATCCGCCATTGCCGTGAGCAGGCTCACACGTGATTTTGCGATCCGAAGGCTTTGGGAAAGTGTCTTTTGATCCACCGTGGTATCAGTGAGATCCGCCAGTGACCCAATAAGGTTCTTGATCGTTGTCTCTGGCGCTTGATGGCGGATCTCCTCAAGCCATGCCGCCTCCCGCTCAATCAGGCGTGCCAGATAGGGGCTCGCGGCCGTCGAGCCGCGCAGGAGATGCGCAAAAGCCCCATCCTGGCAAGGCGAAGGATCCAAAGGCAGGCGCGCAGGGTCGAGGCGGGCCTGAAATGTTTGAAGTTGCGTCACCGTCCCTCAAAATCAGCTTTACGTTTTGACAAGAAGGCAAGCACACCCTCCATGAAATCCCGGCTGCGGCCTAGTTCAGATTGCAGCCGCGCCTCCAACGCAAGTTGATCGGCAAAGTCATTGGTTGAGCTCGCGCGGATCGCTTGTTTCATTGCCTTGAAGGCCAGAGTTGGACCATCTGCGAGCCGCCGGGCGAGTTCACGCGTTCGATCTTCGAACAAATCATCGTCTATCACCTCCCAGATCAACCCCCACTCCGCCGCCATGTCGGCTGGGATCGGATCGGCCAACAGCGACATCCCCATCGCACGGGCCGGGCCAACCAATCGAGGGAGCCAGTACGTCCCCCCAGCATCTGGCATCAGCCCGATCCGGGCAAAAGCTTGCAGAAAAACGGCCGAGCGTTTTGCGATCACCATATCCGCCGCCAGCGCCAGATTGGCCCCTGCCCCGGCCGCGATGCCATTCACAGCCGAGATCACTGGGATCGGGCAATCAGCGATGGATTTTAGAACCGGATGATACTCTTCGGTAAGGAGGCGTTCTAGGTTGACCTTTTCGGGCGCGCTTAGATCGCCAAGGTCCTGGCCCGCACAGAAACCACGCCCCGTCCCCGTGATGACCAGAACCCGCGCCTCCTCACGGGCCTCCAGAACAGCCTCCATCACCTCGCGACGCATCTCCGCATCCAGCGCATTCAGGCTGTCGGGGCGGTTGAATCTGATTGTCGCTACCTTGTCTTCGAGACCGTAACTGATGGCATTGAAGGGCATTGGTTCCTCCGGCGTTTTCCGCCACCATATCAGGCAGCGCAGATGCGCCAAGCGGGAAGTATTGTTCGCTAGGAATATGCTACAGTCGCCCTCGGTGACGGGGAGAGCGACGTGGCCCGAACAGGCAAGGCAAAGCCAAAAACAGGCAAGGCTGCGGCGAAGACCTCGAAATCGGTTTCGAAGGTCCGCAAGCCCGGGCGCCGAACGCTCGGTCGCAAGGTGTTCAGAGCGTTCGTCTCGGGATGCCTTGTATTGATCTTGCTTCCACTCCTTTGGATCGCCAGCTACCGCATTCTGAACCCGCCAACCAACTACTACATGCTCAGCGAAGCTTGGCGGCTCGGCGGGATCGAGCGGATGTGGCGCGATCTGGACGAGATGTCGCCACACCTGCCGGTAGCCGCGATGGCGGCTGAGGATGCCGGCTTCTGCGCGCATTGGGGTTTGGACATCGAGGCGATCGAGAGAGCGATGGCTGCAAATGAGAGCGGCAAGCGTTTGCGCGGCGGCTCTACCATTACTCAGCAAGTCGCCAAGAATGTCTTCCTCTGGCCTGAGCGGTCCTGGACTCGCAAGGGTCTCGAGGCTGGGTTTGCTATTACGATAGAGGTTATGTGGCCTAAGGATCGGATCCTTGAGGTCTACCTGAACATCGCCGAGTTTGACGAGGGCATCTTCGGCGTCCAAGCCGCGAGCCAGCACTATTTTGGCAAGGATGCCACCGATCTGACCCGAATCGAGGCTGCGCGTTTGGCGGCCATTCTACCGGATCCCAAGGGGCGATCCGCCTCCCGCCCCGGGCCTTGGACCCGCCGCCGGGCAGCCTCGATTGCCGATGGGGCTGCAACACTCAGAACGCAAGGTCGATCTGATTGCATCTAAGCCAAACCTGAGGCTTGAAACTAGGGTCAGCCATGGGGCAGAGAGGGGGACAACATCTCACCGGATCACCTATGTTTCGCCTCTATCACCTGCCGCTCTCCCCGTTCTCCCGCAAGATCCGTCTGGTCTTGGCTGAGAAACGTGTGCAGGCGGAATTGGTCGAGGAACGTCCTTGGGAAAAACGTCTGGATTTTCTCCGCCTGAATCAGGCTGGCAGGGTACCCGTTCTGATCACCGAGAAGGGCAAGAGCCTGGCGGGCTCCAACGCGATTGCCGAGTATCTCGAAGAGACAGTGCCCGAGCCACCTCTGCTTCCAGCCGATGCCGCAGCGCGGGCTGAGACCCGTCGGCTGGTCGATTGGTTCGATGACAAATTCAATCGCGAAGTAACCGAGAATTTGGTCTTCGAGCGGGTGACGAAACGCATGGCTCGCCTCGGCTATCCGGATGGTGCCTGCCTCAAGGCCGGCAGCAAAAACATCCGTGTCCATCTCGCCTATATGACCTTTTTGCTGGAGGATCACAGCTGGCTCTCTGGCAAACGGATGACTTTGGCTGATTTGACAGCAGCGGCTCATATCAGCGCGCTCGACTACCTGGGAGATGTGCCCTGGGCCGACTATCCAGCGGTGCGCGATTGGTATGCGGTGATGAAATCACGCCCTGGTTTCCGAGGGTTACTGGCGGACCACCTGCCGGGCTTCCCGACACCGCCGCCCCATTACGCGGATTTGGATTTCTAGACAGATCAAGGGCTTGTGATCCCCACTTGGCAACTTGAAGTTGCGTTCACATGTAGATCCCGTTGCGATTAACCGACAGGATCCAAATCATGCGCCAATTCGTTCTGATGACAGCGATCACCCTCATGCTCGCGGCCTGCGGCCCAAACCCTTATGACGGCACCGTTGGCAAAACCGACTTCGGTGCGGGGCGGACAGCATCGGATATCAGTAAATAGCCCCTCTAGGCTCTGACGCGCGCCGGAGATAAGCTCCGGCCATGACCGATCTGGCTCAACTCAAACAAGCCCTTAAGGATAAAGCAAAAGCCATTGGCTTTGCCGATCTAGCAATTGCTGATCCGGGCGGGATCGAAGATGCTGGGACCCGGCTCGGTTTATGGCTCGAGGCCGAACGCCAGGGAGAAATGGCCTGGATGGCCGATCGTGCCACTTGGCGGGCTGATCCACGGGTCTTGTGGCCCGACGTACGCTCGGTGATCCTGCTGACCGAGAGTTATGGGCCGGATTTTGACCCGCTACAGCTGCTCGAGACGCCTGACCGCGCCGCGATCAGCTGCTACGCGTGGGGCAAGGACTATCACGAGGTGATCAAGAAGCGTCTCAAGCGCCTGGGTCGCTGGTTGATCGAACGCGCTGGTGGCGACATCAAAGTCTTTGTCGACACAGCCCCCGTGATGGAGAAGCCACTCGCCCAGGCCGCTGGTCTTGGCTGGCAAGGAAAGCACACCAATCTGGTCTCCCGCGAGCTCGGCTCTTGGTTTTTTCTGGGCTCGGTCTTCACAACTCTCGATCTGCCGAAAGACCGGGCTCATGAGGAGCATTGCGGGAACTGTCGTGCCTGTCTTGATATCTGCCCAACTGCTGCCTTCCCGGCACCTTTTCAACTGGATGCGGCGCGCTGTATCTCCTACCTCACGATCGAGTTGAAGGGGGCAATCCCGCGATCCATGCGCCCTCTGATCGGGAACCGCATCTATGGCTGCGACGATTGCCTTGCCGCCTGTCCCTGGAACAAGTTCGCCGTCAACGCGCATGATCCGTATCTCCCTCGGGATGGAGCGATCGCGCCTCAGCTGGCTGATCTCGCGTGCCTGTCGGATCAAGCATTCCGAGCGAGGTTCTCAGGTTCCCCGATCAAACGGATCGGGCGCGTCAGGTTTCTGCGCAACGTTGCCGTGGCAATCGGAAACTCGGGCGCCGACAGTCTGATCCCAACCGCTCAAGACCTAGCTGAAGAAGCTGACCCATTGATCCGCCAACATGCGATCTGGGCCCTTTCACGCCTTATGAAGGCGTCCACATTTCTCGATCTGCCATTGACGGACCAAGACCCATCGGTCGCTGAAGAAATCGCACTGTGCCGAGCCGAGGTTACTGCCCGGCTTCCATCCTTTGCAGGCTGAGGCGCGCTGCCTCTTCGAGGCTTGTTCCACGCGCCATCGCGATCACATCGATCCATGCTTGGCGCGCCGCTTTGCGATCACCCAAGACAACGCTTGCTCGCCCAAATTGATAGAGCACCTCGGGATCTTCTGGCGCGAGCTCCCGCGCCCAAACAGCATCGTCTCGCGCCCCGATCGCGTCACCTGCGCGCAGCCGTGCTTCTGACCGACCCAGAAGATACCCAAGTCGCGGCCCACCCAGTCTGATCGCCTCGCCATAGTCGGCAATTGCCGCCCTAGGACGACCGCGGTGCATTTTGATCGCAGCACTGAGAGACAGCGGTAGGCTCCGGTCATCGGCAAGATTGGTGGCGCGGAGCAAGCTTTCCTCGGCTTCGGTCACTTCTTCCGCCTCGAGGAACAATTCACCCGCCTGCACAAACATCTCCGCACGGACTTGGCGCGGCAGTTCGGCAGCCTCAGTCCCAACATCCACCAGAATGGTTGCTGCCTGAACCGGCGCACCGACGGCTGCAAGAGCCAACGCCTGACAGTGGAGTGCTGCCCAACCACCATCAAACTCAGCCCATTTAGCCGCTTGGTCCACCGCCTGTTTCGGTGCTTTTCCAATCGCCTCGAGACAGGCGTCATAGGTCTCGAATGCCCGGCCCTCTAGCCCCGAGAGGGCAAAGGCCGATCCGATGATTATGGCTCGCAAATCGCGCATGGCATTCTATGCTCCTGTTTGCCTGTGTCATATCCGAAGACTGCCCGAGGACCTATGCTTGAATCACCCTCCCCCACCCTCCTAAGCATCGGCCATGGATACTCGGCCCGTGAGCTGAGCAAGCGGCTTCTCACCCAAGGCTGGCGTGTCATTGGCACAACCCGGAGCGAGGAGAAAGCCGACGCAATCCGGGCGAGCGGCGCCGAAGCGGCCATCTGGCCAGGGGTCGATCTTGCACCGCTCTTCGCCCAGGCGAGCCATCTTCTCCTGTCAGCAGGGCCAGGGGAGGCAGGTGACCCTGTTCTGCAATCCTTAACTGGCCAAATCCCCGAGAATCAGATCACCTGGGCTGGCTATCTCTCAACCACCGGTGTCTATGGCGACCGCGATGGCGGCTGGGTGGATGAAACCAGCCCCTGCACGCCCTCAACCCGGCGCGGCCAATGGCGCCTCGCCGCCGAGCAAGCTTGGGCGGCGACCCCCTTGCCCCTGCACATCTTCCGCCTCGCCGGCATTTATGGCCCCGGAAGGGGGCCGTTCGCCAAGGTCCGCAACGGCACAGCCCGCAGGATCATCAAGCCAAACCAGGTGTTCAGCCGCATCCATGTCGAGGACATCGCAACAATCCTCGAGGCCTCGATCGCCAAACCCAATCCCGGCGCGATCTACAATCTCTGCGATGACGAAGCGGCCCCCCCTGAGGACGTGATCGGGCATGCGGCCGAACTCTTGAACTTGCCTCTGCCCGAAGCCGTTTCTTTTGAAGAAGCCGAGATGTCCCCCATGGCCCGCAGCTTTTATGCCGAGTCTAAGCGGGTCTCGAATGCGCGGATCCGTGACGAGCTCGGCGTGCAACTGCGCTATCCGTCCTACCTCGAAGGCTTGGCCGCTCTGCTCGCGCTGGAGGAGGCGGGCGCCTAGTCCTCAGGCCTCGCATAGCGGACTACCGCGTCACCCGCAGCCATGGGCCCTTTGGCACGATCAAAGCGCAGATGTGCCAGACCGCGACCGCCGGCTTGGGTGAAGAGCTTTCCCGCGGGCTTGCCATCTGCGATCAACTCAGCCCCTTCCGGCGCGACCCCGTCCACGTCAACCACAACCAATCCCTTTCGCAGCTCAGTCTTGTGCTTCATCCGAGCGGTGACCTCCTGGCCGACATAACAACCTTTGCGGAAATCAACGCCATTCAAACGCTCAAACCCGGCTTCCAGGATGTAGGTTTCTTCCGCCAGCAATTCCCGCCCGGTTTCGGGCACGGCATGCGCGACGCGAAGCTTGTCATACGCCTCGCGGCTGGCCACCGGGAGCTCAGGCAAGTAAGCCCCGTAAAGACGCCAGCCAAGGGCGGGATCTCGGGGATCTGGCACTGCGATTGCCCCCTGGCCGGGGGAGGGTGGCGGGGGTGGGTGGTGGGAGCCGCCCTCCCCCGGCCAGGCCAGCATCACGCGCAAATCTGCGTCTTCTTGCACCTGGGCATCCCTTCTGAGGCAATACATCTTCAACCGCCTGCTCAGGTCTTCCTGGCGCCCTGCCTCTGCATCGATCAAAAGATTATCCCCATCTGCCAGCAGGAAGAAATCGAACAGAAACTTGCCCTGAGGTGTCAGGAGCGCCGCGTAAACAGCGCGACCCGGCTCAACCTCGTCGACATTGTTTGTCACAACACCTTGCAGGACGGCGCGGGCATCTTTGCCGCTCATCCGCAGGACCACACGGGTCTCATCCAAAAGTCCAACCAGATTGCTCATCTCTGATCCTCCTTGTCTGCGATATATGCCTCGTCAGCGCGGCTGCCCAGCCCTATAACCGAGGCGAAGAGATGCTTTTCCAAAGGAACTGATGACAGCGCCGCTCTCCATCGTGATCCCGACGCTGAATTCCGCCGATCGGATCGGGCCATGTTTGGGCGCGCTGACCGCCGGTGTCTTCGACGGTTTGATCCGCGAAGTCATCCTTGTCGACGCGGCTTCAGAGGACGCAATTGACAGGATCGCCGAAATCACAGGTGCAAAACTCAGTATCTCGCCCAAAGGGCGGGGTGCACAGTTGGCCCATGGAGCGACCGAAGCGATTGGGGAGTGGATCCTCTTTCTCCATGCCGACACGATCCTCCAGCCAGGATGGATCGACCGCGTTCGAACTCATATCGATCGCCACCCTGACAAGGCTGGCTATTTCGATCTCAGTTTCGATTCAGAGGATCAGATGGCCGGTCTGACCGCGGCTTGGGCGAACTGGCGCAGCCGCCTCTTCGCACTGCCCTATGGCGATCAAGCCCTGCTGATCTCCACGCAGCTCTACAAAGAGGTTGGCGGCCACCCCGCGATCCCTTTGATGGAGGATGTTGCCCTGGCGCGCGCCTTGGGTCGCCGCCGCCTCCTATCCTTGAAGACTAAGGTGATCACGTCGGCGGCCCGCTATCAAGCGGAAGGGTGGACAAATCGGGGGTGGCGAAACTTGATCACGCTGCTGCGATACCGCCTTGGCACACCGCCCGAAAAACTCGTGGCTTGTTACGAAAAACGATGATCCGTCACTTGGTGATTTTTATCAAAGAACCCCGCCCCGGCAGGGTTAAAACCCGCTTGGGTAGAGAGATTGGGATGACCAAAGCGGCCTGGTGGTTTCGCCATCAAACGCGCCAACTGATCACGCGGCTTGGCGCGGATCGGCGATGGCAAACAATTCTGGCGGTATCCCCGGATCGCGAAGGGCTGGAAAGCCGGATTTGGCCGGCTCATCTGCCCCGCTGGCCACAAGGTCATGGTGATCTTGGCGATCGCATGGGCCGTGCGTTGCGCCAAATGCCGCCGGGGCCTGTGCTGATCATCGGCGCTGATATCCCGGGCATCAGCCCTGCCCATATCGCCAGGGCGTTTGGCCATCTCGGCAGCAATGACGCGGTCTTTGGCCCCGCACCGGATGGCGGCTACTGGGCGATTGGGATGCGTCGGGGGGGGCAGGCGATCCCCTCTACCTTGTTCGAAGGCGTCCGTTGGTCGAGCATACACACCCTCGCCGATACGATAGCGACACTTCCCGATCTGAGGATTGCCTATACGGATACGCTGGCCGATGTTGACGAGGCGAAGGATTTATCCCCCTAACACCCCGAAATGGACCAGTTCGCTTCGCAGCTCCTCCGGCAGCTTCGCCTCTTCCATCCCTTTGGCGTCCAAATCTTTCGGCGCATCCTCCGGCTTCAAATAGCGCCAGCCCTGAAACGGCCCTTTCGGCCGTGGCTCAACGCGGACAATCTCGGGGTTGAGGACAATCCCACAGCGACGGATCCCGTCCTCGCCGATCACTTCTTCAAACTCCTCGATCGTCTGGCGTGCAAGGATCATCCGAGCGATCACCCAGTAGATCGATCCACCCGTCAGGATTTCGGCCTCGCGGCGTGGCCACATCCGGGTGACATGACGCGGTCGAGGATCAAGCCCCGCGGCAATCCGCTGATCGCTGCGCCCCTTTTGCCATTTGCGGAGCGTATCAACGTTCTCCGAGCCAACGCTCAGCTTCAAAAGATGTAGTTTTGCCAGGTCTCCGCTGTCGCTCATCCAAGCCCCAAAACATCGACCATGTCATACTCACCAGGCTTTTGGCCCTGCCCCCAAAGCGCGGCTTTTACAGCGCCTCGTGAAAATATCATCCGATCGGAGGCGAGATGGCGTAGGACCAGACGCTCTCCGGGTCCTGCGAAGATGACGTCATGCTCCCCCACCACGTCACCACCGCGCAGAGCGGCCATGCCAATGGCACCCCGTGCTCGTTCCCCGGTAATGCCGTCGCGCGCCCGGTCCTCAACATCGCCGAGCGTGACGCCACGCCCTTCGGCAGCCGCCTCGGCCAGCATCAGCGCTGTCCCAGAAGGTGCATCCACCTTCATCTTGTGGTGCATCTCAACAACTTCGATATCGAAGTCCATATCCAGCGCCGATGCCACCTTTTTCGTCAGCAGCGTCAGCAAGTTGACACCCAATGAGAAATTCCCGGCGCGCACGATCACGGCATGACGTGAGGCAGCGGACAACTTCGCCAGATCCTCCTCGGTCAAACCCGTCGTCCCAATCACATGGGTCAGCCGTGCCTGAGCGGCCAAGGCAGCATGGGCGACAGTCGCTGCCGGCGAGGTGAAGTCCAGCACAGCCTGGCTGCGGGCGAAAGCCTCCAGCGGATCGCTCTCGACGATGACCCCGGTCGCCGCATTGCCGAGACAAACCCCGAGATCTTGCCCGACCCAAGGGTGACCTGGGCGCTCCGTCGCACCAACCAATACCGCGTCACCACGCTCGGCGACGGCGGCCGTGAGCATCTGGCCCATCCGGCCAGAAACACCGGTTACTGTGAAATGTGTCGTCGTCATATTGCCTCCCGCCCCTTTGATCTAGCAGTGGGGCGGGGCCGGGAAAAGGGCGGCGACGCCTAGCCCTTCATCTTGTTCCAGAAATCTTTGACCTGGCCGAAGAAATCGTTGGATTCGGGGCTGTTGCCATCACCCTCTTGCTCGAACTCTTTGAGGAGTTCCTTCTGACGTGCGTTCAGATTGACGGGTGTTTCTACTGACAGCTCGATATAGAGATCACCCCATTGCCCTGGCCGCTGTAGGGCGGGCATGCCTTTGCCGCGTAACCGCAAGCGTTTGCCCGTTTGTACGCCCGACGGGATCTTTACCCGACTGCGGCCACCGTCCAGAAGCGGCGCTTCCAACTCACCCCCCAATGCCGCGGTGGTCATGGGAACAGGGATCCGGCAGAAGAGGTTGGTGCTATCGCGTTCAAAGATCTTGTGATCGTCGACATGGATGAAGATGTAGAGATCGCCCGGTGCCGCCCCGCGCGGTCCCGCCTCGCCCTCACCTTCGAGACGGATCCGTGTACCTGTATCGACACCGGCGGGAATGTTTACATTGAGCGCACGCTCCTTTCGGATCGTGCCAGACCCCGCACAAGCTGTGCATGGATTCTTGATGATCTGGCCACGGCCCTGGCATGTTGGGCAGGTTCGTTCGATCGTGAAAAAGCCCTGTTGCGCGCGGACCTTGCCGTGGCCCGAACACGTTGGACAGGTCTGAGGCTGGCTGCCATCCTCGGCGCCGCTGCCATTGCAGGTGGGACACGTGACATTGCCGGGGACTTTAATCGTGGTTTGCTTGCCTTTGAAGGCATCCTCCAGCGAGATCGAGAGGTTGTAGCGCAGGTCCGAGCCGCGCTGCATTCCGCCGCGCCGACCTCGAGCTCCGCCAGCGCCACCGCTCATGAAGTCGCCGAACAGATCCTCGAACACATCCGAGAAGGCCGAACCGAAGTCAGCACTGCCGCGTGGGCCGCCGCCACCGCCCATACCACCTTCGAACGCCGCATGGCCGAACTGGTCGTAGGCTGCCTTCTTCTCGGCATCCTTTAGAACTTCATTCGCCTCGCTCACCTCTTTGAATTCGGCGGCCGCCTTCGGATCATTGGGGTTCTGGTCGGGATGAAGTTTGCGAGCCTTCTGCCGGAAGGCTTTCTTGATTTCCGCCTCGGTCGCGCCGCGTTGGACGCCGAGGACCTCGTAATAATCACGCTTGGCCATTGGATAGCTCTTTCTGTTCGCCCTGGGGCGTGAGGATCACGTTCATCTTGGTTCGTTGAACGGGCATATAGCGACGCTGCCGCAGGAAGGCCAGTGCAGGCGTCTCTTCTCCACGCCTGGCCTCCAGAATGATCATGCCTGGATGCATCTTCTCAGGCGCCTCGCTGAAAAAGGCTTTGAGCACGGGCAGCTCCATTCCTTCAATATCGATCTTCAACGCATCAATCCGGGTGAAACCAGCGTCCCGCACCACATCGAGAAGCGGGCGTGAGGCCACCGTGACCGTCTCGCCGGCCTGAGCACCTGCGCCCGAGATCTCCCCCCGGTTTCCCTCGACCACAGCCAGTTCGATCTGGCCCGCCGTGTCCGACAACGCGCAATCTGCCAGGACCACATCGTTTGAATCGGAGGCCTCGAGGTTAAACCGAAGTCGCCTCAGGTTCTCAGGGTCAGGCTCGATTGCCACGCCTTGAATAGGACCCTTAGAGCGGACAGCCAGTGTGTAGAGACCTACATTCGCCCCGGCATCGACAAAGGCAAACGGGCTCTCACAGCGGTCGCGATGCAGGGCCAGCGCCTCGCGCTCCTCGGCATCCCAGAACTGGCTGGCGCCAAAGACCCGCTTCTCGGAGAGGTTATCGCGGGGATGGAGCCGTGCCTTCTGCCCTGGGAACGGTTCGACATCGATCGGGTCCGGCCGACCGGTCAGGCAAATGCGCCTGATCAGAGACGTGAGCCGGCGCGCAATTGCACCGGTTCCCAGCTCCTGACCGAACCGGCGCAAGCTTTCCAGCCGCGCCGGTAGGGCGTAGGTGCCAAAGGGGGCTTCTGTCACGGCCACCACCGGGGGCCGATCAGGAGGCTTTCTTGTCGTCTTCGTTGACTTCCTCGAACTCGGCATCGACGACATCGTCATCAGCCGGTTTCGCCTCTTCAGCGTCTTCGAACTCACCTTCCGGCTGTTCGGTGGCCGCAGCGTCGGCCTCAGACTTGTAGATCGCCTCACCTAGTTTCATCGCTGCTTCGGCCAACGCTTGGCTCTTCGCGGTGATCTCTTCGGAATCTTCGCCTTCGAGCGCCGTTTTCAGCGCAGCAAGGGCATCAACGATTGCCTGACGGGTGTCTTCGTCGACCTTGTCACCGTGGTCAGCCAGCGATTTCTCGGTCGAGTGCAACATGCTCTCGCCCTGGTTCTTCGCTTCGACCAGCTCGCGGCGCTTCTTGTCTTCCTCGGCATTTTCCTCGGCTTCTTTGACCATCTTGTCGATGTCATCATCCGAGAGGCCACCCGAGGCTTGGATCGTGATCTTCTGCTCTTTGCCAGTGCCCTTATCCTTGGCCGAGACCGAGACGATGCCGTTCACGTCGATATCAAACGTCACCTCGATCTGCGGCAGGCCGCGCGGGGCGGGCGGGATGTCTTCGAGGTTGAACTGACCCAGCAGCTTGTTGTCAGCCGCCATTTCGCGCTCACCTTGGAAGACCCGGATGGTCACAGCGTTCTGATTGTCTTCGGCGGTGGAGAAGACCTGAGACTTCTCAGTCGGGATCGCCGAGTTCCGGTCGATCAGGCGAGTGAAGACACCGCCCAGCGTCTCAATCCCCAGCGAGAGCGGGGTGACGTCGAGCAGGACCACGTCCTTAACATCGCCTTGCAGAACGCCGCCCTGGATGGCTGCACCCATGGCAACGACTTCGTCGGGGTTCACGCCCTTATGCGGTTCCTTGCCGAAGAAGGACTTCACCGTCTCGATGACTTTCGGCATCCGGGTCATCCCGCCGACGAGGACAACTTCGTCCACATCGCCCGGCGTCACACCAGCGTCCTTCATCGCCTTCTTGCAGGGATCCAGCGTGCGCTTAATTAGATCCTCGACCAGGCTTTCCAGCTTGGCGCGGCTCATCTTCAGCGTTAGGTGCTTAGGACCCGAGGCATCAGCGGTGATGTAGGGCAGGTTGATCTCGGTCTGGCTGGAGGACGAGAGCTCGATCTTCGCCTTCTCGGCCGCCTCTTTCAGACGCTGCAGCGCGAGCTTATCGCCGCGCAGGTCCATGCCCTGATCTTTCTTGAATTCGTCAGCAAGGTACTCGACTAAACGAAGGTCAAAGTCTTCACCACCGAGGAACGTGTCACCGTTCGTGGCTTTCACCTCGAAATACCCCTCGTCAATCTCGAGGACCGAGATATCGAAGGTACCGCCGCCAAGGTCATAAACCGCGATCGTGCGCGTCGTGTCTTTGTCGAGGCCATAGGCAAGTGCTGCCGCCGTTGGCTCGTTAATGATCCGCAGCACTTCGAGGCCCGCGATCTTACCGGCGTCTTTCGTCGCCTGGCGCTGGGCGTCATTGAAGTAGGCGGGGACGGTAATGACCGCCTGGGTCACCGCTTCGCCGAGATAGCTCTCAGCGGTCTCTTTCATCTTTTGCAGGATGTAGGCGGAGATCTGGCTCGGCGAGTATTTCTCACCTCGGGCCTGCACCCAGGCATCGCCGTTCTTGCCCTCGACGATCGAGAACGGGACCATCGTCTTGTCTTTCTCGACAGTCGGATCCGTGTATTGGCGACCAATCAGGCGCTTCACAGCAAAGAGCGTGTTCTCTGGGTTGGTTACGGCCTGGCGTTTTGCTGGTTGTCCGATCAGACGCTCACCATCTTCGGTGAAAGCAACCATCGACGGGGTCGTGCGGGCACCCTCAGCGTTCTCCACAACTTTTGGCGTCGCGCCATCCATAATGGCAACGCAGGAGTTCGTGGTTCCGAGGTCAATCCCAATAACTTTTGGCATTTCTGCTCCTTCTTCGGCGATTTAGGGAACTGGGCCCGTGCGCGGCACCCAAAACCCATCCCAATTGCGGTAATTGGCGGGCTATATAATAAGCGCGTTTCTCTGCTGCAACCTGCTGAGGCGGCAAATCTGGTCGCAATTTGCGCGATTTTCCGCAGAGCCTTAGCGGATTTCACGAAGCGCATGTCTGGCGGCCATCCAAAGCAACTCGTGATCAATGGAATCGAACGAGGCATTCGCCCCTTGAGGCTTCTCCAGCCCAGGCATTCCAAGCTCCGGTGCAAGCGTCATCGCGATTGTGAGCGCTGCCAAGTAACCGCCCCGCGCATTCGCATGGTGGCGATCTGCATCGCGAAGCACCAAGTCGGTCGCTTTGGTCCAAGCTAAGCCAACCGGTGCTACGGCACCATCATGGCGCTTGGCGGCGTTCTGATAGAAGGACGTGATGTCCCTCTGTCGGCTCGGGATGTCCGATGGTTCGACGCTTGCGGGCGTCCAATTGGCGAAGAAAACTAGTTTCGCGCCGATCGCTTTCGAAGCCTCGGCCAATTGGGCGATCGCACGCTTGGAGATTGCTGCTTTTTCAGGCCGGAGGGCCGTATCGGAGAAGTCCTGCAGGATGACCGCTGACCAAGACCCACGCTTTATCTGGCCAAGCGCGCCCCCCTCTTTGAGATGCCAATCAAGGGTGACGTTGTACCGGGAAAGGTCGACTGCCTCGACTTTCGATCGACCCAAAAGCTCGACCACGCGTTCTGCGACGCTCCACTGCGCGGTATAGGAGTTTCCAATGAAAAGGAGGCGATCCTTTGCCGAAGCGACGCTTGGTAGCAAAAAGATACAAGCAGCCAGCACCCAACGCATCTCAGCCCCCTGCCCGCGCTACTGCAGTGCTGATGTGATGGTGGGTCGGGACAGAAGCTCGGAGAGGCGCCGAGAAGCCTCGCCAACCGCCAACTGCGCCTTCTCGGTTCCCAGGATGTCGCCGAGATGTCCGGTTCCTTCAATCCCTTGGCTGTTCTCATCCGCCAATAGCCGACCTGAGCCGTCATAGACCCGGGCGGTCAGGTTCCAATGCACTTTGATGTCGGCCAAAACATCGGTCTTCCACTCGCGCATCTCGAGCAGCAGAACTCGATCGGTTCCGAGACCCTGCAAGGACTGAACACCCTCCGAAACCGGCGTTCCCGGCGCGATCGGCGCCAAATCGACTGTCGCACCGCCGCGTGCGAATGACGTGCTGAGCGCCTTGGCAAAATCGTTTGAGAGCGGCGCGCCGCTGGTAGTTGTCACCTCAAATGCGTTTCCGTAGCCATCTTGCTGAAATCCGACAAAGCGCGGTGAGGTGTCACCACTCAGAACATATGCCCTGGTATCGACAACTCCGATCGCAATCGAGTTCGCTGTCGGCGGTAGCTTCGCCGTCCCGGCCCTGTAATCGTATTTGTTCCCAACGGCACACCCAGCAAGCACGGCGGCGCAAATCAGAATGGTTAGAAAGCGCAAATCCATCTTCCCCACTTTTATCCCTCAGAAGTTTGCTACCGTCACCAAAGATCTGATTCAACTGTAAGCGGAGAGGAATGAACGAGCCTCCTAAGGAAGTGATCGCCGGCTTCGAGATTTACCGCAATCTGCTGAGCCAAGAGAAGCAGATAGAGATGGTCGACGCGTGTCGGGAGATCATCCGCCAAGCTCCTCTGGTTCGTCCAATGACGGCTTGGGGAAAGCCGATGACCGTACGCATGACCTCTGCGGGACGCGCGGGTTGGGTGATCCATCGAGGCAAGTACCAATACCGCGCACATCATCCAGAGACGGATTTGCCCTGGCCTCAGATTCCGCCTGCCATTCTTGAGCCTTGGCGGCGCTTGGATCTATGGCCGGGCGATCCCGCGTGTTGCCTGCTTAACTGGTATGATGCAGAGGCACGGATGGGCTTGCATCAGGACAAAGATGAAGGGCTGTTTGAGGCACCGGTGCTCTCGATCTCGCTCGGTGATCCGGCTCGGTTCCGTATGGGCGGGATCGAGAAAGGCAGCAAGACGCAAAGCACAATCCTGAGCTCGGGCGATGTGGTTGTGATGAGAGGGGACGCTCGGCTCGCCTATCATGGGATCGATCGGATCCTGGCCGATGGTCTGCCCAACCCTATCACCGCGCGCGGTCGGATAAACCTTACCTTGCGCGTGGTGGATCCGAGCCTGATCCGATAGAGTTGCGAAAAATGCGGGAGAGATTTGATGGCTTATCTAGGGGTTTTCCTAGCGGCGTTGGCGGGCTTCGCCGCGGGCTCGGTCTGGTACATGACAAACGGCGCACGGTGGATGGAAGCGACAGGACGCACTGAAGAAGAGATCAAGGCGGATAAATCACCGCTACCCTTCATCATCGCCTTTCTAGCAAGTCTGTTCACCGCTGGTATGATGCGACATATCATGGTCAGCTCAGGTGTCAGCGGCTTGGTCGACGGGTTGATCTCGGGCCTCGGTATCGGGCTTTTTGTCATCGCCCCTTGGATCCTGACCAACTACGCCTTCGCCGCGCGGCCCAAAGCGCTTTGGTGGATCGATGCGGGCCATGTGATTTTAGC
>JBCDAQ010000031.1:0-28649 GCA_039185285.1 Pseudomonadota bacterium
CTTCGTAGGACTTTTTGCTGTAAGCCATCAACTCAGCATTGATGTCTTCAGCAGCTTTGGCAGCGATTTTCGAAGAAGCCATGATCGCATCGACATTCTCTTGACCGAACTGAGTCGCGTCCTCGATGCCTTTGGTCACTTTTTCCATGCTTTCTTCGACCGTCTTTTGAGCTTCGGCGGTCAGGTCTTCGACTTTTTTAGCGGCAGCTTTCGTAGCCATCTTACTCTCCAACTTAGTTGCGTTGCGGTGTGTCGGCCGGCGAGCGCCGGTTTATGTTGCACCTGCGAAATAGCTACTGGCACCCCGGTCGTCAAGAGGTTTTTTTGCAGTGCACAAAAATTCCAGTACAGCCCCGCAAAGCCTCAATAGAAAAGGGGATTCTCTTCGCGGCGACTATCTGTTAACTTTAACTCGTAAAACTAAGGGACCGAACACGTTTACGCGATGTATCGGCCAGAGGCAGAGTTTAGGTAGGGGACCATAGCAATGGCCCGAATGTTGTCAGCGCTGATCATCGGCGCGATCGCCCTTTGTGTGGTGATCCCAGGGGGTACTGCATCTGCCGCACCTTATGCGGCAATCGTCATGGATATGCGTGATGGCTCGGTGATGCACTCGCGCAGCGCCGATCGACGTCAACATCCGGCATCATTGACCAAGATGATGACCCTCTACCTCACCTTCGAGGCGGTCCGGAATGGACAATTAAGGCTCGACACACGGGTGCGGATTTCGCGAAAGGCCTCTCGGATGACCGGGTCGCGCCTGAGACTGAAATCGGGGGAGCGGGTCACTATCCGCGATCTCATTCGCGCGACCGCAATCAAATCCGCGAATGATGCGGCATTGGCACTGGCTGAGGCTATCGCGGGCTCTGAGAAAGCTTTCGCTGCCCTGATGACCAGCAAGGCGCGCGAACTCGGGATGAACTCTACCACCTACAAGAACCCTCACGGTCTGACCCGTGCCGGTCATTTGACAACCGCGCGCGATCAGGCGGTTCTTGCACGGCATCTCTTCTACGACTTTCCAGATTACTACAATGTCTTTGGACGACGCAGCGAACGGGCCGCAGGTCGGCGGATCTACACGACAAACCGGCTCTTGGGCACTTATCGCGGCATGGAGGGGATGAAGACAGGTTATACCCGCGCCGCAGGCTACAACTTGGTCGGCATTGCCCAACGCGGTCCAGAGCGGGTGATCGCGGTTGTCCTGGGTGGCAAAAGCGGGCGTACAAGAAATCGGGAGGTCGCGCGCCTTCTGGATCTGGGCTTCAAACGGGCGAAGACGCATGTTGCTGTAGCCAGACCCGGCCATCGCAGCACAGTGGTCGCGCGGTCGCCGATCCCGCGCCCGAAACCAGGAACACCTGCGACGGGTTTCCAAGCGCTGATGGCGGCTCTGAGCACGTCGGCTCAGGCATCAACTGGGGAAAGAGTTCTTGCGGCCTCGCCCTATGCGCCTTTGAACTCGCGTCAACCTGTCCCACGCGGTGGCGTCCAAACAGCATCGATCACGCCGCTTACACCGGAAATGCTTGGAATACCTGCTCCTGAAGAGAAACCTTTCTGGTCGGTGGACCTCGGCAGTTATCGTGATGAGGCAGGTGCTGTTGCACGGCTGGCCAGGATCGCCCAAACACCGGACCTGGATCTCGGAGACGCGCCGTCCAGTATCCAAAAAGGCCTTTATCGGGGTCGCCCTAGCTATCAAGTAATCTTTGGCGGATTAACCCAGGCAGAGGCCCGCGCGGTTTGTGCAAAACTCGTGAGGCTTTGCAACCCAGTGCCTCCGCGACAAGGCGGATAGGACGTCACCCCGCTCGCTTGCTAAGAATTGATGAGGCTACTTCCGCCTCCCAAGGCCTAGATGATCGCGATGCCGATCATCTTCTGCTCGCCTAGCTCCCAAAAACCCAAGCTTCAAAAAGACACGCGGGCGATCCCGGAGGAGACCGCCCGCAACGCTACACTGGGTACACACAACTCACGCCCTCAGCTTGTGACATCAGTCCTTGGTCCTTGCGGGGAGCCCTAGGACGTCCCAAGCTGGAGGCAGATTACTGGAGCGGTTTCAGATGAAACTGTGACAAACGTCACACTCGACTCAAATTCGACGGAAATTGGAATCATCGAAGTACCGAGTTGGCCCATTCTGACATATAATGGCGCCAACAGAAGAAGGGCCTGCGGTTTTGCCTTATCTCGCAGCGCCCTCAAGTAATCGAGGGGCACCGGGAATCATCCCCCGGTTGAGCAACAATGTCCAGCACGTTGTGGGATTCGTTTCCAGACACCAGCACCCTGAAAGCATGCGGAGCCGAGGGTTGCGCAGATCTTGAGAAATACTGGACCGAGTCGACGTTCCAGCCGCGCGCGCTGATCGTCAGCGAAGACGAGCATGAGGACGATGTTTACTTCATCCTTCAGGGAAAAGCGCGAGCTGCGACCTACACGAATAATGGCAAGGAAGTTTTGATGTCGGAACTTCCACCGGGCGAAGGTTTCGGCATTTTTGCAGCAATCGACGGCCTGCCACGATCCACCAATGTCATCGCGATCAGCGAATGCCGGGTCGCAAGGATGTCGGCGGCGAATTACAACCATGTGATGGACACGAATACCCAAGTCATGCGGGCGTTCTTAGTCTATATGGTCGATCGCATCCGGCACTTGTCTATCCGGATGACCAATGTGACCACAATGAACGCCGAACAGCGCTTGTGCTACGAGTTGTTAGAGCTTGGTCGCACCAACATGACTGCCGACGACACGGCAGTGATTGATCCAGTTCCAACCCAGCAAGAGCTCGCGATTCTGATCTCAGGCCAGCGCGAGTCGGTTGGTCGAGATATGTCGAAGTTGGGCCAGCAGGGTTTGATCGAACGGGATGGACGCGTCCTTACAATCCCTTCAATGGACGAGCTGGAAGACTATCTCTACGCCGATTAAAACTTGAGCTTCTTAAAAATCGGCTCTGGGATGGCGCAGATAATCGTCATGATCCAACGCCATACTGACGTGTAGATCACGTGGTGCTTCTTATCCAAACCGCGCAGGATATCATCCGCCACAGCTTCTGGATCAACGGTAACAGGCCCCGGCAAATCCATCCCGGCGGTCATTTGTGTTCGGACAAACCCGGGTTTCACCGTCATTACATGTAGCTGGGTATCAACATGTTTTTGGCGCAGACCTGAAAGCCATGTGGCAAATCCTGCCTTCGCAGCGCCATAGACGTAGTTTTTTGCCCGGCCTCGGTCGCCGGCAACGGATCCGATCCCCACGATGGCGGATTCTTCGTGCGAGGCTGCCATCCTCTTTGCCGCCACCTCCAGCATAAGAGCCGGTCCCAAAAAGTTTGTATCGATCACCTGCTTTGCCAAAGAAGGGTCACTTGCCGCTTCATCCTGATCCGTCATCAGGCCAACCGCGCACACAATGATACGAGGATCATGAGGCAACCCTTCCAAAAACTCATCCTGACCCGATGTCTTAGTCGCATTGTAAGTGTGAAGTGACACCTCGACCCCATAGCGGATTTCGAAATCGGCGACGATGGGTTGCAACCGACTGGGCGAGCGCAATGCAAGCATCAGCGGGTGTCCGCGCTTCGCAAACCCATGAGCGATCGCCAAGGCCATGTCTGACCTCGCGCCTAAGATCAACACAGGGGCACCGCGCATCATAGCTCCAACCTCTCCGACTGCATCGACGCAAAGGCGTCATCACGCACCTTACCGAGCTCGGCAAGGCCTTTCCCGTATCCACTCATCATCATCCCAGGTCGCATGCGGTTGTCCTTGGCAAGGTACAGACGACCGCCATGCTCTTCGACAATCCGATCCAGCCGATCCATCAAATCCAGCGCTTTCTCGGACATTGGGAAATCAAGTGCCAAGGTGTACCCTTCGATCGGGAAAGAAATGCCAGTTCCTCGGCCTGGTCCAAAGCGTTTCAAAACACCAAGGAATGCACCTTCTGCACCACGAGAGATCTCGCCAATCACTTGGCGAAGTCCTGCCTCTGCCACCTCAAGAGGGATCGCACATTGGTATTGCGCAAAGCCCCGCTTCCCGTAGAGCCTATTCCATCCACCGATTGCGTCGAGCGGATAGAAGTACGTGTCCCAGTCGATAACTCTCTCACCTTCCCCCCGCACGCCTGCGCGGTAATAGATCGCGTTAAAGAGCCGGGCGGTAAGACGGTTTAGGAGGAAATTCGGCGCATCGATCGGAATCGCTCGCATCTTGCGCGCCTTTGGAAACTGATCGGCCGACTGCTTGTGATCGAGGTCCGACTGCGCGGCATGCTCGCCGAGATAAACGATGGAGCGGCCAAACCCATCGCCCTTCGCCAAGCAATCGATCCAGGCAACCGAGTAATCCCAACTCTCCCCGTCCTCGAGCGCATCCATAGCCTCTCCAAGGTTGCGGGCCACGACACTTTCTTGGCGTATCCACCCGGTTTCGATCTTGCGGAGTTTCACAGCAATCCGAGTTATCACGCCGGTTAAGCCCATACCCCCAACTGTGCCTTTGAAGAGCTGCGAGTTAGGCTTGGCGATCTTCGTCTTCCCATCGGCATTCATGACCTCAATCCATGCCAGATGTTGGCCAAATGAGCCCGCGTGATGATGATTTTTGCCATGCACATCGGCTGCCACCATGCCGCCTAAGGTGACAAACTTGCTGCCGGGCGTCACGGGAGGGAACCACCCACGGGGGACAAAAACGTCTAAGAGATCGGAGAGCATCAAGCCCGCCTCGGCCTCTAATACTCCGGTCACCGCGTCGAAAGCGAGCAAGCGGTTCATGTGCCGCATCGAGACGGTTCGCTCTGGCTGTAGGGCCGCATCACCATATGCGCGGCCTGCTCCTCGCGGGATAAGCTTTTGTGAGGTCACGGCGGCGATCAGCTCCGCCTTGTCACGAGGTGCAACCACATCACAGATCGCCCGAGGCGCACGGCCCCAACCCCAAAGTTCTTCCTTCATGCGGCCTCCGCAAACACGTAGCGTCGGTCAAGCTGATACTTAATGAGGTAGCCGATTGTGAGCCCAATAACAGCGCCAACCTCGCGCATCGGCTCGCCCCATTGCCAGTAGAAGGCAACTTCCGTTCCCCAAAAGATCGCCGTCGTTATCCCACCCATCAAAGTGTAGAGACCAAATTTTTTCGCATGCGCCCGCACGCCGCTAGAAAGGTCGGCGAAGATCCAACGCTTGTCGAGCACATACTTGATGACAAGCCCTGCCAGTGTTCCAAATGCGATGGCGACCGCCAGGGCAAACGTGTCGGTATAGAGCGCAAGGCTCACACGTTGGACCGCCAAGTTAACCACCGTCGCGATGACAGCGAAAAGTGTGTAGAGAAACGTTAGCCGGGCCAGTGTCACAGGCCAATCCGTGCAATCATGATCACGAACAAGATCGCGGTGGCGACCGCCCAGCTTACTTTATCACTCAAGGTGAACACGATTGGATCATCGGTCATACGCCCGTGATGGGTAACCATCACCATACGGGTCATCCAGTAAAGCAGTAGCGGGCAGATGAGCCACAATGCCTCGGGCAATGGAAAGCGTGCCAAAGCCGTTGCAGAATTGATGTAGAGTGCCATGACCAAGACGGCGGAATAGCCCGCAGACATCGCGATCGAGCGGATGATTGGCAAGTCTTCGACCTGATAGGGGCGCCCGGTCACGCGGGTCGGGTCCGTCTTCTCCAGGTCTGTCATCTCCGCCTGGCGTTTGATCGCCGCGAGCGCAAGAAACAAGAACATTGCAAACGCGAGCAACCAAGGAGAGATCACGATACCTGTTGCTGCACCACCAGCTATGATCCTGAGACTGTAGAGAGCCGCGAGTGTACAGATATCAACAACCGCTTTCTTCTTCAGGCCAAGAGAGTAAGCGAATGTGATCGCAAAGTAGATCAGAAGAACGATGCAAAAAGCGCCTGGAAGGAGGAGTAGAGCCATTAGCCCCGCGACCGCCCAAAGCAAACCGGCGGTGATGACTCCGATCTTGATCGGTACATCCCCTGCCGCAAAAGGGCGTTTACGCTTACGCGGATGGCGGCGGTCGGCGGGCAAATCGAGGAGATCGTTGACCACATAGACGCCCGAAGCCGTTAGGCTAAAGCAGGCGAATGCTAACATGACAGCCCAAATCGTCAGCGGTTCAAACTGGAACGCGGCGAACATTGGCAGCGCAATCAGTGAATTTTTGAGCCACTGATGGGGCCGCAACGCCCTCACAAGGGATTTGGTTGTGTAGCGACCAGTCTCAACCCTAACAACTTGCCCGGCGGGTTTGGCAGGGAGCTCGTGACCTTGCGAGACAATCAGAGCATGGCGCGCCTCAGCCCAAACCGGCAAATCCGTTTTGCTATCGCCAATATAGTCGAAACCTGCTCGCCCAAAGCGTTCAACCAAGAAGGCTGCTTTCTCTTCTCCGCCGAGGTTGCGAACACCATCGGACCCATGCACCTCGTCGAACAAGCCAAGATGGTCAGCCACCTGATCCGCATATGCCTGATCAGAAGCTGTGACCAACGCGACCCTTCGACCTTCGCCGCGAGCGTTTTCAAGAAGACGCAGGATATCCGGGTCGTATGGAAGGCTCCCGATATCAGGTGTAACTGCCTCCGCCAGATGTCGTTTGAAAACGGCTTTGCCGCCCGCAAGCCACGAGTTCAGCGACAGAACCTTCGTCGGTTGATCCGCAACGAGCCGCAAAAGCCCCTCATGCAACAGATCACTGCGGACGAGAGTCCCATCCAAATCCACCACCAATGGGCAGTCCGTGTCGGACATCGCGGCGTCGGTCATGGCCATATCTTAGCTTATCCCACCCAACCCACGGAAACTTAAAGATACCATACAGAAAGGCAACAAGGCACTTGACCCAAATCGGAGCTTCGGCGTCTCTTGGCGCGCATGCATATACTCCTTTTCTGCCTAATTTTCGTCTTTGCCTTGGATCGCCCGGCCCAAGCGCAGAACCTGCGCGTGGCAGTTGCTGCAAACTTCCGAGACGCGGCGAGGGAGATCGCAGATCGTTTCTCCTTTGAGCACGAGACAAAGGTTGCCTTGTCGGTGGGCTCAACCGGGCAACTTGCCGGGCAAATCCTGCTCGGCGCGCCCTTTGATGTCTTTCTCGCCGCAGATCGTGAAACACCAGCCAAACTGATCCGGCAAGGCCATGCAAATGGTAGAAACTCTCGCCCTTACGCTCTTGGTCGGTTGGTGCTCGTGACCTCAGACGGCACTGAACCCCTGCCCCAAAGGCTGATGGATGCGACGCGGATCGCCGTCCCAAACCCAAGGAGCGCACCATATGGTCGCGCAGCCAAGGCCTATCTTGAGCGAAGCGATCTCTGGGCCAAGCTGGAAGACAAACTCGTCTTTGGCCAAAGCGCCAGTGCGAGTTTCGCGGCGGTGAGAAGTGGCGCTGCAGATAGAGGCCTTATCGCCCTCTCCTTGGCTAAAACACATGGGGTAGACTACTGGCCGATCCCAACTGACCAATATCCCGCTATCGAGCAACATGTTCTTCAAGTGAGCGATACGGAGGAGGCCGCCGCTTTCGTGCAGTTCCTCCTTTCTCCAGCGTCAGAGAGCATCATCAAGAAATATGGCTATGGCCTTCCCTGAGTTCCTCGGACCAGATGACCAACGGGCACTTTGGACAACGTTGCAGTTGGCGCTGGTCAGTGTGGCACTGCTGCTCTTAATTGCCACTCCGATCGCATGGAAGCTTGCCTTTGCGCGGGGGCGATGGAAAGCGGTTGCTGAGGCTATGGTTGCCTTACCACTCGTGCTCCCTCCGACCGTTATGGGGTTCTATCTTTTGATCCTACTTGGTCCTGCTGGGCCAATCGGTTCTTGGTGGGTCACACTCACAGGCTCCACGCTTGCTTTCTCGTTTGAAGGGTTGGTTATCGCCAGTGTTCTGCACTCCCTACCCTTCGCGGTCCAACCTCTGCAGAACGCGTTTGAAACAGTGGGGAGGGAACGACTGGAGACAGCGGCCAGCCTTAATGCCTCACCCTGGGATGCATTCTTCTCGATCGCGGTCCCACTTTCCCTCAGGGGTTTCATTACCGCCGCCGTCCTTAGTTTCGCGCACACATTGGGCGAATTCGGCGTGCTCTTGATGGTGGGCGGCAACATACCGGGAGAGACACGGGTCATCTCGATTGCGATCTATGAACATGTCGAGGTTCTGGACTACGAGGCCGCCCACAATCTCGCTGCTCTCTTGCTGATCATCGCGTTCGTGATCTTGCTCGGCGTCTACCTGACCAATAGCCGCTTTCGGACGCGGGTCGGATGATGAAGCTGGCCTTGGATCTCAACACGGATTACGGCGCTTTCCTGCTGCGCGCTCGGGGCGAGTTTGCGCTCGACGGGATCACCGCTCTCTTTGGCCCATCTGGTGCAGGTAAATCGACCGTGCTTAATGCGATCGCAGGATTCCGCCCAGGAATTGGTACCGTCGAAGTGAACAATGCGGTTTGGCAGAACACAACTGACTTTGTTCCACCGCATCGACGATCCATAGGCATGGTGTTCCAGTCCGGGCGATTGTTCGCTCATATGAGTGTCGCAGGAAACCTGCGTTACGCTGAGCGGCGGGCGCAAGATGATGGACAACGGATCTCACGCAAGATGGTGATCGACGCGCTTGGGATCGGCCCACTCCTTTCGCAATCCGCGGGAACTCTCTCTGGGGGCGAGGTTCAAAGAGTTGCCATAGCCCGCGCCTTGATGACTAAACCCAAACTAATGCTAATGGATGAGCCTCTGGCCGCACTCGACCGAAAGGCAAAAGCGGATCTACTCGGTTTGATCGCTTCGCTGCCAGAGCTCTTCGATATCCCTGTCCTTTTCGTTTCTCATCAGCTTGAGGAAATTACTCAGATCGCATCCGGTCTGATCGCGATGCGGGACGGTCACATCATCGATCACGGTCCGCTGGAGAAGATGCTCGAGACCCTGGATCCTATGGTGACGGGAAGGTTCGAAGCAGGCGCCTTGATCGTAGGTGAGGCCGGTCGCTTTGATACCGAGTATGCGATGCAAGCGATTGAGCTCGGGGCAGGAAGGTTGTGGCTGCCAATGCGCACGCAGATGCCAGTCGGCACAGCCGTGCGCGTCCGCCTCCGCGCCCGAGATGTCTCCATCGCTTTGCAGCCAATCCAAGGGCTGTCGATTAGAAATCAAATCCCCGCCCAGATCATCAACATCGAGAGCGAAGAAGGAAGCTTCGCAGAAGTTGTTCTCAGGTGCGACGGACAAACTCTGCGCGCACGTACAACGCGCAAGTCAGTTGCTGAATTAAGTTTACAACCAGGGATGGAAGTGATTGCGTTAGTTAAGTCAGTCGCATTTGATCGCCGCCTACAGTGACCCAATTCAGGATTCCTGCCTTTTTTTCTGTAAAATCAGTCTGGCTTGACCCCATTCGAGTGGTATGTAGCCGAGGCATACAGATCTACGTCAGCAAATTGCCCTATGGATGACCTTTGAAGAAATCGCTGGAGGACTTGTTACAAGACTGTGAGTCCAGCCTGCTTGAAGTGCTTGAGTCGGGTTCCGATTGGGTGTGGGAAACCAATCGAGATCATCGATTTACATTTCTCTCAACTCAATTGAAGAGGACGACGTCGCTAAAGCTCGAGAACCTGATCGGTGCGCGGCGGATTGATGGCCTCATCCGCGACTCTGTTCTACCCGAGGTGCTTCAAAGGCACTTGGACGATCTGGCCAATCATCGACCATTCAAGGACTTCGAGTACAGCACCCAAGCCGGATGTGCGGAGTGCGCTCCGGTTTGGTGTTCAGTCAGCGGGTTTCCTGTTTTCGCTGAAGATGGCAGCTTTACTGGCTATCGTGGAAACGGCCGCAACATCACCGATCGGATGGAAGCGCAGTTGGCTCAGGAAAGCGCCGAGCAGGAACTCCTAGAGATCAATGCAACATTGGAACGCAGGATCGCTACTAGAACAGTGGAGCTAGAAACATCGAACGCTCGCTTGTTAGAGCGTGAGCAAGCGCTCGAAGTCGCATCCAAACATGCCGCCGAGGTGAATCGGATTCGGTCGGAACTCTTCGCGGATTTCAGTCATGACCTTCGAACCCCGCTTAACGGGATTATTGGAACTAACCTACTCTTACAGCAAACGGACCTGTCAGATCGTCAGACTGAGCTTACGAGTTTGATCGACCGATCGGCGAAATCGCTTCTCGATCTGGTCAACGATCTTATGGATCTCGCCCGCATTGAGGCGGGTGTGATTGAGCTTCATCATGAGGTCATTGATCCCTTTCGGGTGGTTCAGGACGCGGTAGATATGCTCATCCCGGTGGCGAGCGAAAAAGGTATTCCTGTTAAACTCGTCACACACCCTGACCTCCCGCAACAGATCGAGATCGACCCGGTTCGCTTCCGCCAGATCCTGCTCAACCTGCTTGGCAATGCGATCAAGTTCACCGGACCCGAGGGCCATATCCACATTACAGCAGGCCCCTGCGAACAAGGCGGTTTCCGCTGCGAAGTCGCCGATACAGGTGTCGGAATTCCTGCGCATGAGCAAGATCGTGTGTTTGAGCGATTTCACATTGCGCATGATTCCGGCAATGCAAGTGGCACCGGTCTCGGCCTTGCAATTTGCCGACATCTGACGGAGTGCATGCAAGGCAAGATCGGCGTAAAGAGCGAGCCAGGGCACGGTTCGACGTTTTGGCTGGAGTTGCCTCCAAGACCGAAATCTTGCGCCCTCTAGGATCACTGATAGTCAAATTGACACAACCTTAAGCGACACCGTATCATTGTACCGCGATTGGGTTGGGTAGGGCTTTGTTTATGGAGCACTCTCGCGGCGCGCGCCTACTGAGCCGCATTGTTGAGGCACCACGTTGGGTCAAGCAGACCACGGAGTTTGTCAGTGACGCTGTTGCGCTGACGATATCCGCGTGTTCCCTGCCATGGATGTTTGGCGTGTCGCTCCAGGCGATGCTGGCCCACCCAGATCACCAGATCTTGCTCGCACTATATGTCCCGATCGGGCTCTGCATTCTTTGGTGGTTAGACTTCTACAAGATGATGATCCGACGTTTGGATCAGAGCTTTATCAAACGTGCCATCTGGGCGTTTTTGGCGCTTTCCGTTCTGGCGTCCACCATCTATCTCGACCGAACAACAACCCTCAAAGCCCTGGCTCTAGGGGTTGTCACCGGCGGTCTGAGCACCGGGATTGTCTCGCTCATACGGCTGCTCGCACGCGGTCTATTGGACCTCACAGAAACGGGCTCCGCCAACGCCGAACCCATATTGATTTATGGCGCGGGCCAAGCAGGTACTGCGCTGGCTGGGTCCTTAAAGAACGACCCCAATTATCGGCCCGTGGCTTTTGTCGACGATGATCCCAACCTTCATCAGCTCAAAGTGGCAGGTTTGCCAGTTCGATCCTCACGCGATTTGGATCGAGTCAAGGAGCGCCTCAAAGCCCATCAGATCGCTCTCGCCATCCCATCACTTGGCCGTGCTCGGCGGCGAGAAATTATGGAGGGCCTAGTTGATCAGGGGTTCGAAGTCCTGTCGGTACCCGGCTTCAGCGATCTAATGTCCGGTCGCTTTGAAGTCTCGGACCTACGCAAGATAGATATGGATGAACTTCTGGGCCGCGACGTGGTCGATCTGACTGAGAGCCGAGTGCATCGTTGGTTCGATGGTCGAACCGTCCTGATCTCTGGTGCAGGAGGAACGATTGGATCAGAGCTTGCACGGCAATTGATCAGGCTAGGTGTCGCCAGAATGATCCTGCTCGACTCCTCCGAGCCTCAACTTTATGAGATCCACCAAGAATTGATGGATCTCGAGTTGCCGGTAGAGTTGATCCCGGTTCTTGGTTCAGTCACAGATCAAGACCGGCTTGAAACCGTCTTTGCTCAGCGTCAGATCGACGCCGTCTTTCATGCTGCGGCCTACAAGCATGTTCCATTGGTCGAGACAAATGCGCTTGCAGGGATCCAGAACAACCTCATCGGAACAGATCGCCTAGCTGAGGCAGCAGGTGAAGCTAAGGTCAAGCGCTTCACGCTGATTTCAACTGATAAAGCCGTCCGCCCAACAAATGTAATGGGGGCCACTAAACGACTTGCAGAACTCTCTATCGGCGCCGCGCAAGAGCGTCATCGCAGCACAATTTACTCACTGGTGCGGTTTGGGAATGTTTTGGGGTCGTCTGGCTCGGTCATCCCCCGCTTTGAGAAGCAGATCAGGCGCGGTGGGCCCATTACGGTCACTCATCCCGAGATTACCCGCTACTTCATGACGATCCCCGAAGCCGCTCAACTCGTCATCACAGCAGGGCTTCAAGCCAATGGTGGTGAGGTGTTCGTACTCGACATGGGCAAGCCTGTTAAGATCCTCGATCTCGCAAGACGGATGATTACGCTCTCCGGTGAGCAGGTTAAAGATAGTGCCCATCCCGAGGGCGAAATCGAGATCCACTTCACTGGTCTTCGCCCGGGTGAGAAACTCTATGAGGAGCTGTTGATCGGCGAAGATACTGTCGAGACACCGCATCCAAAGATTTTCGTCGCGCATGAGAGCCAGATAAGCGCGCTCGAGATGGCAGAGTTAGTCCAAGACTTGACGAAATCGATTGAAGTATCGGACCTCGAGACCGCCATGCGCTTGATCGAGGCTGCCCTTCCCGACTACACCCCCTCCCAGGATGTCACGGATGTCATGGATCGGCCCCGTTCACCGCGGGATGCCAGCGCCTTTGGCCCACCACGGGTTCTACCAGGCGGACGGGACTAATGCTTAGGGAGGAAGACTATGTCAGGAACCTGCATCGTAACGGGCGCGAGCCGGGGCATTGGTGCCGCAGCAGCGCGTATGGCAGCCTACGCGGGTTACGCAGTCCTCGTAAACTACGCAAATGACGCGGATGCTGCCGCCAGTGTCGCCGATGAGATTACCCGTAAGGGCGGGCGAGCGTTGACGCACCAAGCCGATGTCTCCGACGCGCCGGCAGTCGTTGCTATGTTCGATCGCGCCGAGACAGAGCTTGGGGGCCTTACCGCGTTGGTGAACAATGCAGGCATTCTAAAGACCAAAGCACGACTTGAGGAGATGGAGGCTGACCGGATCTCCCGCGTCATGGCTGTAAATGTGACGGGCAGTTTGATCTGCGCGCGCGAGGCCGTCAGGCGGATGAAGGATGGTGGAGCGATTGTTAACCTATCCTCCCGAGCCGCGGCTCTTGGCTCGCCCAATGAGTTTATCGACTACGCCGCTTCCAAAGGCGCGATTGATGCGATGACCATCGGCCTCTCGAAGGAGGTTGCGGACCGCAATATCCGCGTAAACGCGGTCCGCCCCGGCCTCATTGATACTGAGATCCACGCCTCGGCCGGCGATCCGGATCGTGCTTTTCGTATGTCCAACATGGTACCGATGCAACGCACCGGCTCTGCCGAGGAAGTGGCTGAAGTCATTCTTTGGCTCCTCTCTGACAGCGCATCTTATGTGACCGGGACCCTCATCGACGTCTCGGGCGGGCGGTGACCACGCGCCGATGGTTCCGCTTTCCATCCTGCACATCGTCAATTCCTTAGGTGCTGGAGGCGCAGAGCGGTTCGCCTTCGATCTTGCTGCAGAACAAGCCAGAAACGGCCATCAAGTGACAGTGATCGGGCTTTCTGATCCTCACGATCTAGGCGATAAAAGCGGGATCAACGACACACGCGTCGCCGCGCTTGCCGAAATTGGCGTCGCTCATCATGTCCTGGGTCATGGACATCGCCGTCGCGTGATTACGGGAGCAGGACCTTTGCGCCGTATTCTGCGGTCCGCCGCTCCAAACCTGGTCCATTCCCACTTGCTTGTCGCGCTCGCCATTCTGCGCGCCTCTGGATACCAAGTGCCGGTAGTCGCGACACACCACAACACTGAACTGCCGACAAGCCGAGTTCTTTTCCGAGCGATCTCCAGCCGCGCAAGCGCCTTCGTCGCGATCTCGGAACCGGCTTTAGAGATCCTGCGTTCGGTTTATCGCGGGCCGCTGGAACTCATCTACAACGGCATTGGTGGCAAGGCTTTGCCACCCGTTCAAAGTGAACCCGAAGCCCCCTTGCGCCTTCTTTCGCTGGGCCAAATGAAGCCCGCGAAGAACTACTCGCACTTGATCGATGTTGCAGAGGCCGCACGAACCCGTGGAGTTCATGCGGCGTTTCGTATCGCTGGCGATGGCGCTGAGCGGAACATGATCGAACAAAAGATTGCGACGCTCGGCCTCGAAGATCGCGTGCAGCTTTTAGGCGGGCGTAAGGATGTAGCGGAGCTGCTGGCTACGACCGATGTCTACCTCATGACATCTCGCCAAGAAGGCATGCCAATCGCATTGATCGAAGCTCTGCAAGCCGGGCTGCCAGTCCTTGCAACCGACGTTGGCGGATGTGGCGAAGTGGTGGGCCGCGACGAGCGAGCGGGATACCTCTTAAAGCCCGGTGATACCGCAGGCTTCGCTGATCGTATCGCAATGCTTGCAACCGACCAAAATCTGCGCGCGCGCATGGGGCTAGCCGCTCGGGAGCGGGCCCGACAGTTTACGATCGCCACCACCGCAAAGGCCTATGAAGCGCTTTATCGTAAGGTCCTTGCATGAGTTTTACGGGCCAGTCCTTTGCAAGCCTCGCGATAACGGCTTTCTATGCAATCATCGCGCTTGCGATCTCGGTTCTCTCAGCCCGCTTGATGCCATTGGCTGAGTATGGGCTATACGCCTCTGTGATGGGCCATGTTCTCATCTTGACCGCGCTTACCTCCGGCATGCCCGGCTACCTAGTCCGAGAGGTCACAACGGCCGACCACGAAGGTGAAACCGGCGTGCTTGCCGGTCTCATTCGCCGCTCTGTCCACTTGATCTTGGTAGCGACGATCTTGGTTGCTGTTAGCGCTTGGCTGATTTGGCTTTCAGGTAATGGCGATCCGCGTTGGTGGGAGGGCTTTGCGATCGGAGTGGGCATCTTTACAGCCTTCGGTCTGATCAACGCGCTGGGTGCGATCCTGCGGGGCCTTGGCCTTCCGGTGATCGGACAGATACCTGCGAGCATCGTTCGGCCGGTCCTCCAACTTGTCGTTTTGGTTGGGATCACCAGCTTTGTGCCCCTCAACGGAAACCTCGCTTTGATTATCCTGCTATGCGCGTCCTTGGCAGCACTGTTGGTCGCATCAAACATGCTCCGCAATGTGCTCGCTGGCAGGGCGCAGGCAGGGCCAATCTATCGGGACCGGGTCTGGTTGATCGGGATGGCAACGTTTGGCCTCGCAACAGGTTTTCAGCGGATCAACCAACACTTGGCAACAGTAACTCTGCAGCAGATTGGTACGGTCGAGCAGGTCGGTCTATTCCAACCTGCGGTGGAGGCATTGCTCGTCATGGGGCTGCCGACACTCGCGATTATGGCGATTCTCATGCCGCATCTTCGCAAGGCGTTTCTCGACAAGGACCAGGCCATTCAGCAGAGCCTTTTGGATCGAGCGCACCGGATAACCTTCTTCTGCGCGGTCTTCTTGGCCGGCTTATTTTGGCTCCTCGGAGGAGCAGGGATCGCCGCCATTTTTGGCCCAGCTTTCAGCGCCGCCTTCCCTGCGATTGCGATCATCGCTCTCGGGCAGGTGGCCGCGGCCGCCTTGGGCAACCCGCTCGCCGTTCTCATCCAAACGGATCAAGAGCGCACCGCTGCGAAAGTTCTGATCGGCGTCGCCGCATTGAACCTTGTCCTCTTGATCATCCTGATACCCGGGCTCGGGATCGAGGGGGCGGCCATTGCAACCTCTTTGTCGATCATAGCAGGGCGTCTCGTCATGGCGCTGCACTGTAATCGGGCTCTGGGTCTTCGAACTTGGCTATGGCCCTTGGCTCATCGCTGACTTAAATCGGTCAGAACGCGCGCCCGCCGCGGATGACCACAGGACGACGCTCAATGCCAAATCCCCTATACGATGCCCTTCTATCCCCTCATCTGGGCCAAGAGACACCTTTTCTAACGCTCACCGATGGTGGGCCGGTCAGCCATGACAGGTTTCTCAAGCTCTCTGCCCAGATCTCGCATGCCCTCGTGGCCGAAGGGGCAAAGACCGGGGATCGGGTTGCTGTTCAGGTGGCGAAGTCGCCCGAGGCGCTTGCGATCTATGCCGCTTGTATCCAGGCTGGCCTAATCTTCCTGCCGTTAAACACAGCCTACACGCCCGCAGAGGTGGACTACTTCGTCGACAACGCCGAAGCGCGGCTTTTGATTTGCGATCCCAGCGCTGAACGCGCCTTGGCCCCTATCGCTCATCGAGTTGGCGCAAAAACACTCACGCTAGCGAGCGACGGAGCTGGAAGTCTCTTGGCGCTAGCCGCTGATCAGCCGCAGGTCTTTGACACCGTCGATCGCGTTGAAACCGACCTAGCGGCGTTTCTCTACACGTCCGGCACAACGGGCCGATCAAAGGGCGCCATGCTTTCCCAGGGCAATCTTCTCTCAAATGCACAGACCTTGGTCGATTACTGGCGTTTCACGCAGGAAGACATTCTGCTCCATGCCCTTCCGATATTCCACACGCATGGGCTTTTCGTCGCCTCGAACATTCAGCTCCTGACCGGCGGACAGATGATCTTCCTATCTAGGTTCGACACGGATGAGGTGATCCGATGGATGCCCAAGGCTACCACGATGATGGGGGTCCCTACCTTCTACACCCGTCTCCTTGCCGATCCGCGTTTCACCGGTGATTTGACGGCCCATATGCGCCTCTTCATCTCGGGTAGCGCACCCTTGTTGGCCGAGACCCATCACCAGTTCGAAGAACGAACAGGCCATCGAATTCTCGAACGCTACGGGATGACCGAAACAAACATGAACACCTCTAACCCCTATGAGGGTGATCGCCGAGCCGGTACGGTGGGCCATCCGCTTCCTGGGGTGGAGATCAAAATCACCGACCCAAGCACAGGTGCGATCATGCCCGACGGCGAAACCGGACAAATCGAAGTTCGCGGACCCAACGTTTTCCAAGGCTATTGGCGGATGCCTGAGAAAACCCGCGAGGAACTACGCGACGACGGCTTCTTCATCACGGGCGATGTAGGGGTGATAGGCCCCGATGGCTATGTTCAAATCGTCGGCCGTGGGAAAGACCTAATCATTTCGGGCGGCTTCAACATCTATCCGAAAGAGATCGAACAGATTCTCGATACTCAGGATGGCGTTTCGGAAAGTGCCGTGATCGGCGTCCATCATCCAGATTTCGGAGAAAGCCCCATCGGCATTCTCGTGGCCGAAGGGGCTGGTCCAGACGTCTCGGACATCGACACGAAACTGCGCGATCAGCTGGCTCGGTTCAAACAGCCCAAAATGCTGATCGTGGTCGACGAACTCCCCCGAAACACGATGGGCAAGGTACAAAAGAACATCCTGCGCGAGAGGTACAAGGATGCCTTTCAGTAGCGGCTACGATGCTAGCCCAGACATGGTGAAAATCCGCGCCAAGTCCGAGAAAAAGTTAGTGGTTTGCCGCTTGCTCGCGACTGCGATGTGGACCAAAGAGACACGCGATTGCCAGGATAACACCAGACACTGTTGCTATCATACCTGCCGCACTAACCGCGTTTTGCGCACCCAGCCAAAGCGGACCATAACCCGCAAGAACATACCCCAAAACGGCCGAAAGTGTCGCGAAGGCCGCCGACCACCAGATCTGATATTCTAACCTATTGGTCATCAAGCGCGCTGCTGCTGGCGGACAAATGAACATCGCAATGACGATGATCGAACCAACGGCATCGAAAGCCGCAACAGCGGCGAGCGCGGCGGTGATTAAAAGACCGAAGCTAAGAACGGTGACAGGGATGCCGAGCGTCTTCGCATAGCCCTCATCAAACGTCGCAATCTTAAGCCAACGCCATAAGATCACGGTCAGGGCAACCAGGATTGCACAAACGACCGCAATCCGCACGAGTTCATGGGGAAGCGAAGACAGCGCTGATGGATCCAGAAGAGAGTTCCAACCTTCGGCCCTCAACCAGATCAAAGACTCGAGATTGCCCATCAGCGCATGCTCGACGTCGAGATGAACGCTGCTCGTGTCGCTTTGTTCCAGAAGGAGCACCCCCGCCGCGAACATCGAAGTGAAAACAACCCCCATGGCCGCCCCTGGCTCGACCTTCCCTAGCCGTTTGATCGCTTCAATCGAGATGACAGCTAGAACGGCAGCGCCCGCTGCTCCGACAAGCATCGAAACAGCCGTTACCGTACCGGTGAGGATGAACGCCACCACAATCCCAGGCAAGACGACATGGCTTATGGCATCACCGACAAGGGCTTGTCGGCGCAGAACTAAAAAGTTGCCGGGCAACGCACAGGCGATCGCCGAGAGAACACCAATCAGAATTGGTGCCAGCGAGAATTGAACGAACTCGGCACCCATCAAGAGTCTCCAACCACGACCAAAGGTCCGAGCTGATGATCAAGTTCCGCGATCTCATCGGCGGTGAAAACCTCCTCAATCGGGGTTACACCGTCGTATCGTCCGGCGAGGCCAGCGTCTTGATGGATCTGACGCGCCACCTCCCAGCGACGTTCGTCTCGTGCCACTTTGGCAGCCAGGGAGCGGCCCGCCTCTGTAGTGACACCATCGGCTCTGATCAGACCTTCGCGGGCGAGTAAGCGCAGCGTATAAGCCTCGCGGATCGGGTGCTGCGAGGCCAGGGCCAGCAGACCCTGACGGCGATGTACCCGCGCCTGGAAGCGCCGATAGCGGAGCAAGGAGGCAACGCCACCGCGCACCGGCGCAAAAATGAGGGATAGGAGAAAGATCGCAGCCGCAACAAGAACGATGATCGGACCTGTGGGAAGAGCCGGCGCTGACGCGGACACGACCGCACCAAGATAACCCGCGGCACCGCCGATCGCTCCCGCGATCCAGATCACACGCTCGGATCTCTCTGTCCAAAAGCGTGCCGCAACGGCGGGGATGATCAACATCGCGACAATCAAGATCAGCCCGACGACTTTGAGGCCGATGACTGTCACCGCCGTCACGAGACCCATGATCATCAGGTCAATCTGTCGAACGTCGTAACCCAAGGTCGCAGCATACTCGCTGTCAAAAGCGACCAGCGTCATTGGTCGGCGCATCAGCCATGTCGCCAACAGCGCCAGAGAACCAGCGACGGCGATTACGACAGCGTCTTCGAAAAGCATGCCGGCGGTAGAACCCAGAAGGAAGCTTTCGAGCCCAGCTTGACGCCCGGCGTTCATCGTCTGAACAATCGTGAGCAGCACGATACCAATCCCGAAGAAAACGCCCAGGACGGCACCAATTGCCGCGTCCTCGGCCAGGCGAGTGCGGCGCGTGATCCATTCGATGATCAAAAGGCCAGCGATCGCGCTTCCTGCAGACCCCACCAAAAGGCCGATCAAACTGCGTCCATCGCCACCTAAACTCACCATCAGGATGAAGGCAAAAACAATGCCCGGCAGGGTCGCATGAGCCACAGCATCCGAGACAAGCGCCCGCTTTCGAAGGAAGAGAAAAGTGCCAGAAGCGCCAGCCGCAACCCCGAGCAGCCCAGCACCAATTGCAACCAACGCGGCGTTGTAGCCCGCCTGCAGGAAGAGCGCACTGAGGAACGCATTCATCGCAGTCAGACGACCATCGACAACTCATCGAGATGGGTTGCGGCTAGACGCCCGCCATATGCCGCCTGCAAGTTCTCGTTCGTAAAGGTTGTCTCAACCGACCCCTCGGCGATCCGTCTCACATTGATGAGAAAGACATGGTCAAAGTAGTCTCGTACCGTGCTTAGATCGTGATGCACGGCAACGACAGCTTTACCATTGGATTTCAACACATTTAGAACGTCGATTATCGCCCTCTCAGTCGCTGCATCGACGCCCGCAAACGGCTCGTCCAGCAGATAGAGATCAGCCTCTTGCGCCAGTGCCCGAGCGAGGAAAACCCGTTGCTGCTGGCCGCCCGATAGTTGGCCGATCTGCCGATTAGCGAAATCAGCCATTCCGACCCGATCGAGGCAATCCAATGATTTCTCGAGCATCTGCCCCGACAGTCGGCCCAAAAGCCCAACTTTACGGTAGAGACCCATCTGAACGACATCGAGAACCGTCGTCGGGAAATCCCAATCGACAGTCGCTCTTTGCGGCACGTAAGCTACACGATCTCGGGCTTTGTCCATCGTCTGACCGAAGACATGCACTTCGCCTGAAAGCTTCGGCAGCACTCCGAGAGACGCCTTCAGGAGCGTGGATTTACCCGCTCCGTTCGGTCCGACAATAGCCGACATCGTCTGCGCCTGAAACGTCGCATCGACCGAGAAGACTGCAGGCTTCTCACCATAGGAAACCGTGACACCGCGAAGGGCCAGAGGCGCCTCAGAAGGAACAGCCGTGTCAATCAGACGTGGCTCGCCCTCATAAGCAAGCACTGGGGTCTGTGTTCTCAACATCTCAAATGCCATCAGTTCAAAAGCCCCTGCATGCCCGCATCGGGCGCGTCTCCGCCAAGCGCGCGTGAGATCGTCGTCGCGTTCGAGTCGATCATTCCGGTATAGGTCCCCTCGTAAGTTCCCGGCTCACCCATCGCATCGGAAAAAAGCTCTCCGCCAATAACCACTTCGTGGCCTTGGGCTTGTGCTCCCTCGACTAAGGCGCGGATGTTACGATCCGATACGGACGTCTCGACGAAGACCGCACCAATATCCTGTTCGATCAGCATATCGACAAGCTCCGAGATGCGTTGCAGACCGGCCTCCGACTCAGTCGAGATGCCCTGAATACCAACGACTTCAAAGCCATACGCGTTACCAAAATAGTTGAATGCATCGTGCGATGTTAGAAGAATCCGGCTTTCCGCCGGAACCGATGATAGAACGCCGGTCGTGTACCGCGCGAGATCGCTCAGCGTGTCGAGGTATGCGTCTGCATTAGCAGTGAAAGCATCTTTGCCCTCAGGATGGACATCAATCAGCGCATCCCGAATGTTCACAACGACCCGTGACCAAAGGTTCGGGTTCATCCAGAGATGCGGGTCATAGCGGCCTTGGTAATCTTCTGACCCAATCAGCAGGTTCTCCGGCACTGCCTGAGCGACCGCAACAACCGGCCGATCCTGCCCAAGTTCGAGCAAGAACTCTTCCATCTGTGCTTCGAGGTAAAGACCATTCCAAACGACCAGGTCTGCCTTGGCCATGGCGACAATATCGGTTCTTGTCTGGCGGTAAGCATGCGGATCAACCCCAGCCCCCATCAATGCCCGAACATCAACAAGATCGCCGCCAACCTCTTGAACCGCATCTGCGATCATGCCTGTTGTCGCGACCACCGACAACCGTTCTTGCGCTGCCACAAAGCTCTGAGGCGCTAAGATCGCAACGACTACTGCAACGACAAAAAGTGATCGAAACGGAGACGCCAAATATCTCAACGTTCGATAATGCGATTGCATCCGGATTCTCCACATTAGAAGCGACCCCAGCCTGAGGCGCTAACTTTGATAACGATAGTGCGAAGCACTTTCAGTTTCAAGCTAAATGAGATCCATTCTCAAGAAATGGATCAGACTTCCATTCTTCTCTTCACTGTCGTGAAACCCTGCCGTATGTATCGGAGCTAAGATGTCAGACCACTTTTACAGCAGCGAGGGCGACGCGATCCTCAGAGCGGCAGAGTTGCGGATCACACGACCGCGACAAGTGATTGCCCGTGTCCTCGTCGAGGCCCGCGATCATCCTGATGCAGAACAAGTCTTGTCGAGGGCGCGTAAGCACGATCCCAGCATTAGTCCGGCTACGGCTTATCGAACATTGGCTGTACTTGCGGACAAGGGCTTGCTGCGAACACATACTTTTGACGGAAGCGCCACGCGCTTTGAGCTCGCCGGTAGACCACACCACGATCACCTAATCGACGTCGATACTGGCGAGGTCCGCGAGTTTGTCTCCGAAGAGATCGAGCGTCTGCAGTGCCGTGTCGCAAAAGAACATGGCTATGAGATTATTGCGCACAGGCTGGAGCTTTATTGCAGGAAGGCCGGCTAACGCCCGACCCGGAATTGTTTAAACCCGGACCGGACGCCGTCTACAGGACACGTCGCATCGGTGACGTTGGTTCCCACAACATTGGTGGCAGTACATCGAGATTTCGCGTCGATAACCGGTTCTCTTAACCGGCGAAAAGCGCTTCCCAAACAACGCGGTCGTAACCGAGCGCTGCCCCCGTCACATAGGCCAAAGAACGGTTTCTGGGTGGAACTGTGACCAAGCGAACCAGAATGCCTGATGACTACCCAGATCGGATCCGTCCTTGTCGACAGCTCTGATTCCTCCGGCATCGAGCATCAGTTTCACGTTCTCGAAGGAGATCTCTTGGCCCTGCTGAAGCGCGACAAAAGCTTTGCTGCGTTGGAACGCCACCGGCTTTCCAGTTTCCGTGATGGCACCGATGATGTCCTCATGGACAGGCAAGCGCGGGTCGACATCACCAACCGGAAAGATCGGACCGTTGGCATCCCGTCCATTGCGAAAATCAGGGTCACGGCCAAGCGCATAGCGCTCCAGTAACACCGTCGTCTCTGGATGCGCTTCTTTCCAAGTTGCCCAGTCGGTCGTAACAACAGTGGCCTGTTTTAGCTGTACGCCTTTCTCAGCAAGGGGGCCTGTGACTGCTTTGCCTAGAAACGTGTCGAACACCGAATAGCTCTCAATATCATACATCACCTTGTTGGATCGGATGAGAAGCCCGGATGTGCGCAGGATCGGCCGTTCGATGCCTTCGGGCAGTTGATCAGTGAAGTAAGCCTGAGCTGCACCACACAACGTGCAATAGGGGATGCCAAGTTGGCGTCCGCCAAGCGTATCATTCACCATCTCCCGCACTTCCATGATCTGCCGTGGGTAGGCTCGATACTCGCCGTTCACTTCGACACCAAAGACGATGTCGTCATCGTCAAGCCAAGTGGCTTCCTCAGCAGTGCTGACCTCGGGATTATCGGCGGCCGGAATACAATTGCAGTCCTCATCGGTGGTGTCATAGGCGCGATCATCGATCAAAACACCTCCCCACGAAACCAGGCGCCAATCGATGTCGCCTTCGACAAAGATCCGATCCCACCCCGGCAGAACGCTGGTAAAAATCGCACGCTTCACTTGGAGGTAGTCTGGCGGCGCTGGCACTCGCCAGGCGATCAGGTGATCAGTAACTTCACCCCAATAGTTCGGACCCCGGATCTGCTTGCCGAACAGATCTGACGATGCGGTAGCAAGCGAAAGATTCAAATCGCGGCTCGATACGAAGCGCATCAAATCGCTCATGATCCAAGCGAGACGAGGGTCTTTCGACTCCGAGATGACAGTAAGTGCCTCGCTCTGATCCGGCCCCCAGCTCCCTTGCTCCATGCTGTCGATGAAGGCCACTTTAACGGCAGCTGCAAGTTCCTCGGACAAAGGTCCCGTTGGGATCGTCGGTGGCTTGCCATATTCCTCAATCACATAAGAAGGTAATGCGGTGGCTTCTTCCGCCTCCGATTTCCCGAAAACGGCGATTGAGAAGGCGACAAGGGCCGTAACGAAGATATAGAGGACGAGTGACTTTCGCGCCGAAACCATAGACGGGTCTCCACAGAATTGAGCTATGACTTAAAGCGAGCAAATTCCGAAAAAGAGATCCCACAGCGCTCGCCGTCGAAACATCGCCGACTAATACCCCGTCTGCATCGGACGCTGCCAATCACGTTTAGATCAGGCTTTCGCGAGCGATCTTACGAAGCGGAACCTCCCCGTACTCTTGGCCCGGCCTGATGCAGTTTCGTAAATAGCAACCATCCGATAAACCCGATTTGATTGGCGACCGTGACAGAGCCTGGCTATCACCTCCCGATGCGCTGGACCTTACTTTTTACTTTCCTCACCCTTCCGACCATTGCCGCGGCCGATGCTCGTGAGCAGTTCTATGGAACTTGGGGAACCGCCAAACAATGCGCCAAAGACCCAATCAAGGAAGGTCTCACCGTCCGGGCGCAACCTTTCGAGATAACCGATGAGTGGTTGAAACAGGGGCAGCTTTGGTGCCGCCTGGATTGGTTTCCGGTCGAGCCGCGTGAAGATAGCGTCTTCACTGGTGCCTATGCTCAATGCGGCGAGGACGCCGTACGCGGGTACATCCTTGGCATGCGGCTATCCGACGAAAAGCTCACGCTGCGCTGGGACGTTCTGCTCTCGAACGGCCCATTGGCGCGTTGCGTCGGTCAATGAAACACGCTGGACGCTGCATCGTTTCTCATCCCACTAACCTCAGCCAGATCGCCCGTATCGCCAGGCACCCACCCACGAATCGAGTAGCAACCGATACGCGAGAAGATTTGCACATGAACTATCAAGCCATATCGTTGAGGGGTCGGATCTTGATCGGGACTTAAGGCACTGTGTCCAAATGCGACCGGAACAGTTCGAAAAAGGATGCTGTTGGCAGACCATAGATGGCCTTGCACGCTCAAATCTTAGGTACCGCCGCACGAGGTGGATTGCCGCAGTGGAATCGCTTTTGTGAGAACTGCCAGCGAGCTCGGCTTGCCGGGATTCCGGCTCGAACACAGTCCTCTTTGGCGGTCATAGGCGACGGAGCAGCTCGGGCGATCCTGAACGCGATTATGCTCGACCAGGTCGGTCAAGCGATCTTAAGCGAAGTCGACGGCAGCCTCAGCTTCGGTGAAATCGTCCAAACCCCCGCCTAGAAGTACAATGCGCCCGCCGACCAGATCGCGGTCGATAGCGCTGGTTTCCTAAGCTCCCTCTGTGAGCCCCGATTCCTGGACATTGGCTTATGCGGATACCTGCCCCTATTGCTATGTTTGCCGAACTGACCCACCGCTGACCGCTCTCTTGCCCATATCGCGCGATCCCACTGGAAACGGCTCGCAAGGAAACGGAGCTCGACAGCAAAACATGGGCCCGCATGGCGCTTAAAGGCGAGTTGATTGTCGATTGTTTCCCCGCAGTCTGTCATGAAGCCTATCCGAAGCGCTGTATGGGCGGTTGGGGACCGGTCTAAACATCACCCCCGATGGCTTGGTTTTGCCCCGCCACGCTGCTCAAACCATCTCTCATCTCCGCTTCGACTCCGTACATCAGAAATCTCTCGCCACGATCTGGGAGAGGGGCACCGCCTTCAACACCTGTCGTGGAACGGATTGGATGACGGAACGCCTTAAATCCTGCGGATGCACAAAGCAGTGCAAAACCAAGCCGACTGTGACGCGACGCACGAGTCCGCTGCAGTGATCTACCGAACATCACCTGGTTCTCGAACGTTCTGCTTCAATCAAACATCCGGGAGCTGGCTTGCGGGACCAGTTGCGTTACATGATAACACTTCTGCCGCGGCTTACTCATATGAGGATTCCAAACCAATGCGCACGACACTGATGATCACCACCGCCATCGCCCTCGCATTTCCAGCCATCGCCGCAGACAAACGAGAACTAGACGCCCACGAGCACGGTGTCGGTGCGCTGAACATCGCGGTGGAGGGCGGCAAGGTCCTCATGGAGTTGGAAGCCCCTGGCGCGGACATCGTAGGCTTTGAGCATCCAGCTAAGACGCCGGAAGATAAGGCTAAAATCGATGCGGCCATTAAAGTTTTGGAGAAGCCTACAAAGCTCTTCGCGATCTCCAATGCCGCCGGATGCAACGTTGTGGCGGCGAGCGCAGCCTTGATCGGTGATGAACATCACCGCGAAGACCACGGCGAAGATCATGGAGAACACGACCACTCGAGCCATGACGATCACGCCGGCGAGGACGCACATCACGACGATCATGCCGCAGAAGACGACCATCATGACGAACACTCTCACGACGAACATCATCACGATGATCACGCCCAGGGCGACGCGCATCATGATCACGATGGCGACGAAGCCAACCACACAGAATTTCATGCTGAGTACGTCCTGGCCTGCTCTGACGTCACCGCAATCAGCGATCTGGGCTTCCCTTATTTCGACCTTTTCCCGAATGCTCAGGAGCTCGAGATTCAAATGATCTCGGAAAAAGGCACAAACGGCTTTGAAGTTGACCGTGATCAACCGACACTGACGCTCGACGGATTGATCTGACAACGGACAAAAACTTGACCGAAGGATCTGAGGCCCAGCACGCGCTGGACATCAAAGACATATCGTTCGCTTGGCCCGGAACGAGCGCGTTTCGAATCGAAGTGCCAAATCTCAAGCTTGCCGCCGGTGAACGCACAGCTCTGTTCGGCGAGAGCGGATCAGGAAAGACAACCCTTCTCAGCTTAATCTGCGGGATTGTCTCACCAACTAGGGGAACAGTTCATCTCGATGGCACGGACCTCGGACAGCTGGGCGGAAGTGCTCGTGACAGGCTCAGGGCCAATCGGATCGGCGTAATCTTTCAACAGTTCAATCTGCTCCCCTTTGCAACCCCGCTGGACAACATCCTTCTACCACTCCAGTTCGCATCAGAGCGAAGGGCGCGGGTTTCAGATCCCAAATCGGAAGCCTTGCGGCTCACTGAAGCTCTCGGCTTGAGCGATGATTTGGTGGTTGGTGGCACTGCAGCGCAGCTCAGTGTGGGTCAGCAACAAAGGATAGCGGTCGCCCGCGCTCTGATTGGAAAGCCCTCGCTCATCATTGCGGATGAGCCAACCTCCGCCCTCGATGCGAGTAGCCAACGCGACTTCCTTGATCTCTTGCTCACGCAATGCGACGAGGCGTCGGCCAGTCTTCTCATGGTAACGCATGATGATCGGCTCGCTTCGGCCTTTGGACGCATCGTCGAAATGAACGAGCTGTGTCGCATCAGCCGCGGGGCAGCGGCATGATCCTGCTCCGTCTGGCAGTGAAGTCCTTAATCAACCGTTGGCTGACCGTAGGGCTGACAATCCTGACAATCGCGCTTTCCGTGTCACTTTTCCTTGCTGTGGAGAAGGTACGCACCGGTGCGAGGGTTAGTTTCGCCGATACCATCTCAAACACCGACCTGATCGTGGGTGCGCGTTCAGGGAGTGTGCAACTCCTCCTCTACTCGGTTTTCAGGATTGGGAACGCCACCAACAACATCACTTGGGAGAGCTATCAAGACCTCGAGGACCGGCCAGAGGTCGCGTGGATGGTCCCGATCTCGCTCGGCGACAGCCATCGTGGATATCGGGTGATGGGCACAACGGAGGCGTTCTTTGATCGCTATAAATTCCGCGGCGGCCAATCGATAGACTTCGCGGAAGGTGTCCAGTTCGATGATCTCTTCGACGCGGTTCTAGGCGCCGATGTCGCCGCTGCGTTAGGCTACAAACTCGATGATCCGATTATCGTCGCCCACGGGATCGCCTCCTTCACCGAGCATGACGACAAACCGTTCCGCATCTCAGGCATTCTTGAGAAAACCGGGACCCCGGTTGACCGAACGGTGTTTGTTAGCTTGGCAGCGATCGAGGCCATTCATGTCGATTGGCGAGGCGGAAAACCCTCCAATCCGATCTCGGTCGAAGCGGTTCGCCAAATGGATCTGACGCCAAAGGCGGTGACTGCAGCCTTGGTCGGCGTTACCTCTCGCCTGAAAATCTTTACGCTGCAACGCGCGATCAATGAATACGATCAAGAGCCTTTGCTCGCGATCCTCCCAGGCGTGGCGTTGCAGGAACTCTGGGGAATCGTCGGTATCGCCGAAACTGCTTTAATTGCAATTTCTAGCCTGGTGGTCGCGACCACTCTCCTCGGCATGACGGCCATGATCTTTTCCGGCTTGAATGAGCGGCGGCGTGAGATGGCAATCTTCCGAGCGGTTGGCGCAGGGCCTCAGATCATCGCAGGGATGCTGTTGATCGAAGCGACCCTGATTACCGCGCTCGGCACCCTTGTCGGAGTAGGCATACTTTTCACGGGTCTGTTAGTCGCGCAGCCTTATATTGACGCAGCATATGGCTTATACATCCCATTCACGGGTTTAACTTTGTATGAAGTTCAGGTGATCGGAGCCGTGATCGCTGCCGGGGCATTGGTAAGCCTCCTGCCGGCCGCACGCGCCTATAAAATGTCACTCGCAGACGGAATGACAGTTCGAACCTAAGACGGGAAAACAAGCGATGTCTAAGGACTTGACCAGACGGCAATGGCTTAGGGCGAGTGCGATTGCGTCACTCGCCACTCTCGGCGGCCTGCAAGCTCGCGCTGAAAACAAACCGATCAACCTCGATTGGGACGACCTGATCCCCGAAGATCAAAGGGGCATCGGGATGGAGAGCCTTCGCCTCTTAGGGATCGTCCAACATGGCCAGTTGCAAAGCCCGTTTGATCAAGAAACCGATGCTGAAGTTGTAACCGACTACGATGGAAAAATCGTTCGGATCCCGGGGTATGCGGTGCCCCTCGAATTCGAAGGAACTGCGATCTCCACATTCATTCTCGTCCCCTATGTCGGTGCGTGCATCCACGTTCCTCCGCCACCACCAAATCAATTGATTTTCGTCGAGCCAAAGGTGGCTTTCCGGAACGATGACTTCTGGGATCCCGTCTATGCAACCGGCGTTATCAGCACGACTGCC
>JBCDAQ010000032.1:0-28601 GCA_039185285.1 Pseudomonadota bacterium
AACGTCGGCAACGAGAAGCCAAGGATTGAGGCAGCCATGATCCCGCGTGAGATCCGCTGTTCCGGGTAGAGACCCGCATAAAGCCCGAGCGGGATACCAAGCACGATCGCCATGATCAGCGAGACAAGCGCCAGCTCGATGGTCGCGGGCATATGGTGCAGGATCAGCTTCAGCGCTGGCTCGCCAAAAATGAAAGACCGCCCGAAATCGCCGGAAGCGACGCCCTTGAGGAAAAAGAGGTACTGCTCGTGGATCGGCTTATCTAGGCCCAGCGCTCTGATCGTGCGCTCAATCTCCGCCTGATCGGCTTCGGGGTTGATGAGCATATCCACCGGATCGCCAACGACGTTCACGCCGAAAAAGACGATCAGCGACATGATGAACACGACGATGACCGCCTGAATGAGGCGCCGGATGATGAAGACGGTCACGCCGTTCCCCCTAAAGAGCAGGGCGGGTCAATGCCCGCCCCGCGCCTGGTTCACTCCTTGACCACACCGATGGCCAGCGTCGCCTCGTCGGTCCGGGCGACGTACTTCAAACCCTTCTTCGCGGCCCAGGTATTGACCTGATAGTGGAGAGGGATGATCGCGCCGTCATTGATCGCGATCTCGGTCGCCTCTGCCAGTAGGTTCTGGCGTTCGGCATCATCGACAGTCGCGAGCGCCTGCTCGACCAGCCCGTCGACTTTTGCGTTCGAGTAGCGTCCACGGTTTGACGCGCCCCAACCCTTGCTCGGCGTGTGCGTGGCGATCAGCGATTTCAGCGGCGAAGACGCCTCACCCGAACCGGCACCCCATCCGACCAGGATGAAGCTGAACTCTGGCGTCTCGTCCGGGCCACCACGCGAGGCGCGCTTGAAATAGACCGAGCGTGGCATCGTCTCCACCTGGGTCTTGATACCGATCCGGGTCAGCATCTGGCCAATCGCTTCGGCGATCTTGGCATCGTTGATGTAGCGGTCATTGGGCCCGTGGATCGTCAACTCAAACCCGTCAGGCACACCGGCAGAGGCCAGAAGCTCCTTCGCGCCGTTGGGGTCATAGTCGACAGGCGATAGCTTGCCCGAGACTCCGAAAAAGCCCTCTGGCAGCAGCTGTCCGGCCTTGATTGCAACTCCTTCCATGACCCGATCGACAATGGCGTCGCGGTTGATTGCCTTGGAGATTGCCTGGCGCACTTCCAGCTTACGCAGCGGGTTGTCGATCGCGCCGCCCCCATTGGCTTTGACGAAGGGGCTGTCAGCCCTGTCGTGGTCGAGGTGGAGGTAGATCACTCGGTTCGAGACACCTTGCGAGAGCGCGAGATCATCATTGCTCGACAGCGTGGTGATGTCAGTGGTCGGCACAGCCTCGATCATGTCAACGTCACCCGCCAGCAGGGCGGCGACGCGGGACGGCCCCGACTTGATCGGCTTGAAGGTCACCTTGGACCAGACTGGCTTTTCACCCCAGTAATCGTCATTGCGCTCCATCACGATGGAGTCGCCAGGCGAGTAGCTGACGAACTTGAACGGCCCGGTCCCAACTGCTGCCTTTCCGCTGTTGTAGTCCTCAGTCGAGGCGTTACAGCCGGCGCTATCGGACACGATTGTGATGGTCGAAATGTCGTTTGCCATCAGCGGGTAAGGCGCCGGGGTCTTCAGTTGAACCGTGAAGTCATCGACCTTCACGGCGGACTTTCCCTTGGTATAAGTCGCGAAAGAAGAAGGCGAATTTGGCACATCCGGGGCGCGATCGAATGAACAGATCACGTCGTCGGCGTTGAAGTCCGAGCCGTCATGGAATTTAACACCTTCGCGCAGCTTGAACTCCCAGGTCAGGTCGTCGATTGGCTTCCACTCCGTCGCGAGACCCGGTTCGAGCTGCTGCTTTTCGTTCTGGAGGATCAACCGGTCGAACATATGCCGTGCGATGGCGTTGTTCGGCCCTAGGTTGTGGAAATGCGGATCCATGGCAGTCGGTTCCGAGGCGAGGCCGATGGTAAGTTCCTCGGCGATAACGGGCGTGGCAAGTAAGGTGGTCGCCACGAGGATGCTGAGTGATCGCATGTTCTTCATGTCGCTGGTTCCCTGTTGTTTCGGGCAAACCTTGCGCGTTCCCCGATGGGGGCGAGCTTATCACTATATCGGGGATTGCATAGCCCAATCGGGAGAGTGCAACTCAGCCAGAAGTCCAGACCGTATCAGGGTCAATCGGAAAGCTCGGCCGAGGTATTCGCTCCAACGGCCAGCGGTCGAGAACGGGTGAGGTCAGACCGGCTGTGTCGATCTCAAAGACCCGCTCCGGCGGGAACCAGGGCAGGAAACCGGCCCGGAAATGCCCGCGAGATTTGACGCAGACGGTTCGGGCCTCGGCAATATCGAGCCCAAACATCTCGAACATCACTGGGTCGGCTGTTTGGGTCCGGTCGGAGATCACGACAACCTTGATCCCGTTCAACTCCAGCAGTGCGGACGGACCTAAATGCAAATGACGCCCTGCGAACAGGCCAAGGCGCCCGGTAACCTCGCCATCGTGAAGCGCAAGCACCTGTGCATCAGCCTCGAACGGCGTGTCCCATCGCTCCCAACTTTGATCCCCCTGGTCGCGGTTAAAGCAGGCGCGGAACCGGGCGCCTGGCGCAAGCGCGTGGGCCTCCTCTGCAAGGGCGCGATCGTGAAAGGAACCGAAGAGCACATCGCGCACGCCCGCCGCGTGCAAAGCAGAGAGGAGTTCCGTCGTCCGCCCGCTGCCACCCCCTCCCGGGTTGTCCCCGGCATCGGAAAAGATTGCCGGTGCGCCATTGGGAGTGCGGGCCGATGCGACCGCGTCTGCGACGGAAGTGAGATTGCGAAGGAAACGCTTGCGCATGTCCCAAGCCTTCTCGGCGATCTCATTGGCGAGACGATGGGCAACGTCCCGGTCGGTCCGCGCGGTTACGACGACCGATATCCCGTTCTCCGGCACGTCTGAGAAGATGAAGTTGCCGAAGATCGAGACATTGAGGATCTCGCCGGACAGCTCCGCCTGGCGCTTCTGGCCATAGTCGATCAACTCACCATATGGGCCGCTCGCTGTGAGCAGCGTCACGGAGGCTGGCGCGAGAGGGAGTTTGACATGGGCGACCTGTGGCCGCGCCATCCCTGCGAGGATGCGGCGCAGGGTGAACGCAGCCTCTTCACCGCGTTCCCGCATATCCACATGTGGATTGGTGCGGTAGCCGCAGATCAGATCGACCGCATCGCACATTTGATCTGAGATATTTCCGTGCAGATCAAGAGTTTGCACAATCGGCACTTCTGGTCCAACTGCGGCACGGACACGAGCCGTGATCTCTCCGTCGGGGTCGTCGAGATGGGTCGCGACCATTGCGCCGTGGTGGCAGAGGTAAACGGCATCAACAGGCTGCTCGAGCCCCGTGATTGCGGTTTGGCAGAACGCTTCGAACACCTCTTCCTGCACAGGGCCATGGGGATGACAGGCCGCCAACAGAATGGGCACCGGGGTCCAAGGGCCTGTGGCGTCCATCGCGGCGACAAAGGCGCAGAATTCCCGCGCGATGACGGGTCTCTCGCTGCGCGCCTCTGCAATCAGGGCCTCGCCGCCCAGCCAGGTTAGGCTCTCAAAATCCGCCCGCTCCGCTGGTTTCGCATAGCGGTTCGACTCGAGGATCATGCCCAGGAGGGCGACACGCGGCCCGCTCAAGGATCAAGCCACCGGTTTGATAATTGGCGGCTCCACATCATCAGGCAGCGGGCAGACGTAAGGCGTCTTCGCGAGGCTCGCCTGATGTTCGGCCTGAGCGGCTTTGATCAAGGCCGGGTTTTCGATCGCGCGCCTTGCTGTGGCAGCCATAACCTTGGCGGCGTAGATCATCCCCTTGTGGGCAGCCGGTGTCTTGCCCTGCGCGACGGTCTGCCATGTGTGGAACGGCGTGCCCACAGCACAGGTCGCGACCCGGGCTTGTACCGTTGGAACCGCCCAACTGGTGTCACCGACATCGGTCGAACCTTCGCCCCCATCCCCTTCTAGATCGAGCGGCGCCACGAAGTCGCAAAGCGCGAGCCCACCATCAGGCGGCGGCATTCCGCAGCGTCGAAACGAGACCGCGATGTCCTCGTCGGTGAGTGTTTTCTGGATCTCCCGCGCAAACGCCTTGTCCTCCTCATCGAACACGACCGGGCCGAGGCGCTCCATCTCAGACTGCATTGCTTCCTCCAACGGGCGGTTGCCAAGCAGGTTTGAGACTGCGGTGAAGACCTTGCTCTCAACGCGGGTCTCTGTCATCAGCGCAGCACCCTCGGCAATCTTCTTCACCCGCTCGACGAGCGTTCGCAGGCCGGGCAGGTCACGGGCACGAACCAACTGACGCACGGTCGCCTTGTGCTGCACCACGTTGGGAGCGACACCACCGGCATCGAGATAGGCATAGTGCACCCGCGCATCGTCCGGCATATGCTCTCGCATGTAGTTCACGCCCACATTCATCAGCTCCACCGCATCCAATGCACTACGGCCAAGTTCGGGTGCGCCAGCGGCGTGAGCGGCTTTGCCGTGGAAGGTGAAGTCGATGCGGGTATTGGCGAGCGAGTTTGCCTTGTTCACGGCGGTAAACGACGCCGGGTGCCAAGAAATCGCGAAATCGACATCATCGAACAATCCATCGCGAACCATGAACGCCTTGGCAGCCCCTCCTTCCTCCGCCGGGCAGCCATAGTAGCGCACGCGGGCCTGAACGCCCGAGGCGGCAAGCCAATCCTTCACCGCAGTTGCCGCCAGCAACGCCGCCGAGCCGAGCAGATTGTGACCGCAACCATGGCCGTTACCCCCTTCCTCAAGCGGGCTAGGCTCGGCCACACCGGGGGCCTGGCTGAGATATGGAAGTGCATCGAATTCGCCGAGGATCGCAATCACCGGGCCGCCTTCACCTGCCTCACCGATCACGGCCGTCGGAATTCCCGCCGCGTTCTCGGTGATCTGGAAGCCTTGCCTCTCGAGCATCGCGCGATGCTCGGCGACGGATCCGTACTCGTTGTAAAGCGTCTCGGGGATGTCGAACACACGGTCAGAGAGACCGATGAACGCCTCGCGGTGCTGATCGACGGTGTCCCATATCTTGTCCGTGTTTTGCATCTTCGCTCTCCAACCGATTTTGTTTTGTGTCTTGTATCTCGCACCCCTTTAAAGCGCCGGTTAGGGCTGGTTGGCAAGCCGAGCTGGTCGATTCCCTCTCGATGGGTCAGGTTGATGCCCTGCTCAAACTCAAGCACCTCCACGTATGATGACAAAGCAGGCGGAGACGCGCTCGCTAGGTCTCGGAGGTGTGGAGCAGGAGGGAGTGATCCTTTCGGGCGCTGAGGGAATTTGAGCTTCAATGGGCGGAACATTCTGATCAGCCAGATATAGATCGGGCTTAGCATTCGCAGGCTATGCCGCTGCGCCAACACTCAGAATTGCGCCATAAATGGCTTGCGTTAGAAGAGAAGCCTCGGAATTTTCACGACAACCTGCGATATCAGAACCTGAATAGGAGGAGCTATGACGATCCGCGCAAACCCTGAAAGGGTGCTGAAGGACCTCCATCATCTCCGGACGATTGGCGCCTATAAGACCGGCGTTCACCGCCCGACCCTGTCGGCGGAGGACATGGTCACCCGTCGTTGGCTCGCAGATCAACTCGAAGCCATCGGACATGAGGTGACCATCGACGGGATTGCCAATGTCTATGGTCGCGCACCCGGCGACGGGCCGTTCATCCTGTCGGGCAGCCATATCGAGAGCCAGAACCACGCCGGTTGGCTCGATGGCGCATTGGGTGTCGTTTATGCGCTTGAGGCTGCGCGGGCAGCGGTAGAGGCCGGCTTCCCTGGCGGCGTAGATGTTATGGCCTTCGCGGATGAAGAGGGACACTTCACCGGCGCCTCCTTCCTCGGATCGGAGTCGTTTGTCGGCGATCTCTCGGAAGAAGCCATAGACGCTTCTGTCTGTCGTACAGGCCGTGGGAGGTTGCGAGATTTGCTGACCGATGCTGGACTGGCTGGGCGCAAGCGGCTCAGTATCGAGCCTGATCGTTATCGCGCGTTCTTCGAAGCGCATATCGAACAAGGCCAGACGCTGGAGTCAGAGAGCCTGAAGATCGGCATCGTGACATCCATCGTCGCGATCTGGCAGTATCGGATCACCTTTACCGGTGTCCAAAACCATGCAGGGACGACTCGTATGACGATCCGGCGCGACGCCGGTAAAGCATTGATGGGCCTCTGGCATCGAATTGAGGATGAATTCCCAAAAATCGCCGCCGAGCATACGGTTTGGACCGTGGGGCGCGTCACGCTTGAGCCCGGCGGCCCGAGCATCATTCCTGGCGGCGCCGAGATGTTTTTCCAGTTCCGCGATGCTGATTCTGAGACGTTGACCCGTTTGAAGGCGAAGCTTTACGAGCTCGTCGAAGAGGCGAACCGAGGCTCCTGCGACGCTACCATCGACGTGATGAGCGAAAGCACGCCCGCGTTAATGGCTGAGGCGCCGCAGCAAGCTCTTGTCGAAGCCGCAAGAGCGAACGCACCGGAACATTGGCTGATCATGCCATCCGGGGCGGGCCATGATGCCCAAGTCATCGCGCGCCATGTCCCCTCGGCGATGATGTTCGTGCCATCGATCGGCGGCATCAGCCATCACTGGTCGGAGAACACTTCGGACGAGGACATTGCTCTGGGAGCTACAGTTTTCGTAGATGCGATCGGGCGCACGCTGGTATCCTGAGAGGATTGGGTACGTTCGCTTTTCTTAAACACGAGCCGCGACTTTTCCGGGTCGGCGGGGGCTTTGATCGTTGGATTGCGTCCTTCTTCGCGGCTGGGTGCGGCGTTTGCCCCCTGACCGGAGACGTCTGGGCCACCTTTGAGATCGGCCACAACAACGGCCGCGATTGCTACGAAGCTCGGGCTTTTCGGCTAAAGCCATCCAGCAAATTTCGACGAGGCGATTGTTTTGCTGGATTCCGAGCGCCCGGCTGCGGACGGCCCGCAGTTCTAGTCGACGACAAAGCTGCTCGCGAATGAAAGGAGCCGGTCTCTCGCATCTCGACCACTCTCTTCATCGCCCGCGAAAGTGACGCCTCGCACCCCACAATCTTCGAGAAACGCACGCCGGGAACTGGGAGTGGCTAACGAGTGTGCGCCATCGAGGGTGATCGTTCGTCCGGTATCGTCGACCCGGAGAGTACAGCGAGGCGAGGTGTCCCGGACGGTGATTGCACTGCCGATGTCGAAACGACCCGAGCGGCTGTCGAACCCGTGTTCGGCGCCCTCGTAGACTGTGACCGAGACGGGCTGACCGGCTGCCTGCCATGCCTGAGCTTGGCGCACGCACGGGGCTGAGGGTGTCCAGTCGTCTTCCCCCGCGAGCAGCAGTAGGAGTGGACTTGCCAGCATCTCGTCATCCAACTGAAAGCCACAGAAAGGGTAGAAGGCTGCAGCGAAAGCAAGCGGCGGCATTTCCCGCGCGAGCAAGCCTTGAAGTCTACTAACGGCTGCCAGAGTGACGGAGGTCGCCCCTTTTGACCAGCCGACCGCTCCGATCTTCGAAGGCTTTATTGCCAGAAGTTGAGCGAGCTCGTCGCGTGCTTTGAAAATGTCGGAGGCCATCTGCTGTTCGCTGACCCTAATCTGATCGCGTGCGACGGAACGGACACCGCGCTCTCCAAAATGATCCAGGATCAACACTGCCCAACCGGCCTCAGCAAACAGCGTCGCCACTCTCTCCTGTCGGCTCCCCGTACCTGCTGCTCCATGGCTCAAAATTACCGCGGCGCTTGGCACTCCTTCCTGAGGAAGAACCAGGCGTCCCTCGATCGAGACACTACTGGATTGTGCGTCGATGAAGTCCGCGAAGTCATACCCCTCGAGCGTTTTGGTACGCAACGGCTCGCCCGGGGCGGCGCAAGCCGAAAGGAGGATGGTGGCGCTTAGAAAGATCGAAGGAATTTGGAGCTTCATCTGGCGCTCTCCTTTGTCGTTCGCGTTGTCACGGGCGTGCGGTAACTTTCGCGCTAATCCACATAAATGAATATGTGTCCGTCGATACGGAGACCAACAACGCCCCGCCTTCTTCTGGCGATTGTCCTATAGTTCGTCGCGATTTCGTCGCCGGAGCCGCTATCTCCACAGCGAGTTTTCTGGGCGGCGGCGCTTGCCAGAAGGGCCCGCCGCGCCCGGCTTTCAAACTCTATAGGACCGACGATGGTGTCATGCCGCCCGTCGGTGGGCGCCTAGGTGGTTGGAGCCTGTTCACTCGCGACCTTAGACGGATCGAGCACGTGACGAGAACCGTTGCGAAGCCCGCTGAGCGCGACGGATGCGAGGGGTTTCGCGAGACGCATTTGCCTGACGGGCTAGAGGACAAGTCGCGGTTCCTCGTAAAAAAGCGTTTGGGATAGTAGACCGACGATTGGATTGTTTTTGGCTACATCGCCAATCAGACCGAACAGGACTACGCGACTGGCAACTTTGCTGGGAACACAGTTGGAGTCGGCGATCCCCTGACCTTCGGCTCGGCCTCAAGGTCCACGTTTGACGCTTTACTCTAGATTTCGCATGCTCCCCGGATGGCGTCATTAACTCAAATCGAGGTGTTGCTTCCAGAGCTTCGGGCTTATGCGTCTTCCATTTGCTCGCCAACTGACGATGCTGAAGACTTGGTCCAGGATGCAATTGAGCGTGCGCTGAAAACAGACGCCCGACCAGTACGGTTGGAGGAGTTGCGTCACTGGATGTTTCGGGTAATCCGAAACCTGCACTATGATGAACTCAGAAAACTTCGGGTCAGACGGGAATATTTCGCTGCTGAGAAACGTCTCTCTGGCGATGCTCATGGAACATCACAAGTTGCTAGAGATGTCCTCATCAGAATGGCATTCGAAAAACTGCCGCCGGAAACGCGAGAAGTGTTGTTCCTTGTAGATGTGATGGGCTTGAAGTACGCCGAGGCCGCCGAGGTTATGGGTGTACCGAACGGCACAGTAATGAGCCGCGTCAGCCGTGCACGGCGCGCTTTGCTTGAACTCGTGGATGGACCTGCCACGCAAAAATTGAAAGTGTCGAGAGAACCATGAGTGCACTGTCGGAAGATGATTGGGAGCAGCTGAACGCCTACTACGACGGCGAGTTGCTGCCTGAGGCAGAGCAGGCGTTTCGCGCTCGGATCGCGAGAGAACCTAGGCTTGCTTCTGCGTTGGAGAGCCTTTCAGAAGTCTCGACCAGCCTTGCCGTCATGCGGCCAAATTTGCCGGATTCGGCGAATGAACTAACCGAGAAACGACCTGTGGTCGCGAACTCGAACCGCAAGCGTATGAACTGGGCTCTTGGTGGCGCGTTAGCCGCTAGTCTACTCGCGGCTGTTTTCTTCGGCGCCGAGCCGTTCCGCGCAGTCACACCCGTACAAATGCATATCAGCCTTTCTAATCAGGAGTTCAGCTACGATCAGAAGACCTTGGTCCCCGCAGCGTCATCGGCATCACTGGATGCTCCCAATCTCGAGGCTGCAAATTTGATCGCTGCTGTGTTGCAGGTTTTCGAAGAAGGAACGGTTACTCACTATGTCGGACAAAACGGGTGCAGGCTGTCCTATTTCCGGGGCAACAATCAGATCGAGATGCCATTGGCGTCGCAGAGCCAGAGCACTGCCTGGACAACCACCGACGGCATTCATCACGCTATTATCGCAACGGGGATGGATGCAGGTAAATTCGAGGCAATCGCCTCGTACCTTTTGACGGTCACGCGCCGTGATGTAACGAGCGATGTATACGCCGCATTGACGACAGCAACGCAAACTGCCGCACCCTGCGTGGGATGATGCGGGGTTCCGCCTAGATCTTCGATTACTGGTTCAGCGGGCGGGGAAAGTTCGGCCTGTCTTCGTTGTAGTGCGCAGCGAGATAGTCGAGAATCTCAGTAAGCTCCGGCTCCTCGATCTCATCCATACCCTGTTCCTCAACCATCCATTCGAACAACTCCTCCCACTCATCTCGGCTGAGACCTTGCTGAGCGACAATCATCTCGGAATGGCAGGCGACGCAGGCGTAGTAAGTCGCCTCGACGCCAGGAGCGTTGAAGAGAACGCCGAACTCGTACTCTTCTTCGGCGTCTGTCGATAACGAGGCTGCTTCGGCAGCTCCAAAGACAAGGGGCGTATCTGAGAAAGTGTTTAGGTAGGCGATCAGGTCCGCGCGGTCCTGTCCTTTTTTGAGGCCGGCGAAGCTCATTTTCGTGCCCTTCACCTCCTTCTTGGGTTTGGTCAGGAAAGCGTCTAGCCGCTCGACAGTCCACTCGCCGCCATAGGCGGTCAGCGCCTTCGAGTACCTGAACTGATCGACAGCGGCGACTGGGCCACCCACGATCCCATAAAGATTAGGTCCGACCTTTTTCTTTCCGCCCTCCTCGACGGTATGGCAGGCCGCACACTTCTTCAGGACCCGCTCGCCCTTGGCCGGATCGGCACTTGCAAGTGCGGCCTCAAGATCGGCGGATGCTGGTGTCGAGAGAGCCAGCAAAGATACAGCGAGGGCAACGGTTCGCGGAGAGCCGAAACGCATGATTGGACTCCAGTTGTTGGGGTTAAAGGGGTGGCGCACAAGCCACCCCTGAATCGGTCAGCTAGCGCGAATGCCGATGCGGTGCATGGTGTTGTTGAGGTATCCTTTGGGGTTCCAATCGATGGCGAACGGCTGCATCACGCCCTCGCTGTCCGTCGCCCGTGCCCAGACCTCGAAGTATCCGGCTTGTGGGAAATTCACCTCGGCGCGCCAGTTCTGCCACGCGCCTGAATTGACCGGGGCGTCGAGATCGGCCTGCATCCAGGTCGACCCGAAGTCGATGGAGATTTCCACCTTATCAATGCTCCGGTCGCCGGACCACGCGTGCCCGCGAACCTCGGTCGTCATCCCGGTTTCGGCGTTGTTGGCTGGGAAGGTCACCAGTGACTTCACGGGCATCCGTTCAATGATCACGAAGTCTTCGGTGGGAACCTTCTGGCCAGCTGATACCGAATAGGCCGGCACGCGGTAGGCTTTGCCTGTCATCTTCGGGCCATCATGCACCTGATCGCGCAATTCGATCCGCGTCAGCCACTTTTGTGCGGTCGACGCTGGCCACCCCGGCACGACGAGGCGCAAGGGTGCGCCATTCATGGGATGCAACGGACCGCCATTCATTTCGAACGCGATCAACACGTTGTCGGTCATCGCCTTGGCGATGGGCACGCCGCGTGAGATCGGCAGCTTGTCTGGGTCACCCGACAAGTGACCATCCGCGCCATAATGCGCCGTATAGACGACATTTGACTGCACGCCTGCCTTCTCCAGCACGTCCTTCAGACGCACACCGGTCCATTCCGAACAGGCCACAGCCCCATATGTCCATTGATTGCCTTTGGCCGGAGGATTGAAGAACCCGCGCCCATTTCCGCCGCACTCCAACGTCAGCGCCATCGTTACGACTTCGAACTGCGCCTTCAGATCAGCGATTGTCAGATCCATCGGATTGTCAACGAAGCCGTCGATCCTAAGGGTCCAGGTCGCAGCGTCCATGTCTTCCGGTGGAACGCCGTTATTGCGGATGAAATGGCGGCTCGTCGGCGTAATCGCATCATCGAGCAGTTCCGGCGGCGTCTCTGCATTCACCGGACGGTCGTTCAGGAGAGTGAGGCCATCCTTGCCGACCAGCACGTCTTCGTTCGCCACGGCCGCCGGAACGAAACCAATTGGCATATTGCGGTGAAACGGAACTGACGCGCCGACCATCGCCGCCATTGTTGCCAGCCCTGTCTTCTTAAGAAATCCGCGCCGGTCAGGATTAGCGATGCGGCCAAAAAATTGCTTGTCCGCCTTTTCAGGGTCTTCGGCAAATAACTCGTTCACCGAACGTTTCTTATCATTATCTAGCGCCATGACGTCCTCCCTTGGCTGCTGGTGCGACACATCTTTCGGTGCCGTCATTGAGGAAGAGACGTTTCACGTCCGGGGATTATTCCAGATCGGAAGAAATCTTTTTCGCGCTTCGGACGCGTCTGACCGTGCGGGCAACCTCATTTGGCACTCGCTGCCATCAAGCGCGTGCCCGCCCCAGAACTTCGTGCCGAACTCATCGGTGGCTCCGGAGCCGTCGGCTGTGTCGAGCTGCGAACTACACCGCATGGTTAAAAAATTTGGATGTACGCTAGGCGGCCTTTGTCTCGCTAAGTCGCTCGCAAATGAATGCCCAGCTGGTAGTCGCCGATCCGCAAGGATGTTTCTCCGAAATCGACTGCTTAACTCGTTACGCGATCGCTGCAGTGGCGGCAGTAGGAGCTTTCTTTTGATCTCGATGATTTCCAAGAGCATTTGAGCGAAGCCGCGAACCGGCGTGAGCTCATGTCGAAGACAGCCGTTTTCAACACCATCAGTTGTTCAAGGATCTCGACGAGGAATAGCCGATGGTCTTGCTTTGATACGGTTGTTGACAACATACACGAAATGACTGAAGCACAAGTCAGCCACCTCGACAGCCAGCGATGACAACATGAGCTGGGGGGGCTTAATGCTTATAAAATCATTGTTTCTTGGGAGTGTCTCGGCGCTGGCCGTGACCAGTGCGCTCGCGCAAGATCAAGACGAGGTTCAGTTCACCGATACCATCGTCGTGGAAGCGGACAACCGGGTCGAGACACCGCTGGATGAGACAACACGGTCTGTCACGGTTGTCACTCGCGAAGAGTTGGAGAAACAGCGTTCCGTCACCCGCAATGTTGCCGACATTCTAGCCAACACAACGCCGGGGTTCAGTCCGAGCAACGAGGCTCTGACCGATTTTGGTCAGACCTTGCGAGGCCGGAACTTTTTGACGCTGATCGATGGCGTGCCACAATCGACACCACTTCGTGACGGACAACGGGCATTGAACTCGATCGACCCGGATGCGATCGAGCGGATCGAAGTGATCCGGGGCGGTACGGCGGCGTTTGGGTTTGGCGCGACGGGCGGTCTCGTGAACATCGTCACGCGGCGGCCCGAGGATGGCTCGCTGAATGTGACAGCCCGCGCCGGCACTGAAGTCTCCCTCACCAATGTGGTTGGCGATTCATTGACGTATGAAGCCGCCGCAGAGCTCTCGGGCCGTACTGGCGCGATTGACTATGTGGGGGGTGGCTCATTTGTCTCACGCGGTGCCGGGTTCGACGCGGATGGCCTGCGGATCCCGGCAGATCCGACCGGTGGACAAGGCGGCATCTGGGACAGCGACAGCATCAACGTCTTTGGCAAACTTGGCTTTAACTTCGACGATGATCTGCAGCGCATCCAACTCGGCGGTCTTTACTACAACACCGAGCAGGATTCGGATTTCGCCCAGATAAGTTTTAGCGGGGATCCCGCACGAGACATCAGAACGCCAGCGGTCTTTGGAAACTTCAATCCCGTCAACCCAGGGACCGAAAACACCAACTTCACGTTTGAATACAGCCACCAAGACCTGTTCGGCTCGACCGTCAAGGCGCAAGCCTATTACACCGATCTCGAGGCAGTGTTCGGCAAGTTTCCCGGCTTCCTGCAAACCAAGATTGAGAGCGAGAAGCTTGGTGGACGGCTGACCATAAACACGCCCTTTCCACTTGATGTGCTACCATTCGACGTGACCTGGGGTGTTGATCTCCTGACGGATGACACCACTCAAACAGCGACTGACGGCCCCAACTTCAGTCCCTCGGCAGACCAGTTCGCGATTGCGGGCTTCGCTCAACTCGATGTGCGGATCGGGGACTTGGGTAAAATCTCTGGCGGCGTCCGTCACGAAAGCATCTCGGTCGATGTCTCGAACTTCACAAACGAGTTTGGAGCTCAGGTGCAGGGTGGAACGCTGAAGTTCAACGAGACCCTCTTCAATCTCACAGGCACGCTCTTCGTAACTGATAACATCGATGTCTATGGTGGGTTCTCGCAGGGGTTCACGGTCGCTGACATCCTCCGGTCGATCAGGGATGGCAGCTTCTCGCAGGCAACAGAAGCCGAAGGCGAGGCACAACGCACCGATAACTTCGAACTCGGCATTCGCTACGGTGACGATGTATTCGATGGTTCGCTGGTCGGCTTCTATAGCAAGTCAGACAACGGCACGACTTTCGAGGCAGGTTCGATCGACATTCTGAAACAGCCGGAACGGATTCTTGGGGTCGAGGCTACTGCCAGCGCACGGGTGCTGGAAGATCTCACCATTGGCGGCACCTTCTCCTGGCTGAGAGGCAAGGTCGATACCAATGATGATGGCGACTTCAACGAGGATCTGCCATCGACCCGGATCCCGCCCGTCAAGATCACCGGCTTCGCCGATTACCAACCTTTCAACTGGTGGGATGCCCGAATTCAAGTAACCCATGTCGGTACGCGAGACCCGGATAGCACGGCCTTTGGCGCGGGAGTTGTGAACTCCTACACGGTTGTCGATCTCTACTCGAGTTTTGACGTCGGTCTGGGGGATTTGGAGGTCGGTATCCAGAACCTTTTGAACAACGATTACACGCCGCTCTACAACCAGGCATCTGCTTTGCCATTCAGCTATGCGCGTGGACCTGGGATCACCGCTTCGGTCGCATATCGCGTGAGTTTTTAGAGATAAGCCATCCGCCTCGAAGACTCGATGCGCTATCTTGTTGGTTGGGCGCCCTATAGATCCTCCCCAACTGAAGTTGTCGGCCATTATGTTTACGAAAAGGTGGATCAGTAACCTGAGTTTGCGCTAGGGCTCAGTACTGATGCTTGAAACAAATCAGCCGCATAACACCGACTTAGCTTATGTCGTATCGAAGTCAGTGCTCGTTCATGATGGAAGCTGTGCCACGTGCCGAGATGAGGTTCTTTCCATGGTCGGAGGACATACCCGGGCTTGTGTCCACGCCGGAACACCGCGCTTAGAATCAAAGACAGTCGCGACCTTTCGATTTGTCAGGCAAGATGGCGCGGATGCGGAAATCACGATAGGCCTTTGGATGTTCTGCCAGGACAGATTCAGGTTTCGGTCATTAGGCTTGACGAGAGAGCGGTTGTTCCAAAACATCTTTTCTTGCTGCCCGCCACCACAATGAAAGGCCAATTCTTTGAACCAACAAAACGCCATTGACCGCGCTTCAGCACTGTCGTGCTTCAAGGATCCCAGCGACATCAAGCCGCTCGATGGCGGAATCACGAATGTGAACCTCACCGTTCAGGACGGTGACCGACGGTTTGTCGTGCGTCTCGGTGATGACATTTCAGAGCACGGGGTTCTGCGATGGAACGAACTGGCGCTTAGCCGCGCGGCTGAATTAGCGAGCATATCACCGGCGGTGGTGCACTATGAGCCTGGTGTTCTTGTTCTGGAGTTCATCGAAGCGCAGACCTTTACTGAGGCGGATGTCCGGGAGCCGGCGAACCTTCCCAGGATCATTGAGTTGGTCGCAACGGCCCATCGACAGCTTGGTCGACACCTGACCCAACCTATACTGGCGTTTTGGCCGTTTCAGGTCAACCGGACCTACGCGACCAGGCTCGAGGTGGAAGGCTCAGGCCATAAGGCGAAACTATCCGATTTGATGGCCAAGCAGGACTTGCTGGAGGCGGCTACGGGCCCGGTTGAAATCGTGATCGGTCATAACGATCTGCTCGCCGCCAACATTCTCGACAACGGCGAACAGCTTTGGCTGATCGACTGGGAATATGGCGGGTTCAATTCGCCGCTCTTTGATTTGGCCGGGTTGGCCGGGAATAACGGGCTGTCAGAAGACCAGGAGCGCGACCTGCTCGAGCAGTATTTTGACGACCCTGCGGATAAGCGATGGCGCGCCTATCAGGCAATGAAATGTGTGTCGCTGTTGCGGGAAACCCTGTGGTCCATGACTTCCGAGATCCATTCGGAGCTTGATTTCGACTACGCGGCGTATACCGCCGAGAACATGGATCGCTTTACCGCCGCGCTCGCCGATTTCCGCAATTCCTGAGGCTGCAATGACACTCCCATCCTCTTCCAAGACAGTCATCATTGGGGGAGGGATCATAGGATGCTCCACCGCCTATCATCTAGCCCATCTGAGCCAGGAGGTGCTGCTGCTCGACAAGGCTGCGCTGACGTCCGGATCCACATGGCACGCAGCAGGGCTGGTTGGGCAGCTCCGATCCAATGCAAATGTCACCCAGTTGCTGGGGTATTCCATCGACTTGTACCGGCGTTTGGAAGAGGAAACCGGCCTCGCCACAGGTTGGAAGATGAATGGCGGCCTGCGGCTTGCTTGCAATGCCGAGCGTTGGACTGAAGTGAAGCGCCAGGCGACCACGGCTCACAGCTTCGGCCTGAATATGCAGCTTCTGACACCGCAGGAGGCGCAGGATCTTTGGCCGTTAATGGATATCGGAGATGTGGTCGGTGCGGCCTACTTGCCGACTGATGGCCAGGCGAGCCCCTCGGACATCACCCAGGCGCTGGCCAAAGGGGCGCGGTCGAAGGGCGCCAAACTGATCGAGCATTGCCCCGTTACCGAGATCCTGACCGATCAAGGCCGTCTGGTTGGCGTTCGAACACCCAAAGGCGATGTAGCCTGTGAGAAGCTGGTCCTCTGCGCCGGGCAGTGGACACGGGAGCTTGCGGCGACCATTGGCGTCACCGTCCCGCTCGTCTCGGTCGAGCATCAATACATGATCACCGAAGCGTTCGGCGTGCCCACGGATCTACCCACGCTGCGCGATCCGGACAGATTGACCTATTACAAGGAAGAGGTCGGCGGCCTTGCTTGGGGGGGCTACGAGCCAAACGGCATATCCTGGGCGGTTAAGGGCATTCCGGAGAACTTCGACTTTAGACTGTTGGACTCGAACTTCGACCATTTCGAACAATTGGTGGAGCTGGCTTTGCCGCGCGTGCCCAAGCTGGCGGAGGTTGGCGCAAAGCAGCTCATCAACGGACCCGAGAGCTTCACCCCGGACGGCAACTTCATCCTCGGCGAAGCGCCGGAGATGGACAATGTCTTCGTCGGCGCAGGCTTCAACGCCTTCGGCATCGCCTCAGGGGGCGGTGCTGGCATGGCGCTGGCCGAATGGGTGGCAAAGGGCGAGCCGCCCTATGACCTATGGTCGGTCGACATTCGCCGGTTTGGCCGCCCTCATCAGGATACGGACTGGGTGCGCACGCGTACTCTCGAGGCCTATGGCAAACACTACACGATGTCCTGGCCATCCGAGGAGAACGAGAGTGGCCGGCCATGCAGACGCTCACCCCTCTATGACCGGTTGGCCGCGGCTGGCGCTGTGTTTGGTGAAAAATTGGGGTGGGAGCGCGCGAATTGGTATGCTGTACCGGGCGAGGAAGCGCGCGATGTCTACACTTTCGCCCGCCCGAACTGGCACGCCCCGGTCGGTCGCGAGCACAAGGCTGCGCGGGAGGCAGCAGCGCTTTTCGATCAGACCTCCTTTGCCAAGTTCGTCCTCAAGGGACCGGATGCCGAGGCGGCCCTGTCTTGGATCGCCGCAAACCGCGTGGATCGGCAGGTTGGGTCGATCATCTACACTCAAATGCTGAACGATCACGGTGGGATTGAATGCGACCTGACCTGCGTGCGCATCCGGCCAGACGAGTTCTACATCGTCACCGGCACAGGCTTCGCGACCCATGATTTCGACTGGATCAGGCGGAACATTCCCGCAAGCATGAACGCCCAGTTGGTAGATGTGACCTCGGGCAACGCCGTGCTATCCCTGTTTGGACCCAGATCCCGCGATGTATTGCAAGCTGTGACACGGGAAGATGTCTCGAACGCAGGCCATCCCTTCGCGCAGGCGCGACGGATCGGGATTGCTGGCTGTCCGGTTCTGGCCATGCGTATCACCTATGTGGGCGAATTGGGGTGGGAGCTGCATCTACCTGTAGAATACGCCCAAACGGTCTATGACGCCTTGCATGAGGCAGGCGCTCCGCATGGATTGCGCAACGCAGGCTACCGCGCGATCGAGACGCTTCGGTTGGAGAAAGGGTATCGCGCCTGGGGTGGCGATATCGGCCCGGATCATACTCCGGACGAGGCGGGGCTTGGGTGGGCGGTCAAGATCCGCTCTGGCATGCCGTTTAAGGGCCGAGATGCCGTCGTAGCGCAACGCAAGATCGGCGTGAAGAAGATCCTCGCGAGCTTCACCACCGATCCCAATGTGGTCCTTTCGGGACGGGAAACGATCTACCGGAACGGAGAGCGCTGTGGCTGGCTGTCATCGGCCGGGTTTGGTCACTCCATTGGCAAATCCATTGGCATGGGTTACGTGCGAAGTAATACACCGATCACTTCCGAAGACGTCTCGTCAGGCGCATACGAGCTAGAGGTCGCAACCGAACGGTTCCCAGCCGAGATCTCACTAGCACCTCTCATCGATCCAAAGATGGAGAACGCAAAGGGATAGGCACTTTCGGAAATGCGCTGGGTTTGGAGCATCGCCATAGACCTCGCCTGGAGGAAGAACCTTCTCAAAAAATTGAAATTCCACCAACTATGTCAACCCGTTACCACATCGTCGCAAGCCAGTAGCAGCAGCTCGATCTCGCGCCGCAGCTTCAAGATATCTTGGTCGGCGTATCGCTTCCTGGCTATGCCGTCTCCCCCCTCTGATCGCTAGTGAAGCTGCTCGATTTTAAGGGCTGGGACACCTGCTGCATGGTAGGAGACCACTTTGTACTGACAAACCGACGTTTGGTTGCGAGGTAGGTCAGGAGCAGGCGACCATCCCACCAGGCGCGCACCCTCCGGAGTTACCTGCCTTCCTAATTGCTTCTGGCGATAGAGCGCATTGAGTTTTTGGCTTGCTCTAGCGGCTCAGGCTATGGCTCGCTTGCAGCACAAGCTGGATGATCCTCAGTTACGATTGGATGTCGCGTATCGCTCGGATACCTCATAGTAATCATCAAACCCGATCCGGCGACGCAACTCACCGAACTCCATCCGGCCAGGACGATCATCTTCGCGCATGGCCCGAAGCGTGGTCACCATTGCTTGCATTGCCGCCGCCATCAATGACAGTGGATAGGCGGCGATAGAGTAGCCAATGTCGTGGAGCGCTGCGTTCGGAAGGTCCGGCGTCTCACCTCCTTCTACTATGTTCGCCATCTTCGCCCCGGGCAGGTTGGCGCAGATCTCGCGCATCTCCGTCTCAGTTTTGGGTGCTTCGACGAACAGGATGTCGGCGCCGATATCCGCAAATCGAGCAGCGCGGTCTATCGCTTCGGTCAGACCGTGCTGATGCCGTGCGTCTGTGCGAGCGAGGATCAGAAGATCGCTTCCTGCCTCTCGCAAAGCATCTCGGGCATCGACTGCCGCACGGATGCGATCGAAGGCTTCATCGCGCCCGACCACCGCTTTTCCTGGCGTATGGCCGCAGCGTTTCGGGGCGAGCTGGTCTTCGATCATTACCGCCGCACATCCTGCCTTCGCAAACCCGCCAACCGTTCGGCGGACATTCATCGCGTTGCCGTAACCCGTATCACCATCACCGATCAGAGGAATGCTTACGGCCTCGGCGATGTTGCTCGCGTGGTCGACCACTTCCCCATAGCTCATCAAGCCAAGATCAGGTGCGCCAATTCGGCTGGCCGAAGCCGCGAAACCCGACATGAAGGTCAGATCATAACCTTCCTGCTCAACCAACTTCGCCGTGAGCGCGTCAAAGCAGCACGGCATTATATGGCAACGATCTTCTGCCAGAAGTTTCGTTAGTTTCGCGGCTTGGGACATCAGATCACCATGGGCAAAAGGGTTGAATGCGGGCTCGTTGAGAGCCGATACCGTCTTTCATCGCTGGCTCAGATACAACGCAAGATCCATCGATCCCGTGGTTTACGGCGGCAGGACGGTCATCATCGACTTTGCGGCATCAAGAAGTTGCGGGATGCACCCTTCGGTCATATCCGGTGTGAATCGACCGACCGGTACCGAGATGGTCAGCGCGCTTGCGCATCCCCCTGCATTCTCGAAAACAGGGACGGCGATTGCAGTGATTTCAGGAGCACGCTCCCCCAAGGAAACTGCGTACCCTTGGTCCCGAACCCCCTCGCCCGCTTCACCTTTCGGGTCGGAATAGGCACTAAGGAGACGGCCCGTGGCCTCACGATCAATGGGCAGCCGGGCGTCTTCATTGAGACGATGTCGCAACGCCCGCGTCGCGTTTGCGCGGTAGAGGCACACCCGCTCCTCGCCATCCTTTACGTAGAAGGACGCTGTTTCCGCTGTCACGTCTGCGAGATCACGCAGCACCGGGCGGACAAGCTCAGCGGGCAGAAAGTCTTGTCGGTCGAGCGTGCCGAGACGCCAAAGTGATGGCCCCAGTCGACAATCGCCGTTCTGGCGGCGCAGTAGGTAACCGAAATGCTGTAGCGACCTCGTTGGCCTCAGGAGGGTGGTTGTGTCTAGGCCTGTCCGTTTCGCGAGCCCAGACAGATTGAGATCTTCGCCTGGCTCATGAAATGCCTCAAGCAGGTTGATCGCCCGGTCTACTGCTTCGACCCTATCCGTTGGCACACGACCTCCGTGAGAAACTTCTTGCGTCTTTCGAGGTGTATCAAAAAATAGGATTAGTGTTCCGTCTAGCAGAACAGATCAATTTATAGAAACGGCCGCAAGACCGGCCTTTGGGAGGAAACGATGAAACTCAAGAAAGCCCTTTTGGGTCTGACTGCTTTGGTGTTCGCCGCAGGCGCCGGTGCCGCTTCCGCTGAAACGATCCGGGTGACGCTTCAGTTGCCCGAGACCCATCCGCTGGGCATCAACCTTTCAGCGTGGAAAGCTTGCGTCGAAGGTCAGTCCGACCTTGAGGTGCAGATCTTCCCATCGGCTCAGCTTTACAAAGACTCGCAGGTCCCAGAAGCAGTCGGCTCTGGCGCGATTGAGATGGGCACCGCTTCGCTGACCCGGTTTGCCGGGCAGGTTCCCGCAGTGGACGCGGTCTACGTTCCGTTCCTGCTCGATAGCGAGGAGAAAGTGCGCAAAGCAACTGCGCCGGGCTCTGAGATGCGCAAAATCCTGGATGAAGCCGTTCTTCAGGAAAGTGGTGCGCGGATCCTCTGGTGGCAGGCGTTCGGGCGGACCGTCTACCTCTCAAAAGATCCGATCAGGGTGCCCTCGGATGTTAAGGACAAGAAGGTTCGCACCTTTGGCAAACTGCTCGGTTGGACGGTCGAGGCGCTCGGTGGCGCGCCGACCTTGATGTCGGGCTCCAAGCAATTCCTCGCTTATCAGCAAGGTGCGGTCGACGCTGGGATCACTGGCCTTACAGGTGCGAAATCACGCAAACTCTATGAGGTTATGCCGAATATGACGCTGACCTTTGACAGCGATATCGAGTTTGTCGCCGTGATGAATGAGGACTTCTATCAGAGCTTGTCCGACAAAAAGAAAGCCGTCGTCAATGAGTGCGGCGCCAAGGTAGAAGCGGAGCTTCGCGACAGTGTTCTGCAGATCGAGGCCGAGGCGCTCGAGTATCTCCGCGGCAAGATGAACGTGGTCGAGCTCACCCCGGACGAGCGGGCCCTGTGGCGCGAGGCGACCAAAGGCGTCGTCGACCGCTTTGTCGAAAACGGGGGTGAAACAGCCGCCGCCGTGATCAAGGCCGTGCAGTAAGCGCGCCTATCTGCCCCGGGTGAGAGCTCGGGGTAAGCCTCGCTAGGACAGGGAACAACATGTGGCGCCAGTTTGATCGGATTTCCGACGCTATCGGCACCTTGGCGGCCTGGATGTTCTTTGCCATTGGCCTCTTTGTGGCCTGGGAGGTGCTGCTCCGCTATGCGTTCAACGCGCCCACGATCTGGGTCGATGAGGTTAGCCGCATCTTCCAGATCTGGGCGACCTTATTGGCTGGCGCGTATCTTCTGCGCCATCGCGAGTTGATCTTGATCGATATCTTCTTTCGTGATCGTGAGAGCCTAGCGCGGCGGATCAGCGAGACATTCTCGGTTCTGATGATCGCTGTGTTCTGCGCGGTTGCCGCGAAATTTGGCTTCGACCTCTGGCTAAAGTCTACGCTCGCGGGACACACCACCGACAGTTTCCTGGCACCGCCTAAATGGCTGACTCATGGCTCGCTATGGGTCGGCTTTGGTCTGATGCTGATCCAATGCGTGGTCGAAGTGATCCGCATCTGGGTTGATGGCGTTCCAGACACAGCCGAACATGACGAGATCTGAGGCATGGAACCGTTTCTGATCCTGGGCCTTCTGGTCTTTCTCCTTCTGATCCGAGTTCCCGTCGCCTTCGCGCTCGGCACGCTTGGGATCGCGCTGTTGATGTGGAAGGGATTTCCGCTGGTCAGCGTCCCCCAACGCATCTACGGGACGCTCGATTCCTTCGAGCTTCTTGCTGTGCCGATGTTCCTTTTGATGTCGAACGTCCTTTTGGCGGGCGGGGTCGGGCGAGATCTTTTCGCAGCCGTGCAGTCGTGGGTTGGTCATTGGCCGGGCGGTCTCGGCGTTGCGACCATTGTGTCATGCACATTGTTCGCAGCAATCTCAGGCTCCTCGGTTGCCACTGCGGCGACGATCGGGACTGTCGCGATCCCCGAGATGGCCAAGCGCGGCTACGATCGCCCTTTCACACTTGGAATGCTGGCGGCGGGCGGCACGCTGGGCATTCTGATCCCACCATCAATTCCGCTGATCATCTACGGCGTGGTGACAGAGGAATCGATTCCGACCCTTTTCCTTGCCGGAATCGGTCCGGGCCTGTTCCTCGCCACGATATTCGTGATCTATGGCGTCGCTTTCTCATCCTTTGGTGGTGGCTACACTGCTACACCCAAGGCGTCATGGGGCGAGTGTGGGCGCGCCACGGCGCTTTCCCTGCCAACGATCCTGCTGGCGACGATCATCATCATCTCGATCTACACAGGCATCGCGACGCCTTCCGAAAGCGCAGGCGTTGGTTTTGTCGTAGCGCTCATCATCACCTATGCCATGGGTCGTATGAATCTCACTAAGCTTCGCAAGGCAACGCATAAGGCGATGATCACCACGGCGATGATCTTCATGATCATTCTGGGTGCAAAGGTCTTTTCCTATGCCATCACGCTTTACCTCATCCCGCAGACAATCAGCCAGTTGATCACCTCGAACATCGCGGACCCGAACTGGTTCATTTTAGCCGTGGGCGCAGTGCTGCTCATTATAGGGTTCTTCCTCGAGGCGTTGTCGATGCTGCTGATCATGGTGCCAGTGCTCTTCCCCTCGCTCGAGGCGATGGGCATCAATCCGATCTGGTTTGGCATCTTCTTCGTCCTCCTGATCGAAACAGCGCTGATCACCCCGCCAGTCGGGTTGAACCTGTTCGTCATTCAGGCTGTGGGCAAAGCCCGGCTGGGCGAAGTGGTGAAAGGCGCTGCACCGTTTGCAGTGATCATGCTCTTTACAGCGATACTGCTCTGGTTCTGGCAGGACCTCGCGCTTTGGATCCCTTACAATCTGTGACCTCGTTAGACGGATATCGGGTTCTTGGCCCTACCAATGTGCTGGCGGGCCCGTTCTGTTGTCGCCAGTTCGCGCACACAGGGGCAGCGGTCATCTAGGTCGAGAATCGAGGAGCCGGCGACCTTGCCCGCCACGAGAGGCGGTTCCTGAGCGCACCGTAGGGTTGCTTGGTGTCCTGTGTCGCCGCCAGCTCTTGATAACGATCGACGCGTCTTTGGGCGAGCAGGGGGGCTTCCGGTTCAGCAGTCCATCACAGAACCGAGCGTTGAGAATCTCGTGGTATCCGTTCTCCCCAGTCGATCCCGACCCTATGTAGGTCGTCCAGGCTCCGAGGGCTGCGATTCAGTCCCAAACCGCCTGCACCGTGAGCCCGAGCAATTCAGGAGGATCACAGGTTCCGGTTTCAACGTCAGCCTTGCTGACGTTTAGTTAGTACGAGTGTAGCATCTGTTGTGCAGGGCAAATCAGTGCCGCGATCAAAGTAAGGCGAGTTGGTGAATGGGCCCTATCCGTGACGTTTCTATCTTCTTTTGGACGAGCGCTTTCACCGTTGTAAGAAAAATGAAAAGTCCCTGATGATCATCCGATCACCAGACAGCCGAGGGTCCGTTGCAACGCGGCAACCAACTCTTCTACTGTTTTTGTTGTAACGAACAGCCCTCCAGTCTCGTCAGAAAGACATCGCGCCACGGTGGTGGAAGTGTGCGGATCCTGTTCAGGGTTGTTCCATGCAAAAAAGTCAACGATAGCGCGGAAGCCGATCACGTGGACTGTGAGGTCATGGGCATCGACGCCAAGCGCCTTCGCCATCTCGCAGGGACGCCCGCCGCAGGTTTCGTTCCCATCTGTCACGAGCACGACGACAGCAGGGCGGTTACGGTAGTCCAAGGTCTCTATCGCTTTCCGAACAGCTTCAGTTAGCGGTGTTAAGCCGTCGGGTCGGAGGGCCTCTACTGCATCGATTACTGGACCTGCAGCATCCGGGATCGGGCCGAAGCGCAGGTCGATGTTGCTGCAAGCATCATTGGGCCCCGGACCATAAATCAGAAGCCCAACGCGGCGAAATGGTTCGATGCCTGGCATCGCGCGCCGGATCGCTTCTCGTGATTCAACAATGCGAGTGTTCGGACCGGTCTCGAAACTGATCTCATCCATTGAAGCTGAGCCATCGAAAACCAGCATCGCGTCGACGGAGCAGTCGCTTGCTTGGGCTATCGGTACACTGGCTCCGAGCGCAAGCGTCGAAGCAGCAATCAAGCTGGTCTTAAATAAGCGTTTCATCAAACCAGTTTGGCATTCACGACCACATCTGTCGATTCCGGCATGCCGAAAGTCAGTAGCCAAAAGTGGTCAGAAAACTCATATTGAGCATAGGGCGGCGCCAAACCCATACTTCCAAAATCCTGCTCCTCACAGAAAGAGCGGCGAAGCTCTGACCACCGATAGTGGCCAACGAGAACTTGTCTAGACGACCACTAGTATCGATAGAGCGGGTTGAAAGCCCAGAATCCGCGGTGGCCGAGTGGGTCCGCTGCTACTTCCACCAAAACAGCAAGCGCCTGACCTCCTCAATCCTTAAAGAGGATCCATCAACTTACGAGTCAGGTTGCGCCGACTGATTAGGGTGCTCGGCATTTTCATCTGCTTGGTCAGTCTCCGCTGACTTCCAATCTGGATCAGCGAGGCCGGACATCATCCTATCGCGAAAGCGTTTGCTGATCCGCCTTTGCCGAGTTTGTTTCTTGTTCACGGGCGTTTCATCGGACATTTCACTGCTCCACGGTCGTTAGCATGCTGGTGACTTCGCCATCCTCGTTGACGATGTCCTCTCGTTTCGAGACATAAAACTGCGTTCCGTTCGGAAAGATGACCTCGGCCTCTTCTGGTCTTTTGGAGAACATGGAGATATCGCGCCCCTTGCTCTCGCTAGCCTTAAGTTCGATCTTGAGCGTATAGCGGTCGCCAAAGCCCTCTTCTTCCGTTGGCTCCATCTTTTGTGTGGAGTAAATTCCACCGGCAGGGAAGATCTGACCCTGTTGCAACTGCTGATCGATATCGTCGGGTAGTTCTTCCATCTGGCGCCAAAGGATCGGGCTATCGTAAGGTGGCAGTTTGGCGATACCGTTCAGCAGGTTAGCGTGCAGGTCCTTGACTACGTCGGTCATTGGTTCGCCCTTCAAAGCACCGCGGAGCTGGTTATTGATCGGCTCGTAGAAATCGTGTGTGTAGGCTCGGATCGCGATCCCTTCGACCAGCGAGATCCCGCGTTCCATCATGAAGTCGACGAGTTCCGCATTCCTCAGAATTGCACTCGCATCGGACTTTGGGCTCTTGCTACTAAATGGCTTTTCGTCGCAGTCGTTCCATTTTTGGACGAGTGGATCTGACTTATACGCTTGTCTTTGCTCTGCGATCCATTTTGCCCGCACCTCTTCCTGGCTCGCTGGCTCGGGCATATCGACCGATGCCGTCTCGACAACTGCTGTGTTGGCCGATGGCGAGACATCGAGCGTCTCCAACATTGACTCGGCAGCCGCCCGCGTCTCTGCAGCACACCGAGCGAGGGCAATGAGGTCATCGACATTGTCGTGAGTCGGATCCGCTGTCTCAACTGATGCCATCAAGCGCGCTTCGCTGACTGTTAGATCCTCGATGCAGCCGCGAATGTAGTCGATTTCTGTTTCGTGATCATCGTCATCAGTGATGTGGTCCAGTAACCCAGACGCCGCGGACTGGACGAAGCTCCGAAGATCCTGAAGATCCGTGATGAGCTCATCGATGTCTTCGGCAACGTCATCTGGCGCCGAAAAGTCAGCGCGATCTACAATAGCGTTGGCTTCGGTGGCAGATTTCTCCGTGGCGACCATGAACATGGCGCTTTCCGATTGATAGAGTTTGGCAAACGCCTCGGCAGCAGGTGTCCGCACCACAGGCAGCGGGATGTTCGGATCCTCCGCTGTCTCTACCATCTCTTCTGCAGCATCGAGCACGCCACGTATCTCGGTTAGCGCATCAAGGAGTGCTTCGTCGTCCGAGTGCTCTGCAAGCCAGGTGTCGAACAGCTCGTCATGCGCCTCTTCCAGGTCATCTTCGAACAGATCCTCGAACACACCCATGCGATTACCCAGTTTAGCGGCGCTAGTGATGTCAGACAGATCGCCCGCCATGTCCTTTGCGACGAAAGCACGAACTTTCACAAGACCATCGAGCACCTCTGAAACCTTGCCGCGGGTTTCCTGATCACCGTCCAGACTTCCGTTCGCCAGAGCCTTTTGAAGGGCTGCGATCTGTGGCTCAGTCTTGGCGAGGAATGCCTCTCCTGCCGCGCGATACCGGCTAGCTGGGCTTTGTGTCTCTGCTGGCGTTTCGGTTGGCAGCGTCTTTTCCAGGGCGATGCGCTGTTCGCGCAGGTTGAGCGCACGCGCCTCCATGATGTCGATCAGTCGCTCCGCCTCTTTCGACCCTGCAGGATGCGAGCTTCTGATAGCCTCTTTCATCGCGTCTGAAAGCTTATCGCCGTCCAGCGCGGCGGCTTCCGCCCGCTTCATGCTTTCGACGACTTCAGCGTCGGACATCTTGCCGAAAACATCCGCGGCCTGGTCTGCCTTAACCGAAGGATCCTTGCCCCGCATTGTGTCGATCTCTCGCACAACCGGTCCGAAGAGATCATCTTTTCGACCGCCCATCGCTCGGAAGTCGAGCGAGCCGCCGGGGTCGACCATCACCATACTGTCGGTGCTCGGGTTGTAGACGATGTTGTCGTAGTCTTCGCCGATGGCATCCCAGTTGGCTAACAAGGCATGCAGGGCGAAGTCTTTCTGAACCGCCGCGAGCTGTTCCTTATTCTTCGGGTCGAACCGCTTGACGCCGTCAATCCACTCCGAAGTGACGCCAATATCGCTCTCGTACTCTTCGTTTTGATCTTCAAGTAGGCCATCGACGATGCCCATCTTGGGGACGTTCACACCGGCTGCCGCATATATGCGCGAAGCAGCCAACTCGCTATAGGCCTGATCCTTGCCGTCTATTTCCTCGTCGGCATCGCCGTATTCTTTGACAAGGAGTTTGGTTTGTCCGTCTGCTCCTGGTTTCGAGTAGATGCCACCTTGCGAGGATCCTCGTTTGTCACCGAGCCATTTGAGGTCCGCCGATGACGCTGGATTATCCGGGGAACCGAGCTCCGTTGATTTGACTGAGGGTTTCTGAACGGACGGATCGACGGCCGAGAACCCGCGGGCTTGCACGATATCCTGACCGTGAGATTTGCCGGCCGCGGGCTCTGGCAAATTTGAAATGCCACTGACGCCTGCACTCCCATCGCCGTTGTCAATATCACGAAGGTTGGTCTCCGCGACTTGCACCGGTTGAAAAGACGTCGAAGGCTGGACGGTATTCTGATCAGAAGGGGCGGGAGTGGGAGTCGTTTGGTCAACTCCACCTGGTGATTTCGAGGTTATCGTCATTCAGCACCTCCCTGGGTTCGGTTGCGTAAGAGCTCTGTTTGAAGGCCTTCATGCCGATCAAAACCCGACGATGCGGTATTGATCACCTTCTGCGGATTCGTGGTCGAGCTCATCGGGTCTGGAAAGACCTTCACGAGCGTTTTTCCCTGTGTTTTGCGTAGAAACAGCTCATCACAGCTTTCATGCCGAGTTAGGTTCAAACGTGAATTGTCGTCCCGAACTCATGCATCTGAGTTGAACCGGAGACAACCCGATCGTTTCCGTCCAGAGCCGCCCGGATATCTTGACCGATGGCGTCGCGGGTGGCGGCAACATAGTCCATTCGCTCCACCAGATCTGCAGCGGTGATGTCGGAAACACGCAACTGTTGATAGATCATGATCTGGTGGCCCGAATGGTCGAGACCGAAGTGAAAGTCATGAGCCACCCCAATCGTCATGTTGGCTTCCAGCATCGATTGGAAAAGTTGCTTTGGGTCGTCGTCATCTACGTGGTCGACTTCAGCACAGACAAAGACACACTTACCCTCTTGGCGGAAGAAAATACCAATGTCGCGGCCAGTCTTGTCGCGTACAGCGCTCCGCCCCTGATCATCGAAGATGAGAGCCAACCCAAAGTCATGCTCGAGATCTTTGACCAGAGGTATGGTTCTAAAATCCATTGCCTGCGCC